>JAFVMW010000006.1 GCA_017506735.1 Oscillospiraceae bacterium | reverse complement strand
GGTACAGGTGTAGGTGGTGAAGCCCTGCTCGGTGCAGGTGGGGTCGGTGACAACAGGGGAATAGCTGTGGGTATGGGCCAGTTTGGGAATAGGCTCGGTTTCCGTATCGCCGCAGCGCTGGCAGGTGAAGGTTTTCTCGCCTTCCGCTTCTTCCGTAGGCTCTCTGGTAACAACACCCTCGTCCCAGTCGTGACCCAGGGCAGGAACGGGATCGGAGGTAAAGCTGTCGCCGCAGGTACAGGTGTAGGTGGTGAAGCCCTGCTCGGTGCAGGTGGGGTCAGTGACAACAGGGGAGTAGCGATGGGTATGCTCCAGGGGAGGAAGGACTTCCGTTTCCGTGCAGCCGCACCGCAGACAGGTGAAGACTTTCTCACCTGCTGCCGCTTCGGTGGGTTCTCTGGTTACAACACCCTCATCCCAGTCGTGGCCCAGGGCAGGAACCGGGTCAGAGGTAAAGCTGTCGCCGCAGGTACAGGTGTAGGTGGTGAAGCCCTGCTCGGTGCAGGTGGGGTCAGTGATAACAGGGGAGTAGCGATGGGTGTGGCCTGTCGGAGGAATCTCCTCGGTTCTGGTGTCACCGCACCGCTGGCAGGTATAGGTTCTCACACCGGGGGTATTCTCAGTGGGTTCGGTGGTGACCAGGCCCTCATTCCAGTTATGACCCAGTGCAGGGGTTACATCGGTGGTGTAGCCATCGCCGCAGGTGCAGGTCCATTGGGTGAAGCCCTCCTCGGTACAGGTGGGCGCCACAACCCTGGAGGTGTAGCTGTGGGTATGGCTGGGGGCGTTGCTGGGGTCGTAGTCGGTTTCGGACATGGGATGCTCCCGGAGGAATTCCTCGGTCCGGTAATAGAAATCAGGAGTGTGGTCGTTGAAGAATACATTGCCCTTCAGGAAATAGTTGTAGTATTGAGGGGGCACATTTTCGTCCCAGGTTACGTCGCAGTTGTAGTACAGGTCACCCAGCCGGACGATGTTCCAGGCGTGGCACTCCTCCTCAATGCTGACGATGCTGCGGCATTCCACCCCCAATTCCAGCAGCAGCCGGTACATCAGGTTGGCGTAGCCCTGACACACGGCGGTGCGGTTGACCAGGGCGGCGTAGGCGGTGTACTGCAGCTCGTATTCCCAATCGTACAGATGGTCATAGTCATAGCGGATGTTCTCTGCCATGTAGTCATAAATGGCCTTCACCTTTTCGTATTCACTGCGGCCATCCAGGGCAAGCTCCTCCAGCAGCGCCTCTACGGCCCGATCCAGCTCCTGCTCCTGGGCACCGGTGGTGTAGTAGCCCATGTAGATGGTGGTCGAATAGTATTCCCGGCTGCCGGAATAGTCCCAGCCATAGTCGGCGCTGCAGCCGCCGTAGTGCAGATACAGGTAGTCGCCTTCCTTGGGCTGGCCGGTATGCTCGAAGGTGGCATCCAGCAGCACATCCAGGAAATCGCCCTGGCCGACCCGGGGGTCAGAGTAATCCAGGTAGAAATTCAGGTAGATCACGTCGCTGCGGTTGATCATCTCCTGGCGCATGACAGCAGCGGCTTCATCCAGGCTCAGATAATCGCTGTAGCTTGTGTAGTCAGGCTCCGCCTGGGGCTGCCGGGGAAATTCCCGGGGCTGCGCGTTGGGATAGTGGGGGTTGGCCCTCCAGTCGATCCGTCCGTAGGATGCTGTGGGGCCCGGCTGTTCGGGCTTTGCCACCAGGGCTTCCACGGTTATGCCGGGAACCATGGAAAAGACCAGGCTCAGAGCCAAAATCAGACTGAGTATTCTCCGGATACGGTTCATAATAAGACCTCGCTTTCAATTGTTGGATTCTGATAAAAATATATCATATTCTGGACAAATAGTCCACTGAAACCCGTAAAAAATCCGGGAAAACCTGCACCGTCCGGAGCGGAAGTCTGTAGGCCGGAACCCCCCGGAGCCCGGCGGCAGCCTGTTCTTTGCCGTATCTTAACCGAGAACTCCCCGTACCGGCAGGCACGGGGGTGCATTTCAGAAGGAAAAATGCTATAATAACGTGAAAAGTTTGGAGGTGTGTCCGTGGAGCGCAAAAAGCATATCATTGCAGACAGTCTGTTTACCGCGTTTATCCTGATCGTGGTGTTTCTGGTGAACCTGTTTCTGGTGGAGCAGTTCGATACCAAAACCATGACCCCCATGATTTTTGTACTGGGTGTGTTCCTGGTGTCCTGGCAGACCCAGGGCTATGGCTTCGGCATTACCTCCAGCCTGATCAGCGTGCTGGCGGTGAACTGGGCCTTTACCCACCCCTACTGGGCCTTTGACCTGATTTCTCCGGAGTGCATCTCTTCCGCTGTGGTCATGCTCATTGTCTCCACCATGACCGGCGCCCTGACCACCCGGCTGAAGCAGCAGGAAAAGCTGAAGGCCGAGGCGGAAAAGGAACGGATGCGGAGCAATATGGGAATCGGCCTGAGTGTGTGCAAAACCATCATCAAGGCCCACGGCGGCGAGCTGAAAGCAAAAAACCGCCCCGGCGGCGGAACAGAATTCAGCTTCGCTTTGGAAATGGAGGAAACAGACGATGTCGAATAATAAATATAAGATTCTTCTGGTGGAGGATGACTGGAATATCTCCAATATGATCCAGACTCTGCTGGAAAACCTCCGGCAGGTGCCGTTTTTTGAGGCCGCAGCAAACTGCTGCGGCCTCGAAATGCTTTATGAAAGAGAAAATCCAATGCCCGGTTATACCTTATTCATGCCCAGTTTCTTGAAAACATCGTCTCTTTGAATCCAGTCCAGGAAGGCGGCGACTTCCCTGTCCCAGATGGCGAATTCGTGTTCGTAGCCCGGCAGATCGTCATAGCGATAACGGGAACGGGTCCACCGGTGTCCGAAGGCCTGATGGTATTTGCTGACCCGCTCATAGAGGAAATCCCGGTTGCCGATGCACAGGAACAGGTCGGGCATCGGCTCGCCGGAGGCCAGAAGCTGCTCGGTCACATCGTACAGATTCTCACGCATGACCCGGTTCAGATCCGGCTCCGCATCCGGATCGGGGATGCCGGGGGAGAAGGCGCCGATGGCGCTGTACCGCCGGGGATTCTTCAGACCGTGGAGCAGAGCGCCGTAGCCGCCCATGGACAGGCCGGCGATGAACCGCTCTTTGGGATTGGTGGAGATGGGGAAATAGTTCTCCACAAATTCCGGCAGCTCCTCGTTGAGGAAATCGTAGAAATTCTCGCCATAGGGGGCGTTGTGGTAGGCCTTGTTATGGCAGGAGAAGGTAACAACAGCAATGCGGTGCTCCTCGGCGTAGCGTTCCACGCTGGTGTAGCGCAGCCAGGCCTGGTAATCATTGCCGTAGCCGTGGAGCAGATAGATCACCGGGAACCTGCCGGGCAGCCTGTGGGTGTGGGGCTGGGACAGATTGCAGGAGGTGAAGGAAGGGAGAATTACCTCAATGTCCACAGGATACCCCAGAGAATAGGAATAGAAATTGCAGTGAACTTGTGCCATGACGGACTCCTTTCATTCTTACTTCATGATCATTTCACTGTCGCTGGGAAGGGGACGCAGGGGAGCGGAGGGCAGTGTCTGATACCAGTAGGCCACGGAGGTGTAATCATCGTACCGGGGACCGGTCCAACCAAGGTTGTCCAGGGTCATGCGGAAGTTTTTCTCGAAATAAATGGGATCGGCGATGTGGAAGCGGTAGAGCAGGAAACGCTGCTGGCCATTGTAAAAGGCCCGGTTGTCGCCCAGAATGGCGTACATTCCGCTGTAAAGGCCGCCGTAGGTCTGATACTGCTTCAGGTGGATGTCGTTTCCGAAGCCGTAGCTGCCGCCGAAATAATCCTCGGTGCCGGTGTAGTGGATGGAAGGGTAGGGATCATCGTCCAGATACATCCGGGCTTCGCCCTCCACCCAGCAGGTGTTGTTTCCGTTCATGCCGGTGGCCAGGGTCACGCCCACGAACTGGCCCTTGCCCTCAACACCGTCCAGAATGGTGTAGCTGCGGCCCTTCTGCACCGGGTGTTCCTGACGGTAGGCGGCGTGGAAATAGCCGATGTTCTCCGGTAGGTCGCATTTGCAGCCGGTGATGATGTAGTACAGCACCTGGCTTTCCTGGCCCCGGTTTTCCATGGTGATCCGGCAGTGCTTCCGGAAGGGCATCTTCCAGTAGCAGTTCAGTCCCCGGCCCGGGGCCACCAGGATCATGGAGGAGTTCAGCACCGGATACCGGCCGTCCCGGTCGGCAAAGTTTTCATCATAGGCGCTGCCGAAAAAGGCGGAGATGGGGGCCTCCACAGAAGGATGCTCCTGGCCGTCCCAGTAGATGCGCAGAATGAAGCTGTGTCCCACATAGCCGGTGAACCAGATGGACTGGATCATGCCCGGGCCGTCGGTGTCAGCCAGGGTCACGGTTTCGCCGGGCTGGATGGTGATGCAGGGACGCAGCTTGGTGCAGTCGCCGCCCCTGGAGCCGCCTGCCCGGGTGCCGGTGGGATTCTCGGCGGAAAAGGCGAAGGTTGTCCGGTTTTCGATCAGATAGCAGGGAAAGTCGTCAACATGATTCATTATGATTCCTCATTTCTCTGTATGGTGTTGCCGTGGAAAGGGGGTTTACACCCTTCATACTATACTGTTTACAGGGAACGAGTCAATGCACAAAAGCTACAAATATAGCGAGTGTGGTTTACGAATGTAAACAAATGATAATTTATGTAAAAAGGGAAGTAGGGAACAGTGTGTCCTGTTCACAGGGACGAATGTGCAGGCCTCCGCAACGTTTGAAGCATTACTAGGAAAATTTGATAACGTGCCCCAGGGGCATGGGGGTTCGGAAGGGATTCTATACAGGAAAACAGCCGTTGTAAATGTTTACCAAAATACGCGCCCTTGTTTTTGTGATGTTTACAAAGTTTTCATTTGACCATAAAAGTAAATTGACATATGAACAAAGTGTTAATACAATGATAGCTGTCAAGAAACCTGCAAAAGGAAGGGAATGAGTCAAAGCAATGCGAAACTTGAAAGCATACTTATGGACAGGTGTAGTAATTGTTCTGGCGGTTCTGCTTGGATTGTCCATGTTCGCGCCCCATGGTGCGGATGTGGCAAGAGAACCCAGAGCTGCTGCTCCTGCGTACGAGCTGAATCCTCATGGAAGCGGTATTCTGCTTCAGGCAGGAGAAGGCGGCGTTCAGCTTTCTGCTGAGCCCGAAGAATGGACCTTCACCGTCAGTGATTCCGGCAGCTACTATATCAATGTGGGCTATCAGACTCTGGGCCAGGATGGCCGGGAGCTGGATATGATCGTTCTGGTGGACGGCAAGCCTGTCTGCGATGAAGCAGTGACCCTGACCCGGCTCTGGACCGATGACGGCGTGTTCCGCTACACCGCCGCCGGCGACGAGATCCGTCCCTCCCAGCTGGAGGCCAATACCTGGGCAGAGGAGCCTCTGCGTGTTGCCAAGAGCGGCCGTCTGAGTCTGGAGCTGAGCGCAGGCGAGCATACCATCGCCCTGGGCCAGAAGGACGGCAACTGCCTGGTGGAATATGTCCGCATTTTCCAGGAGGAGCTGATCCCCTATGCACAGTACGCGTCCGCCAACAGCGCCCCTGCTGCTGCCGCTGACCTGTATCTGCAGATCGAGGGCGAGAACGCCAGCCTGAAGTCCTCCTCCCAGCTCCATTCCGCCTATGACCGCTCCAGCCCCTATACCATTCCCTACCACGCCACCTGCCTGCGCTACAACACCATCGGCGGTGAGACCTGGGCAGACAACGGCCAGTGGATCGAGTGGGAAGTGGAAGTCCCTGCCGACGGCCTGTATCAGCTGGGCCTGCGCTACCGCCAGAATGTGAACAAGGGCCAGGACAGCCTCCGTCGCCTGGAGGTGGACGGTCAGGTTCCCTTTGCTGAGGCGGCGCTGATCCCCTTTGATTACGCCATCGACTGGCAGACCGGTTTCCTGGGCGGCGATGAGCCCTGGCAGCTGTATCTGACTGCCGGCACCCACCGGATCCGCCTGGAGGTGGTCCAGGGCGAAAAGGAAGCCCAGGCCATCAAGATGCAGGAAACCCTGTACCAGATCAATACTCTGTACCGGGAGATCATCATGATCACCGGCACCGACCCCGATACCTACCGTGACTACAGTCTGGAAACCGCCATCCCCGATCTGGACGGCAAGCTGCACGCCATCCTCTCCGAGCTCCAGGGCTACATCAGCTATCTGGAGGACCGTTACGGCGAGGGCTGCTATTCCTCCCGTATCCTCAGCCAGATGGAGCTGCAGTTCCAGTCCTTCATTGACGAGCCCTACACCATCGCCCGTCGGCTTTCCATGTTCAAGACCAACATTGAGGCCCTGGCAGAATGGATTCTGGAATTCCAGCAGCAGGCACTGCAGATCGACTATCTGTACGTTACCGGCGTGGGCGCTGAGAATCCCATTGCCGAGGGCAGCTTCCTGAGCCGCATGGGCCATGAGGTCCATGCCTTCCTGGGCTCCTTCACCCATTCTTATAATGATGTGTCCACTGCCGGTTCCGAGAACGCGGACAGAGAGCTGACCATCTGGATGGGCAAGGGCCGTGACCAGGCCAACGTGGTCAAGCGCCTGATCGATGCCTACTTCACCCCCGAAAGCGGCATTAACGTCAACATCAGCCTGGTGGAAGGCGCCCTGGTCAAGGCAACGCTGGCAGGCCAGGGTCCCGATGTGAACATCTTCACCTCCCGCGGCGAGGCCATGAACCTTGCCTTCCGCGGCGCCATCACTCCCGTGGACGGCATGGAGGGCTTTGAAGAGATGACCGGCCTGTATTCCGACAGCGCCTTTGTTCCCTATGTTTATGAGGGTCAGACCTTCGCGGTGCCCGAGACCCAGGAATTCTATGTGATGTATGTCCGTACCGACATCATGAACGAGCTGGGACTCCAGATTCCCAACACCTGGAAGGAGCTGATGGCTCTGCTGCCCGTGCTGCAGTCCAACTCCCTGTCCATCGGCCTGCCCTATACCGACGGCTACGCCACCATGAACAGCGGTATCGGCACCATCAACCTGCTGCCCACCCTGCTGGCCCAGAAGGGCATCAGCGTCTACAACGAGGATGGGGATACCATCACCACCAATCTGATGACCCCCGGTGCCTATGATGCCTTCAAGCAGTGGTCTGATTTCTATGTTCTGTACGACTTCGCCCTGTACAAGGACGATTTCAACCGGTTCCGTACCGGCGAAATGCCCATCGTCATTTCCAGCTACGCCCTGTACAACACCCTGGAGGAAGCCGCTCCCGAAATTGCCGGTCAGTGGATCATGACCTCCATTCCCGGCACTCCCCGTGAGGACGGCACCCTGGATCGCTCCACCAGCGCCAGCGGCACCTGCACCATCATTCTGAACAACTGCAAGGACGAGGCTGCCGCATGGGAGTTTGTCCGGTGGTGGAACAGCGCTGAGGTTCAGGAGATGTACGCCCGGGATGTGGAAGCAGAGCTGAGTACCCTGGGCCGTCACACCCCTGCCAACCTGGATGCCTTCCGGGCCAGCCTGTGGAGTGACGAAGAAAAAGCGCTGCTGCTGCAGCAGTGGGAGAATGTGGTGGAGGTGCCGGAGATTCCCGGCGGCTACTACGTCTCCAGAAACATCGACAACGCCTTCCGTCAGGTGTTCTACAACGGCGAAAATGCCCGTGACACCCTGAACTACTGGATGAACGCCGTGGACGAAGAGCTGGCCAGAAAGCAGCTGCAGCTGGACCAGCGGAAAGGAGACTGATTATGCTCCCTGCCAAGAACAAATACAAGCAGCTCGGTCAGAACATCAAGGCCAACCGGGTCAGCTATCTGATGATGCTGCCTTATCTGATCTTCTTCGTGCTGTTTACCATTCTCCCGGTCATCGTCTCCATCGTGCTGAGCTTCACCGATTATGACATGGTGCAGACACCTGTGTTTGTGGGCCTGGAAAACTATTTCCAGATCTTCCTGAACGATGAATACTTTATCGTTTCTCTGAAAAACACCCTGATCTTTGCCATCATCCTGGGACCTGCCAGCTATGTGATCTGCTTCCTGGTGGCCTGGCTGATCAACGATCTGAAGCCCCTTGCAAGAGCCTTTGTCACCGCCCTGTTTTACATCCCCACCATCGTCGGCGCGGCCGGCTGGGGTGTGTGGCGGCTGATCTTCAGCTCCGACCAGTACGGTTTGATCAACGGCTTCCTGATGAAGCTGGGTCTGGTGAACGAGCCCATCGGCTGGCTCACCGACGAGGCCTACATCCTGCCGGTGCTGATCGTGGTTTCCCTGTGGATGAGCATGGGCATCAGCTTCCTGACCTTCATCGCAGGCTTCCAGAATGTGGACAAGACCCTCTACGAGGCAGGTATGATGGACGGCATCAAGAACCGCTTCCAGGAGCTGTGGTACATCACCATCCCCTCCATGGCAAACCAGATGGTTTTCGGCGCGGTTATGCAGATCGTCAACTGCTTCGCTGTGGGTGAAGTCTCCGCGGTGCTGGCAGGCCTGCCCAGTACCGGCTACGCCGGCGAAACCATCGTCACCCACATCATGGACTACGGCAACCTGCGCTTTGAATTCGGCTATGCCTGCGCCATGGGCGTGGTGCTGGTGCTGATGATGCAGTATTCCAAGAAGCTGGCAACTTCCCTCATCGGCAAGATGGGTCACTAAACAGGAGGTGTATCCAATGAAAAAGAAGCATTCTCACAAGCGGCTGGGTCTGGAGCACCGCAGATCGAAGATCGGCAACGGCTTCGTGATCTTCCTGCTGCTCCTGCTGGGCGCGTTCATGGCGTTCCCCCTGTACTATACCGTGATCCAGTCTCTGAAGCCCTCTGAGGAGCTGTTCCAGTTCCCACCCCGGCTGTATGTGGTGCGCCCCACCACCGAGCATTACACCGAGCTGTTCCAGCTCATGTCCAACCTCTGGGTGCCCTTCTCCCGGTACCTGTTCAACACCCTGTTTGTTGCCATTCTGGGTACGGTGCTCCATGTGCTGCTGGCCGGTATGGCGGCCTACCCTCTGGCAAAGCACAATTTCCCCGGCCGTGAGGGCCTGTTCAATATCATTCTGCTGGGTCTGATGTTCGTGGGCCAGGTTACCTTCCTGCCGACCTTCATCATCATCTCCAAGCTGAATATGCTCAACACCTACTGGGCTTATCTGCTGCCCAGCATCGGCGCCTCCCTGGGTCTGTTCCTGATCAAGCAGTTCATCGAGCAGCTCCCCGAGTCCATTCTGGAGGCCGCCCGTCTGGACGGCGCCAGCGAATGGCGCATCTACTTCCAGCTGGTGCTGCCCAACATCAAGCCTGCCATTCTGACCGTGTTCATCTTCCAGTTTGTGAATATCTGGAACGGCCTGTCCAAGGAACTGGTCTACGACGAGCAGCTGAAGGTGGTCAAGGTGGCCCTGGAGCAGATCTCCGCCTCCAACCTCTACGCCCGTATGGGCTCCGGTATGGCCGGCTCCGTGCTGCTGATGATTCCTCCCATTGTGATCTTCATTCTGATGCAGCGCAACGTGGTGGAAACCATGACCTTCGCCGGCATGAAGGAGGGTTAACGATGGGCAATACGTTTCGAAAGCTGCTGTCTTGCTTTCTGATGCTTGCTGTGGTGACCTCCATGATCCCCACGGTCCATGCACAGAACACCTTCAACAGCTATACCTATGACGAATGGGACGAATCCCAGAAGGCCCCTGCCGGTTATGCCCCTGTGTTGGTGAAAAACGGTATGCAGATCGGCACCGGCAACTGGAAGACCCCCTCTGACTTCTTCATGTCGGAGGAAGGCCTGCTGTATGTGGCAGACACCGGCAACAACCGGCTCATTGTGCTGGATGAGGAGCTGGGGCTGAAGGAGATCATCGAAACCGTCACCATGAACGGTGAGGAGATCCCTCTGACCGATGTGCAGGGCCTGTATGTCAGCAATGACGGCGTGATCTACGCCTGCCAGACCTCCCTGGCCCGGATTCTGCTGATCAAGGATAAGCAGGTCATCGGCACCATCGATAAGCCTGTGAGCAGCCTGATCCCCGAGGATTTCAGCTTCGCTCCCACCAAGGTGGGCATCGATGTCTACGGCCGTGCCTTCGTGCTGAGCAAGGGCTGCTACTCAGGCCTCCTGCAGTACGATCTGGACGGCAGCTTCATGGGCTTCTTCGGCGCAAACAAGGTCGAGGTCACTGCCGATGTGCTGTTCAGCTACATGTGGAAGAGCATTCTCTCCGATGAGCAGCGCGCGGCCATGACCAGCATCCTGCCCATCGAGTATTCCAACGTGGACTGCGGCGCTGACGGCTTCGTCTACACCTCCACCGTGGGCACCCAGCTCCCCAAGAGCCAGGTGAAAAAGCTGAATCCCCTGGGCAACAACGTTTATTTCGCCGTGGGCAACGAGGAATTCAACTTCGGCGATGAGGAAATCACCTACAACAAGACCACCCCCAACTACCCCAGCTTCATCGATGTGAAGGTGGATGACGATGGCTTTATCTACGCCATCGACCTGACCAGCAGCCGCGTCTTCGTCCGGGATCAGGAGGCCAATCTGATCACCGTCTTTGGCGGCTACGGTCAGCAGACCGGCACCTTCAACACCCCCGTGGCTGTGGAATGCCGGGGTGAGCGGGTCTATGTGCTGGACCGTCTGAAGAACAACATCACGGTGTTCGAGCCCACCGAGTACGGCGCTCTGGTGCGGCAGGCAGTGCTTGCCTATGACGCTGGTCATTACAGCGAGGCGGAGCTGCTGTGGAAGCAGGTGCTGGAGCGCAACGCCAACTCTATCCTGGCCTACAACGGCATCGGCAAGGCCCTGGCCCAGGAGAACCGCTATGACGAGGCCATGCAGTATCTGCGCCTGTCCGGCGACCGCTACAGCTATTCCCGTTCCTTCGGCAAGAACCGACTGGAGCTGGTGCGAAATTACGGCCTCTACGCCATCGGCGGCATTGCGGTGCTGGCTGTGGCAATGAGCATTATCAAACGGACACGAAAGGAGTAACCCATGGATAACAGAAATTATACCAATCCCTTCGTGACCATCATGCACCCCTTTGATGCCTCCTACGACATCCGGTTCAAGAACCGGGGCAGCTGGAGCATCTCCTGCGTGATTCTTGTGCTGCTGTTCTTCGCTTCCGTGTTCAGCCGTCAGAATACCAGCTATATCTTCAATTACAACAAGCTCAGCGACTTCAACGTGCTGATGCAGCTGCTGGGCGTGGCCCTTCCCTTTGGCCTGTTCGTCATCTCCAACTGGATCATGGGCATTCTGCTGGATGGCACCGGCCGGTTCCGGGACATCTTCATCTACACCTGCTACTGCCTGGTGCCCTTTGTCATCGGCACCTTTGCCGGCGCGGTGGTCAGCAACGGTCTGACCATGGAGGAGCCCTTCGCAACCTATCTGATCGTTGCCGGCGCGGCCTGGAGCATTACGATTGAGTTCATCGGTCTGATGGTGATGCACGAGTACGGCTTTGTGAAGAACTGCTTCTCCTGCGCCTGCACCCTGGCAACCATGCTGATTCTGGTGTTCCTGATCATGCTGGGCGGCAGCCTGGCCAGTGATTTCATTGGCTTCGTGACCACGATCACCAGAGAAGTCCTGTTCCGTGTGAGTTAAGAGGTGGCGCTATGAGAGATATTTCTTTGAAAACAGTCATCAAAGCCATTTTCCTGGCGGCGATGGTTGGTCTGACGGTTTGGGGCATCAGCTTCCTGAACCAGGAGGCCTCCAAAACAGATACCGAAGCAGAAAAATGGGTGGCGGATGCCCATACGGAGGCAGAGTCCAAATGGGAGCTGGCCGCGGAGAACGACAGCTTCCGCCTGTTCTTCAACCCCGGCAACACCCGGCTCCGAGTGGAGGATAAGGTCCACGGAACCACCTTCCTCAGCAACCCCGAGAACGCTGAGAAGGATCCCGTGGCCTTCGGCCAGAACAAGTCCCTGGTCCAGGCTCTGCTGGATGTGACCTATGTGGATGACCAGAGCGCAAGCTACACGGTCAACAGCTTCATGGGCTCCACCAAGGAAGGCACCTACCGCTACGAATATGCCGACAACGGCGTGTACATCAACTTCCAGTTCGAAAAGCAGGAATTTGAGATTCCCTGTTTCTTCGGCATCACTGAGGAGGGCTTCGTGGCCCGGGTTCTGGGCGAGGAGATTGTCCAGCACGGCGCCCTTCGGATTTCCAACGTGTCCCTGCTGCCCTTCTTCGGCTCCGGCTCCCGTGAGGAAGAGGGCTACATGGTGGTTCCCGACGGCTCCGGCGCCATCATCAAGTTCAACAACCAGAAGCAGACCTATCAGGGCTATTCCCAGTCGGTCTACGGCAGAAACCTGGCTCAGAACGTTCAGAACTATACCCAGGTGACCCAGAATGCCATGATGCCCGTCTTCGGTATCTGCCGTCAGAACGGCTCCATGCTGGCTGTTATCACCAACGGTGCCAGTATGTCCACCATCAAGGCCAATGTCAGCGGCAAGATCGCTGCTGCCAACCATGTATACCCCGTAGTCTCCTTCATCCAGAGCGAGAACAACACCCTGCTGTCCGGCTCTGACAACGAGGAAGTTTCCACCATGCTCTCCCAGCAGACCAAGGACTTCACCTATGAGGTCACCTACTTCCTGCTGAATGCCAACAACGGCTACGTGGAAATGGCTGACCGCTACCGCCAGTACCTGATTGAGCAGGGCGGCATGAACGGCGCGGATGCCAGCGGTCAGCAGACCATCGGTCTGGACTTCATCGGCGGCATGAAAACCCGCAAGACCTTCCTGGGCGTTCCCTACCAGGCCGTGGAGCCTCTGACCACCTTTGCTGACGTTCAGCGCATTGCGCTGGAGGTCCGGCAGATGACCGGCAAGGACATCCTGGTGTTTATGGAGGATACCCTGAAGGGCGGCTCCAGAAGCAAAATGCCCGTTTCTCTGAGCTACGCATCCTCCCTGGGCGGCCAGCGCGGCTACCAGCAGATGACTGCTGCTCTGGCTCAGGCCGGTATTCCCTTCTATCCCATGTACGACACTGCCACCCTGAAGGCCAGCGGCAAGGGCTACTCCTCCCTGGATACCGCCCGGAACGTTTCCCGAAGCGCCTCCAGACAGTATGACTACCTGCTGTCCTCCGGTGCCCGGGAAACCGACAAGCCTGCGGTTTACCTGCTGACTCCTGCCTCCGGCGCGGAAGTCACCGCGAAGCTGGTTTCCTCCGCGGAGAGCAAGGGCATTTCCGCTCTGGGCATCACCGGCATCACCAACAAGATGTACGGCGATTACCGCAAGCAGCCCATCTCCCAGCTGGAAACCGAAATCGCCTGGATCAGCGCCCTGGCCAATGCCGCCGAGCATACCGACCGCCTGCTGCTGGACGGCGTGTTCGCCTACGGCTTTGCCTACGCAGACGCCATTTCCAATGTTCCCACCTATTCCAGCTCCTTTGATGTGGAGGACGACACCATTCCCTTCTATCAGCTGGTCATGAGCGGCACCGCCGAGCTTTACGGCACCCCCATGAACGACAACGGCAACCTCCGTCACGCGTTCCTGCGCTGTGTGGAGTACGGTGTCAGCCCCACCTTCCGTCTGATGTCCGCAGCGCCTGCTGCCCTGCAGGATACGGACTACCAGTTCTATTTCTCCCTGTCCTATGAGGACTGGAAGGACCAGATCGGTGCCATGAGTGAGGAACTGGCCGACGCAACCCTGGGCAGCCGTCTGGTGCACCACCAGAAGCTGGCCGAAAACGTTTACAAATCCACCTTTGCTGACGGTTCCGTGATCTATGTGAACTACGGCAGCGAAGCAGCCCGTGTGGGCCGCGTTCAGATCCCTGCAATGGACTTCGTAAGAGAGGAGGCACAGAAATGAAAAAAATCCCTTATTACCGTAAAAAGATGATCTACGGCTTCCTGTTCATCACGCCCTGGCTCATCGGCTTCATCCTGTTCTTCCTCACGCCCTTCCTGCAATCCTGCTCCTATGCCTTCCAGACCCTGACCTCCACCCCGGAGGGCATGGTTGGCGAATGGGTGGGCCTGGAGAACTTCCGGTACGCCCTGTTCCGTGACACGGATTTCCTGGTGGAGTGCGCCAACTCTCTGAAGGATCTGATTACCGTGCCTCTGATTCTGGTGTATTCCATCTGCTTCGCCCTGCTGCTGAAGAAGGAGTACCCCGGCAGAACCCTGATGCGTGCCATCGCGTTCCTGCCCGTTATCATCGGCTCCGGCGTTCTGATGGACATTCTGAAGCAGGACGTGTTCGCCACCACCGCAGGCGGCGCCGGTGAATCCATGGCCATCTTCTCCAGCACCGGCCTGTCCGGCCTGTTCACTGCCATGGGCCTGCCGGAGAACATCGTGAATCTGATCAACGAGCTGATCAGCAAGATCTTCGATCTGACCTGGCGCTCCGGCGTTCAGATCCTGCTGTTCCTGGCCGGTCTGCACAACATTCCCGACTATGTTTACGAGGCCGCGGAGATCGAGGGCGCCAACGCCCTGCAGGTGTTCTTCAAGATCACCCTGCCCATGCTGACCCCCATGATCCTGCTGAACATCGTCTACAGTGTCATCGACATCTTCTCTGATTTCGGCAACACCATTATTCAGATGATCTACAACACCGCCTTCGCCAGCGTGCGCTTCGGTTATTCCAGCGCGCTGTCCATCCTGTACTTCATCATGGTGGGCGTGGTGCTGATCCTGGTGTATCTGATGATGAGCAAGGTCATCGTCCGTCCCGAGAACTAAGGAGGCCGCTATGATCAATGAAGTGAAAACCAAAAGAGCCTTTTATATGGGCTTGAAGTACATCGTTCTGGTGCTGCTGGCCTATCAGCTGCTGTATCCGGTGCTGTACATGATCAGTGCTTCCATCAAGGATCCGCTGGACTCTTATGACCCCAGTGTCATCTGGATTCCCAAGAATTTCTCGGCCACCGGTTTCATCGACGCCTTCAAGTCCATGAAGTATCTGGATGCCCTGAAGGGCAGTATGGAGATCTCCCTGGGCTGCGCGGTTCTGGATGTGATGAGCTGCGCACTGGCAGGCTACGGCTTCGCCCGGTTCAAGTTCCCTCTGAAGAATCTGCTGTTCGCCTGCGTGATTCTGACCCTGATGGTTCCCATGCAGACCATCATCCTGCCCTACTACATGAATATGCGCTATTTCGATCCTCTGGGTCTGATTTCCGCATTCAATTCTGTGTTCGACAAGACCATCTCCATCAACCTGGTGGGCAAGAACATCGCCTTCTATCTGCCCAGCCTCTTTGGCGCCGGCATCCGTTCCGGTCTGTACATCTACATTTTCCGCCAGTTCTTTGAAGGTATGGACAAGGCTCTGGAGGAGTCCGCCCACATCGACGGCTGCGGCCCCCTGCGCACCTTCCTGAAGATCATGCTGCCCAATGCCAGAAACGCCATTGTCACCGTGTTCCTGTTCTCCTTTGTGTGGCACTTCAATGACTACTACCTGACCAAGCAGCTGCTGGGCACCAACCGCCGGACCCTGATCGTTGCCCTGTCCTCTCTGCGAATTGACCTGGCAGCCCTCATCGGCGGACAGACCGCCTTCGACCCCATCCGCATCCAGACCCGTATCCAGGCCGGCTGTCTGCTGGCCATCGTCCCGATGTTCCTGCTGTATATGTTCGCACAGCGGAAGCTGGCTGACAGCATCGAGCACATCGGTATCAAGTAATTTGGACATCAAAAGATGTCTGAAAAAATAAAGGAGGAAAAAACCATGAACAAGCGCATCCTGTCCCTGCTTCTCGCCATCTGCATGGTAGCAGCTCTGCTGACTGCCTGCGGTGAGAAGACCCCCGAGACCACCAAGCCCAATGCTGGTGGCGACACCACCCCCGTTGAGACTCAGCCCAAGGAAACCGAGCCTGCTGCTCCTTCCCTGGAGAACCCCAACCTGACCATCGTGTGGCACACCACCGAGGAAGCATGGCTGGCCAACAAGGCTGACAACCCCAATGCTTTCGACCTGGTTTGGAGCACCAAGGAGCTGTTTGAGCAGACCTACGGCGGCACCGTCAACGTCATTGGCGTGGGCTGGGGCGAGCAGCAGAGCACCATCATCAGCATGGTCAACTCCGGCGAGGTCTGTGACCTGGGCCAGGCTCATGACCAGAACTTCCCCATCTACGGCGCAAAGAACATTGTGCAGGACGTTTCCCAGTTCGTTGACCTGAACGACGGCTTCTGGTACGACAGCTGCACCAACGCCTTCTCCTTCGGCGGCGTTCCCTACGCAATGGGCGCTGAGGCTACCCCCGTTGTCATCTCCTACAACAAGACCCTGTTCGAGCAGAACGGCGTCAAGACCCCCATGGAGTACTTCCAGGAGGGCAACTGGACTTGGGATACCTTCCGTGATGTGGCTCTGGAGATGACCGGCGACACTGACGGCGACGGCGTCAACGACGTTTACGGCTTCGGCTGGTGGGATTCCTTCTACGTTCAGATGCTGAATGCCAACGGCATTGCCACCATCGACTACAACGGCGCCAATGGCGTTACCAGCAACTACCAGACCGCTCAGGCTACCGAGACCTTCGAGTTCCTGCAGAACGGCTACACCACCGACAAGTTCATCATGTTCCCCGACGGCGATAGCTTCATCTCCGCTTTCAAGGGCGGCACCCTGGCTATGACCTGTGAGTACGGCTTCAACGCCATCACCGCTTACGCCTGCGACTACGAGATCGAGTGGGCTCCTCTGCCCACCGGCCCCTCCGGCCAGATGTATGACTGCGGCGGCGCTCTGAACGGCTTCGTCATCCCCGTCACCGCTGCCAACCCCGAGGGCGCTGCTGTGTTCGCAAGAATGGCTTACGAGCTGAAGCAGGAGAACGACAACAACAACCTGGTTGAGCTGTACGGCCAGGAGCAGGTTGACCTGATGAACACTCTGGCTGCCCACATCCACTTCTCCCCCATCGGCATCGAGAAGTACTGGGATGCCAACTGGACCATCTTCTCCGGTCTGACCGACGGCACCCCCGTCAGCACCTTCGCACAGACTGCTTCCGAGCAGATCGCCGAGGGCGTTGCCATCACCCTGGAGCAGTAATAACCTATCTCCTCAACCTCAGGAGGGAGCTTCGGCTCCCTCCCCCTTCGGGGAGCGGTGTTACGCTGTATGATTTTCGGTGACGGAAGTCATACAGGGTCACACAGACCCAGACAGTTACCATCCAGAAGGGGGAAATACAGTGAAAAAGATTACAACCCTGGCGATCCTGGCCGCAATGATGCTGGGAATGCTGGTCGGCTGCGGTAATACAGATCCCACGCCGGAAACCAATACTACGGAAAACACGGAGACAGAAGCCATGACACAAACCTACCAGGCAGTGCCCAATCAGTTGTTCCCTACATCCCATGACGCATGGGTTGGCGACGTGATGCCCATGTCCGACGGTAAGGAGCTGAAGCTGTATTACCTCTATGATACCGATCACAACGGCCCTCTTTACCATCCCATCTGGCTGTTCACCACGGACAATCTCTATGAATACCAGGACATGGGCCTGGCTGTGAACTACGGCCCGGATCTGGACGCTCCCGACTCCGCCATCGGCACCGGCTGCGTCATGCAGGATCAGCAGGGCAAGTACCATTGCTTCTACACCGGTCACAATGACACCGCGCCCAGCAAGGGTATGGACAAGGAGTGTGTCATGCACGCTGTCAGCGATGACGGCCTGAGCTGGACCAAGGTTCCCGAGGATACCTTCTACGCTCCGGATCACTACTCCTCCGACGATTTCCGGGACCCCCAGGTGTTCTGGAATGAGGAGGCCGGCTGTTACTGGCTGATCATCGCTGCCCGGGACGAGAAGCTGGGCGGCATCGTGGCCCGTTACCGTTCCGACGATCTGAAAACCTGGGAGCTGATGGACCCCCTGTATGCCCCCAATAAGCAGTATATGCTGGAATGCCCCGACCTGTTCAAGATGGGGGACAAGTACTTCCTGCTCTATAGCTGGGACTGCGTGACCTACTACGCCGTTTCCGACAGCATCAACGGCCCCTTCGTCCAGGCGGAGGACCCTGTGCTGGCCAGCGACGGCTTCAGCTTCTATGCCGCCAAGACCGCCGAGCTCAACGGAACCCGTTACCTCTGCGGTTGGATCGGAAGAAAGTTTGAGCACACCGACGCAGGCTCCTACAGCTGGGCAGGCACCATGATGAACCATGAGCTGGTTCTGCTGGAAGAGGGCAAGCTGGGTGTCCGGGAGCCCCATACCTACAGCGACTACTTCACCCAGGACAAGGCCATCACCGCGGTGGACACCCAGGGCGAAGCCGAGACCATCGAGGGCGGCTTCCGGGTATCTTCCGGCGACAAGAAAACCGTGAGCCTGGTGAACTTCGGCCAGCGGGAGCCGGTGTTCATGCTGGAAACCGATGTAACCTTCACCAAGGAAGGCTTCCTGGGCTTCTGCTTCGGCAAGGACCGGGAGTACAACAAGTATTCCGGCATGGTGGTGGATGCCAAGTATGACGCGCTCCACTTCGAGGGCAGCGTTCTGAGCCGTATGGCCTATGTGGACCCCCTGGTCAAGACCTACTATGACCTGGAGCCGGGCGAAACCTACCATCTGAAGCTGGTGATGGAAAATGAAATCGCCACACTGTACATCGATGATGCCAAGGTTCTCTGCGTCCGTGTCTACAAGGCCATGGACGGCGGTGACATCGGCATCTTTGCCGTGAACACTGAGGCAACCTTCACCAATATGACCCTTCGGATTCCCGGGGAATAACGGCAGCAAGAAAACCGGGCCGTCCGTCTGGACGACCCGGTTATTTTTGTCAGCATTCAGGAGCGCTCTCCCGGTAGATGATCTTTGTCTGCAGGTAGGTGCTGGAGTTGATATCGTTCTGGTACATCAGCTTGTGAAGCAGGGTGGTGGCTGCCAGGGCACCCAGCTGGCTTGCAGGGGTGGAAATGGTGGTCAGCCTGCTCAGTGTGGGCGGCATGGAATAGATTCCGTCAAAGCCGCAGACCATCACATCCTCCGGAACCCGCTTGCCCATGGAATCCAGCACGAACATGGTCTGACTGGCCAGAAAATCATTGGCGCAGAAGATCAGCTGGGGCAGCTCGCCCATTTCCGGCAGTCTTCTTGACAGCCAACCGTCCTCAGCGTAGTATAGATCATGATCAAGCAGCCGGTAGGAGGTATCCACACCCAGCTCCTTGCCCACCATCAGAAAGGACTCGTACCGCTCCCGGAAGGAGATGCAGTGGTTCACATCGCCCACAAAGCCCATGCTGGTGACATTGTGGTTGCGGATCAGCGTGGTCAGCATCTGGCGGCAGCTGTTCCGGCTGTCCATCAGCAGCAGATTGGCATTCAGTCCCAGATCCATAAAGTCCACACAGGCATCGATGAAGGCGATGGGCTTGCCCAGGGAGGCCAGCAGCTGGCTGTACTCCGGATGGAACAGCTCCATGCAGACGATGGCTTTGATGGAAGGACTCCGCAGGATGGGAGGCAGGGTAAGCTCCTGGTATTCCTCGGCGGAGATGGCGCAGGTGATCAGGGAATAGCCTGCCTGGCGCAGCTGCTGGTCCAGGCCGGGAATTACGGCGGTGCCGATGTGGATACCGCCGGGGATGGCGTGCATCACCAGCGCGAAATAGTTCTGCTCCGGCTCTGCGGCAGCAGGGGTGGGAGCGGACTGGGGCAGCGTCCGATAGTTCAGCTCCTTGGCCTTCTCCAGAACCATCGTACGGGTAGCGTCAGAAACAGCAGGGGAGTGGTTCAATACTTTTGAAACAGTGGTACGGGACAGACCCAGGGAATCCGCAATATCCTGAATGGTCACTTTAGTTGGCATTCGTACACTTCTCCTTGTGATGTGTTTTTACATTTTGTATTATTGTAAACGTTTTTAGATTATTTAGCAAGTTCTTTTCCAACAGAAAGGGGATAAATATGAATCTTTTCTTTACACCAGACTACGCAAAGACCGGCGACGTGATTCCGTTTTACAATGAAGCGGCAGGAAGGTTTGACCACTACTATCTGAAAAACTGGAATCCCGACGCGCCCCGGGACAAGGTCGTCCATGGCTGGCACCGGATCTCCACCACGGACAACCGGAATTATGTGGAAACGCCCACCGGAATTCGGGGCGGCACCGGCTCCGTGATCCTGGTGGACGGTGTGTACCATATGTTCTACTGCACCTTCGACTGGAATCCTGCCGCCCAGTGGGCCCGTCACGCAATCAGCACGGATCTGGAACACTGGACCGACATTCCCGAGGAAAAATTCACCGCCGACGGCGTGATCTACCGCAAGTCCGACTGGCGTGACCCCTTTGTGTTCTGGAATGAGGAGGAGCAGAAGTGGTGGATGCTGCTGGCCGCCCGGGAGGACGCTCCCACGGAACGGGACGGCTGCGTGGCCCTGTGCGTGTCCGACGATCTGTCCCACTGGGAGTACCGCAAGCCCCTCTACGCCGCCCGGGAGAACCAGGCCGCCCATGAGTGCCCCGATCTGTTCAAAATGGGGGACTGGTACTACCTGGTCTATTCCAACTACACCGACGGCTTCTGCACCCACTACCGCATGAGCCGGAGCCTGAACGGCCCCTGGCTCCGTCCGGAACGGGATACCTTTGACGGCAGAGCCTTCTACGCCGCAAAAACCGGCAGCGACGGCAAGGATCGCTTTATCTACGGCTGGAACCCCACCCGGGGCGAGAATATCTGGAAATTCGACCCCCAGAAGGACTACGGCAACGACTACAAGACCTGGAACTGGGGCGGCTCCATCATCGTCCACAAGCTGCACCAGCATTCCGATGGCACCCTGGGCTGCGCCCCGGTGGAGGCGGTGGAGAACGCCTTCCTGCCCGGCGTCAGCGCGGTGTACCAGAGCCTGAACGGAAACTGGGAGCAGGAAGGCAGCACCCTGCGCTGTGTGTCTGACGGACAGTTCTCCTGCGTGCTGGCCCAGCCCCTGCCGGAGCTTTGCCGGGTAAAAACCACCCTGCGCTACACCGGCAGACCTGCCCAGTTCGGCGTGGCCCTGCACATGGATGAAACCTTCTCCGATGGCTACTATCTGGCCTTTGAGCCCTCCTTCCGCCGGGTGCAGTACAAGTCCGGCCTGCGGATGAACGAGGAAGGCGGCAAGATGTTCCCCTACGCGGTGGAGATGGAACGCCCCCTGGCCCTGGAGCCGGGCAAGGACTATGAGCTTGAAATTTACATCCAGGATACCGTGGGTCTGATGTATGTGAACCGGGATCTGGCCTTCTCCTTCCGGATGTACCACGACGGCAAGGGCAGCCGCCTGGGCTTCTTCGCCTCGGAGGGTACCCTGGAAGTAATGAATACTACAATTGAAACGGAGCAGAGATAATAAGATGATAAGTGAGATTCTGAAGCGTGCCAGAGAATATGAGCTGGCCCATGAAAAGGACATTCTTCCCCAGGAACGGCCCCTGTTTCACCTGTCTCCCCGGGTGAGCTGGCTCAATGACCCCAACGGCTTCTCCTGGTACAACGGCAAGTACCACCTGTTCTATCAGTACCACCCCTATTCCTCCGTCTGGGGCCCCATGCACTGGGGTCACGCGGTGAGCGATGACCTGCTGAACTGGGAGTACCTGCCCGTCATTATGGCCCCCGATACGGAGTGCGACAGCTTCGGCGTGTTCTCCGGCACCGCGGAGGTGCTGCCCGACGGACGGCAGCTGCTGATGTACACCGGTGTCCGGAAGGAAAAAACCGAAATCAAGGGCAAGTACAAGGAATACCAGGTCCAGTGCGTGGCCACCGGCGACGGCCTGACCTATGAGAAATATGAGGGCAACCCGGTGCTCACCGGCGCGGATGTGCCTGCCGGCTCCAGCCTCAGCGACTTCCGGGACCCCAAAATCTGGCGCAAGTCCGACGGCACCTATGCCTGCATCGTCACCAACCGGGATGCCTCCGGCAGCGCCCAGCTGCTGATGTACCATAGCCCCGACGGCTTCCACTGGAGCTTCCACAAGGTGTTCTTCGCCAACAACTGGCGCTTCGGCAATATGTGGGAGTGCCCGGATTTTGTGGAATGCGACGGCAAGTGGCTGCTGTTCTCCAGTCCCATGGAGCTGGAAGCCATGGGCATCGAGTATCCCAACGGCCGCAGCTGTATGTGCCTCATCGGCAGCTACGATGAGCAGACCGACACCTTCACCGAGGAAGCGGACCAGATCGTGGATTCCGGCATCGACTTCTACGCCTCCCAGACCATGAAGGCCCCCGACGGCAGAACCATCATGGTGGGCTGGATGGCAAACTGGGATGTCTGCGAATTCCGTCAGCCCAAGGAGAAGTGGTACGGCATGATGACCCTGCCCCGGGAGCTGTCCGTCCGGAACAACCGGCTGTATCAGAACCCCGTCCGGGAGCTGGAAGGTCTGCGCACCAACCCTGTGGTGTGTAAGGACGTGGAGATCCGCGGCAAGACCACTCTGGAGGGTGTCAAGGGCCGCTGTGCCGACCTGGTGCTGCGCATCCGCCCCGGACAGGACACCACCGCCTTTACCATCCGTTTTGCCGAGGATGAGAAGCACCATGTGTCCCTGACCTACTGCCCGGCAGAGGGCCTTCTGAAGCTGGACCGCCGGTTCTCCGGCACCCGTCAGGGCACCATCCATCAGAGAGAATGTGTGGTTGGAAGCCGGGAGGAGCTGAAGCTCCGTCTGGTGCTGGACCGGTTCAGTGCGGAGGTCTTTGTGGGCGAAGGCGAACGGGCCATGACCGCCATCTTCTTTACCGAGCAGACTGCCGACGGCATCTCCTTTGAATCCAACGGCACCAGCCTGCTGACTGTGGAAAAATACGATCTGGAGAGGAAATAACCATGAAAAAATATGATGTTGTTGCTCTGGGCGAGCTGCTGATCGACTTCACCGACAACGGCCCCAGCAGCCAGGGCAATCCCCTGTACGAGGCAAATCCCGGCGGCGCACCCTGCAATGTGCTGGCCATGCTGCGCAAGCTGGGCTATGAGGCCGCCTTTGTGGGCAAGGTGGGCGCCGACGGCTTCGGCAAGCAGCTTTCTGACGTTCTGAAGGAAACCGGTATTGCCACAGAAGGCCTGCGGTGGGACGAGTATGTCCATACCACCCTGGCAGTGGTTCACACCCTGCCCGGCGGCGACCGGGACTTCAGCTTCTACCGCAATCCCGGCGCGGATATGATGCTCACCGAAGAGGAGCTTCCGCTGGATATGATCGCCAACTGCCGGATCTTCCACTTCGGCACCCTGTCCATGACCCACGAGGGAGTCCGGAAGGCCACCCTGAAGGCCATCGAGACTGCAAAAGCCAACGGCGCGCTGATTTCCTTTGACCCCAACCTCCGTCCGCCCCTGTGGGATTCTCTGGAGGCTGCCGCCGAGCAGATCCATGTGGGCCTGGGGCTGTGCGACATTCTGAAGATTGCGGACAACGAAATCGAGTTCATGACCGGCGAGACGGATTTTGACAAGGGCGCGGCCATCCTCCAGGAGCGTTATCCCAACATCAAGATTCTGAACGTCACCGCCGGCGCGGACGGCAGCTATTCCTACAGCTGCGGCCACCGGGTCTTTGTCCCCAGCTTCAAGCTTGGCGGCACCATCGAGACCACCGGCGCAGGCGATACCTTCTGCGCCAGCGTGCTGGGCTTCGTGCTGGAAAACGGCGTGGAAAACCTGAGCGAGGGTCAGCTCACCGAGATGCTCCGCTTCGCCAACGCCGCTGCCTACCTGGTCACCACCAGGAAGGGTGCCATCCGCTCCATGCCCGAAAAGGCAGCGGTGGAAGCCATCCTTGCCGAAAATTAACTTCTTCATTGCGCGCTTGCGCTTGTTTTCTCCTCTGCGGGGACGCCGTTCGGCGTCCCCCAAAACATTTGTCCGCCGTTTTGGCAGCGTTTTTTGGAGAAAAAAGTAGAATTCTGCTTCCAAATTCTGTGATCAAATGATATGATAGCCAAAAGCATCAGTAGAAAGAGGGATTGCTATGCGGATCGCGATTGTAGAGGACGAGCTTGCCTACCGCCAGCAGCTGGAGGAATATCTGCGGAAATATCAGGAGGAATTCGACTGCCTGCTTCAGGTGTCCAGCTATGACAGCGGCATGAATTTTATTCACAGCTTCACCAGCCAGTTCGACATCATTCTTCTGGATGTGGCCATGCCCTACATCGACGGCATCGAAACGGCCCGGCGCATCCGGGAGATCGATTCGGAGGTGGTGCTCCTCTTTGTCACCAACCAGGCCCAGCACGCCATCCGGGGCTATGAGGTGGATGCCATGGACTACATTCTCAAGCCCATCAGCTATTTCGCCTTTTCCCAGCGGCTTAAGCGCGCCCTGTCCAGGGTCCGGCACCGGGAGGAACCCTATCTGGTGCTGAATCTGAAATCCGAAACCAGAAAGCTGAAAATATCTTCGATCTATTACATCGAGATCCGGGACCACAATCTGGTGTATCACACCATGGACGGCGACTATTCCGCCTTCGGCAGTCTGAAGGAGGAGGAACAGAAGCTGGCCCAGCATCACTTTGTCCGCTGCAACAAGGCCTACCTGGTTTCCCTGCGCCATGTGGACAATGTGCAGAACGGCAGTGCCGTGGTCAACGGACAGCAGCTGCTGATCAGCAGGCCCCGGAAGGCCGCCTTTATGGAGGCGCTGACGGATTATCTGGGAGGGGCTGTAAAATGAACATTATCGCTGAGGATATCCCTCGCATATACACAGGTCTTGCCGAGTGGCTGGCCTGCATGATCTACGTCTCCCTGTTTACCCCACGGCTTCCCCGGAAATGGCAGATTCCCGTTGCCCTGTGCTGTCTGCTGGTTCAGTGCGGCTTTCTGGTGGTGACGGACGATGTGCCCATTTTCTGGTGGATTCCCTGTATGATCATGGCCTTTGCCATGATGGTGGGGCAGATTCTGCTGATGGCCAGGCTGAATCTGAAAGGGGCCTGCTATCTGGGCGTTCACGCCTTTGTGCTGGCGGAGTTTGCCGCGGCTCTCCAATGGCAGCTCCACTACTATCTCTGGAAGGAAACCGACCCGGTCTGGCTGCAAAAATATGCCCTGCTGGCGCTGATCTTTGCCCTGGTGTATTTTGCGGCCTGGTTCCTGACCTGCCGGCTGTTTCCGCCTCCCAGACGGATGGCAGTCACCACCGGTGAGCTGGTCATTGTTATGATCATCGGCATCACCGTGTTCGCGGTCAGCAATCTGAGCTTTTACGATCAGGGCAACCCCTTCGGCGGCGTGTATGTCAGCGACATCATGAATATCCGCACCCTGGTGGATTTTGCGGGCAACGCCATTCTGTTCGCCTACCTGATCCAGCACAAGCGCACCCAGACCCAGCAGGAGCTGGCGGCGGTGCAGACTCTGCTGGAAAATCACTACGCCCAGTATCGGATCAGCCGGGACACCATTGATCTTGTGAATCAGAAATACCACGATCTGAAGCATCAGATCGCTGCCCTTCGGGCAGAGCCCGACGCCAGCGTCCGGGAGCAGTGGCTCCAGGCCATGGAGGCGGACATTCAGGCCTACGAGGTTCAGAACAAAACCGGAAACCGGGTTCTGGACACGGTGCTCACCGGCAAGAGCCTGTACTGCCAGAACCACGGCATTGAGCTGCTGGTGGTGGCAGACGGAAGTCTGCTGTCATTTATGGATGTGATGGACATCTGCACCGTGTTCGGGAACGCTCTGGACAATGCCATTGAATGCGAGCTGAAGATCGCGGATAAATCCAAACGGATCATCCGGCTGATGCTCTGCGCCCAGAAGCAGTTCCTGCTGCTGAAGGTGGAGAACTACTGCCCCTTCCTCCCCAAATTCTGGGACGGCCTGCCTACCACCACCAAGGGCGATGCCTCAAACCACGGCTTTGGTCTGAAGAGCATCCGCTACACCGCCCAGAAATACGGCGGCTCCATCACCACCGGCGTTGAGGACGACTGGTTCGTTCTGAAAATGCTGATTCCCATGAAACAGAATGAAGCCTGACACAAAACGGACAGCGAACAGCTGTCCGTTTTGCCTATGGTAAAGTTGAACAGTCAGAGAACGCTCAAATTATGCATAATTTTTGCTGATTTTCTGCCATTTGCAGTTTGCGTAATGATTTCGACAGATTACGAAATATTTGTTCCCTTGATGATTGATCTCCGTTATAATGCACATGGAAGAGGGTCTGCACGATACCCTGAATTGTGCGATCAATCAAAATAGGAGGAAAAGAAAATGTTTCTAACGCTGTCTTTCAATCCCGACGACATTATCCCCGTGCTTCGCTCCATGCAGAAAGAACTGATCATTCTGGGTGTTGCGCTGGTGCTGGCAATTGTCGCCGCACTGGTTGTCGGCAAGAAGCCCAAGGCCACCAAGAAGTTCGTTCGCGGTACTTCTCTGGTCGCTTTCCTGATGGCTTTCGTCCTGGTCGTCAACCTGATTCTCTCCGGCCCCATGTTCTCCATCGTGAACATGGCGCTGAACCCCGAGGTGTCCGGCAACATCAGTGAGGAGTCCATCAATGAGGCTTCCGAGCTGTGTACCGACATCGCCGAGGAAGGCATCATCCTGCTGAAGAATGAGGGCTCCCTGCCTCTGGCAAAGGGCACCAAGCTGAACACCTTCGGCTGGTCCGCAACCAATCCCATCTACGGCGGTGTGGGTTCCGGCGCCCTGTCCCAGGAGTTCCCCATCGTCTCCTTCCTGGAAGGTCTGACCAACGCCGGTCTGGAGTACAACACTGACCTGACCAAGTTCTACACCGACTGGCGTGCCGAGCGTCCCACCGTGGGCATGTGGGCCCAGGACTGGACCATCCCCGAACCCACTCAGGACGAGTACGCAGCAGCCGGCATCTATGACAATGCCCTGGCTTACTCCGATACCGCCATCTTCTTCGTGGCCCGTTCCGGCGGCGAGGGTGCTGACCTGCCCGTAAGCTACTACGGCGAATTCAGCAACGAGGGCAGCTCCGGCGCAGCCGGTATGTCCGAGTATCCCGACGACATGGACCCCGAGAAGCACTACCTGGAGCTGTCCAACCGGGAGCGCGCTACCCTGGAAGCTCTGAACGAGAAGTTCGACAACATCATCGTCATCGTCAACTGCGCAGCCGCTATGGAGATGGGCTTCATCGAAGAGTATGAGAACATCACCGCTGCTGTCTACGTTCCCGGCGGCCCCGGCCAGAACGGCTTCAACGCCCTGGGCTCCATCCTGGTTGGCGACGTGAATCCCTCCGGCAAGACCGTGGATACCATCATCTACGATCTGAAGCAGGCTCCCACCTGGAACAACTTCGGCGCTACCTACTACACCAACCTCTCCGACATCGTTGGCGCAGAGTCCAAGCAGCCCAGCTACGTGGGCTACGTTGAGGGCATCTACGTTGGCTACAGGTTCTACGAGACTGCCGCTGACGAGGGCCTGATCAACTACGACGAGGTCGTTCAGTATCCCTTCGGCTACGGCCTGACCTACACCAGCTTCGAGCAGACCATGGGCGAAATCAAGGAGTCCAACGGCACTCTGTCCGTGGATGTCACCGTCAAGAACACCGGCACCGTTGCCGGCCGTGACGTGATCCAGCTGTACTTCAATCCTCCCTACACCAACGGCGGCATTGAGAAGGCCACCGCAAACCTGGTTGCTTTCGACAAGACCGACATCATCGAGCCCGGCAAGGAAGCTACCTACACCCTGACCTGGAAGGTCGAGGACATGGCCTCCTACGACACCTACGGCCATGGCTGCTACGTGGTTGAGAAGGGTGACTACGTCATCTCCATCAACGCCGACTCCCACAACATCATCGCTGAGGCTGTCTACACCGTGGCTGAGGACATCGTCTACAACGAGTCCAACCCCCGTTCCACCGACGCTGTGGCTGCTACCAACCAGTTCGCTTTCGCTGAGAACCTGGAGCAGTTCACCTACCTGTCCCGTAAGGACGGCTTCGCCAACTACGCCGTTGCCACCGCAGCTCCCACCTTCACCGAGATGAGCGCTGAGCACAAGGCCGGCTTCTGGACCAACAACAACTACAAGCCCGGCGACTGGAACAATTCCGATGACGTGGCTCCCACCACCGGTGCCAAGAATGGCCTGACCATGGTTGATATGCGCGGCGTTGCCTACGACGATGCCAAGTGGGAAACCTTCCTGGATCAGCTGAGCGTACAGGATATGGTCACCCTGATCTCCGTGGGCGGCTATCAGTCCACCGTCATCGACTCCATCGGCAAGACCCAGCAGATCGACTGCGACGGCCCTGCTTCCATCAACAACAACTTCACCGGCAAGGGCTCCATCGGCTTCACCTCCGCTGTTATGATCGCCTCCACCTGGAACGAGGACATCGCACACCGCTTCGGTGAGTCCATCGGCCAGATGGCTGACGAGATGAACGTCTCCGGCTGGTACGCACCTGCTATGAACAACCACCGTACCGCTTTCTCCGGCCGTAACTTCGAGTACTACTCCGAGGACGGCTTCCTGGGCGGCAAGATGGCTGCCAACGCTGTCGCCGGTGCCGAGACCCACGGCGTCTACTCCTTCATGAAGCACTTCGCTCTGAACGATCAGGAAACCAACCGTTCCGACGGTCTGTGCACCTGGTCCAACGAGCAGGCCATCCGTGAGATCTACCTGAAGCCCTTCGAAATGGCTGTCAAGGAAGGCGGCGCTGATGCTGCAATGTCTGCCTTCAACCACATCGGCAACGAGTACGCCGGTGCCTGCAACGAGCTGCTGGTCAACGTCCTCCGCGGCGAGTGGGGCTTCAAGGGCATGGTTCTGACCGACTACTTCATGGGCGGTCTGTACCAGGATGCTGACATCCAGATCCGTAACGGCAACGACTTCTGCCTGTCCCCCATGGGCGGCGGCACCGACGTTCTGGATGACCAGTCCTCCGCTACCTCTCTGCTGGCTGCACGTCAGGCTTGTAAGAACATCCTGTACGTCACCGCCAACTCCCGCGCTTACTCCAGTGATGTCATCAACCCCGGCATGCCCGGCTGGCAGATGATCGCCGTCGGCGTTTCCCTGGCACTGGCTGCACTGCTGGTTCTGTGGGAGCTGAAGATCTTCAAGAAGTTCCAGGCATCCAAGGCCGAAGCTGCATAATTGAAGTAACCGCTGTCATCTCCTTCTCTTGGCCTCCCTCCTTCGGGAGGGAGGCCATCCCTCTCCGTGTGTGGATGCGAACGCTGAAAATGGCTCAGCGCTGGCATCTGTACAGCGAATAGAAAGGAGCGAATTTCTATGAATCTGGATAACATCATCAACAAGCTGACGCTGGAGGAAAAAGCCGCCCTTCTGCAGGGCTGGACCACCTGGACTTCCCGGGAGGTCAATCGGCTGGGCATCCCTGCCATCTTTATGTCCGACGGCCCCACGGGCCTGCGGAAGCAGGCCGGCGCAGGCGACCATCTGGGCCTGAATGCTTCTGTGCCTGCCACCTGCTTCCCCACCTCTGCCACCATGGCAAACACCTGGGACGAGGAGCTGGGTGTGAAGCTGGGCGAGGCTCTGGGCGCGGAAGCTGCCGCCGAGAATGTCCATGTTGTCCTCGGCCCCGGTCTGAACATGAAGCGTTCTCCGCTTTGCGGCCGGAACTTCGAGTATTTCTCCGAGGACCCCTATCTGGCAGGCAAAATGGCCGCCGCCTATGTGAAGGGCATCCAGAGCAAG
>JAFVMW010000085.1 GCA_017506735.1 Oscillospiraceae bacterium | reverse complement strand
GATGTAGTAGGGGGACTTGATGGGCTTGTCGCCGAAGCGCAGGTGGGAAACAGTGACACCACCGGTCTTCTTGGAGTCGTACTGGAAGTAAGCCTGTACGTACTTGTCGGTGTGCTCGCCGATGATCTTGATGGAGTTCTTGTTAGCGCCGACAGTGCCGTCGCCGCCCAGGCCCCAGAACTTGCACTCGATGGTGCCGGCAGCTGCGGTGTTGGGGGAGACCTTCTCGTCCAGGGACAGGTAGGTCACGTCGTCAACGATGCCCAGGGTGAACTCGTGCTTGGGCTCTTCCTTGGCCAGCTCCTCGTACACGGCGAAGAAGGAGGCGGGAGTGGTATCCTTGGAACCCAGGCCGTAACGACCGCCGATGACGGTAACGTTGTTGCAGCCGCACTTGGCCAGAGCCATGACGACATCCTGGTACAGGGGCTCGCCCTGGGAGCCGGGCTCCTTGGTGCGGTCCAGAACGGCGATGGACTTGACGGTGTCGGGGATGGCGGCCAGCAGGTGCTCGGAGCTCCAGGGACGGAACAGGCGGACCTTGACCAGACCGACCTTCTCGCCGTGGGCGTTCAGGTAGTCGATGACCTCTTCGATGACGTCACAGACGGAACCCATGGCAACGATAACGCGGTCAGCATCGGGAGCGCCGTAGTAGTTGAACAGCTGATAGTTGGTGCCCAGCTTCTCGTTGACCTTAGCCATGTACTTCTCAACCACTGCGGGCAGAGCCTCGTAGTACTTGTTGCAGGCCTCACGGTGCTGGAAGAAGATGTCGTCGTTCTCGTGAGAACCACGCATTGCGGGACGCTCGGGGTTCAGGGAGTGCTTGCGGAACTCTGCCACAGCATCCATGTTGGTCATTTCCTTCAGGTCCTCGTAGTCCCAGATAGCGATCTTCTGGATCTCATGGGAGGTACGGAAGCCGTCGAAGAAGTTCAGGAAGGGAACACGGCCCTCGATGGAAGCCAGGTGAGCAACAGCGCCCAGGTCCATGACTTCCTGCACGTTGGTCTCAGCCAGCATAGCGAAACCGGTCTGACGGCAGGCATAGACGTCGGAGTGATCACCGAAGATGTTCAGAGCCTGGGTAGCGACGGTACGGGCAGACACGTGGAACACGCAGGGCAGCAGCTCGCCGGCGATCTTGTACATGTTGGGGATCATCAGCAGCAGACCCTGGGATGCGGTGTAGGTGGTGGTCATAGCACCGGCGGCCAGAGAGCCGTGAACGGTACCAGCAGCACCAGCTTCGGACTGCATCTCAACGACCTTGACGGTGTCGCCGAAGATGTTCTTCCGGCCAGCAGCGGACCACTGATCGACGTAGTCAGCCATGGGGGAAGAGGGGGTGATGGGGTAGATGCCAGCTACTTCAGTAAATGCGTAGCTGACGTGGGCGGCAGCAGTATTGCCGTCCATGGTTTTGAATTTTCTAGCCAAAATGAAATACCTCCTAAAGTATTACAAATTTTGTCGCATATATAATAACACCACTTTCCCCATTTGTAAAGCCGGGATTTGATATCTTTGTGCAAAAAATCAAGTTAAAATTTTGTCCCATTGGTAAAATTGCGAAAAAAGTTCCGAAAAAATGGAAATTGTGGGGATTGCGTTTTTGCCTGGGGTGGGTTATGATGGAGGAAACAAGCCAATGAGAGGGGTTTTTGCGTAATGATCTGCTTTGTGCGTTCCCTTGCGCTGACGGGAATCCGGGGAAGCTCGGTCCGTGCCGAGTGCTTTCTGTCCAACGGACTTCCGGGTTTTGACATTGTAGGACTGCCCGATGCCGCGGTAAAGGAGGCCCGGGAGAGGGTCCGTGCCGCTGCGAAAAGCTCGGGCTTCGTGTTTCCCGTGGGAAGGATCACCGTGAACCTGGCTCCGGCCAACATCAAAAAAGCAGGCAGCCAGTATGACCTGCCCATTGCTCTGAGCATCCTCTGTTCCGCCGGCGCCATCCGCGCCCCCTCGGAACGGTCTGCCTTTCTGGGGGAGCTGGGTCTGGACGGATCGGTGCGTCCGGTGGCAGGTGTACTGCCCATGGCCCTGGCCGCCAAACGGGAGGGTGTGGAGCATCTGTTCGTTCCGGCGGCGAACGCGGCGGAAGCCGCCCTGGCCCGGGGGCCGAAGGTCTACGCCGTGGAATCCCTGCGCCAGATCGGAGATGTGCTGAACGGCAGTGTGAAGATTCAGCCTTTGGCTGAGCAGCTGCCCGAAACCCGGGAGGAATCCCTGTGGGACTTTGCGGACGTGGTGGGCCAGGAAAACGTGAAGCGTGCTCTGGAGGTCGCGGCGGCAGGAAGTCATAATGTGCTGCTCATCGGCCCACCCGGCTCCGGCAAGAGTATGCTTTCCAAGCGCCTGCCCTCGATTCTGCCCACCATGACCCGGGAGGAGTCCCTGGAGGTCAGCCAGATCTATTCCGTCATGGGGCTGCTGTCCCCGGAGTCGCCCCTTGTCACCAGCCGGCCCTTCCGCTCGCCCCACCATACCATTTCCAATGCCGGTCTTGCCGGCGGCGGCGTGAATCCCAAGCCCGGCGAGATCAGCCTGGCCCATCAGGGCGTTCTGTTCCTGGATGAGCTTCCGGAATTCCATAAGGATACCCTGGATCTGATGCGCCAGCCTCTGGAGGATGGCCAGGTCACCATCTCCCGGGTGTCCGGCACCGTGACCTATCCGGCCGAATTCATGCTGGTCTGTGCCATGAACCCCTGCAAATGCGGCTGGTACGGTGACCCCTCCGGTCGCTGCTCCTGCTCGGAAACCGCGGTGCAGGCCTACCGCAGCCGGATCTCCGGGCCGCTGCTTGACCGGATCGACATTGTGATTGAGGTTCCTGCGGTTCATTTTGAGGATCTGCGCCGCCGTGCCGCGGCGGAACCCTCCGCGGAAGTGAAGAAACGGGTGGATGCCGCCCGGAAGGTTCAGCATGACCGCTACGGCGAGCGCAGCGGCCTGTGCAACGCCCGGATGGGTCAGTCCCAGCTGAGAGAATACTGTCATCTGGATGATACCTGCGCGGCGCTGATGAAGCAGGCCTTTGAAACCATGGGCCTCACCGCCCGGAGCTACGACCGGATTTTGAAGGTGGCCCGAACCATCGCAGACCTGGAAGGCAGCGAAGCCATCGCCCCCGTCCATCTGGCGGAAGCCATCCAGTACCGGGCGGTTAATTTGGGCAACAGGTAAGTGTGAATTAGGGAACCTCTGAATAAATCGTCTGCGGCAGCTGACGGATCTTTTGACCCAACTTATCCGTTTGAAAACCGGGAAATACACAAAGTATTCCTCCGCTTTCCAAACTTCAATTTGGGCCAAAATCTCTCGCCATCTGCT
>JAFVMW010000005.1 GCA_017506735.1 Oscillospiraceae bacterium | reverse complement strand
GACGATCTGGTGAAGGGCAAGCTGACCATCACCGAAAACGATGTGGACAACGTTCTGCTGAAGTCCGACGGCATTCCCACCTATCATTTCGCCCACGCTGTGGACGATGAACTGATGCGCACCACCCATGTTGTCCGCGGCGACGAATGGCTGCCCAGCCTGCCCTTCCACATCCAGCTGTTCAAGGCCCTGGGCTTCAAGCTGCCCAAGTACGTCCACATCGGACCTCTGATGAAGATGGACGGCAACTCCAAGCGGAAGCTCTCCAAGCGGAAGGATCCGGAGCTGGCACTGACCTACTACAAGGCAGAGGGCTTCCCCGTACAGGCCATGCGGGAATATCTGATGACCGTTCTGAACTCCAATTTCGAGGACTGGCGGAAGGCCAATCCTGATGCTGCCATTGAGAGCTTCAAGTTCAGCCCCAAGAAGCTGAATCCTGCCGGTTCCCTGTTTGACTACGCCAAGCTGGTGGACGTGTCCAAAAATGTGATCTCCCGGATGACAGCGGAAGATGTGTATGCACAGCTGCTGGAGTGGGCAAGGGAGTTTGACCCCGAATTCGGCGCGCTGCTGGAAGAGAACCCCAGCTACGCAAAGGAAATCCTGGCCATCGGCCGGGGCGGCAAGAAGCCCAGAAAGGATCTGGCTACCTGGAAGGAAGCCAAGCCCTACATGGGATTCTTCTATGACTGCTATCTGGAGGCCCCCCTGTTCGACGAGAAGTTTGACAAGGCCCTGGTAAAGACCGTGCTGGAGAAGTATCTGGCTGTCTACGATGCCGCCGACGATTCCAACGGCTGGTTCAGCAAGGTCAAGGCCATCACCGAGGAGATCGGCTTCACCACCGACATGAAGGCCTACAAGGCAAATCCCGATGCCTTCCCCGGCACCGTGGCAGATGTGTCTACCATGCTGCGTGTGGCCATTACCGGAAAGACCAATTCTCCCGACCTGTACACCGTGACCCGTATTCTGGGCGAGACTCGGATGACTGAGCGTGTGAACGCTGCCATCGCAACCCTGTAACGCCGCAAAGACCGCGCTGCACATCGCAGCGCGGTCTTCTTTACTGTTCCAATTCCTTTTTCGGCTTCATCTGTGCCTGGAGATGCACGCTCAGAACCGCCAGCGAGGTGGCCATGTTCTGATTCTGAACCAGAATGTGGGGAGGCGCATCCAGATGCACCGGGGCGAAATTCCAGATGGCCTTAATGCCGCATTCCATCAGCTGGTCAGCCGCGGCCTGGGCATGGGCGGCAGGGACGGTGACAATGCCCATAAGCACCTTGTGGCTCTTGCAGAAGGACTGCAGCTTGCCAATGTGCAGGATCGGCTTGCCGGATTCATCCGTACCCACTTTGTCCGGGTCAGAATCAAAGGCCGCCAGGATGTTCAGACCATACTCCTCAAAGCCGCTGTAGCCCAGCAGCGCGCAGCCCAGACGGCCCGCGCCCACCAGAACGGCGTCGGTGGTGTTGTCATATCCCAAAAATTGTTCGATGTCCTCGATCAGTCCTTCCCTCAAATAACCGATCTTGGGTCTTCCTCCGTCGGAAACAAGCGCCAGATCCTTTCGCACCTGAACCTCACCCATGCCCAGCGCGTTTGCCAGGGCTGTGGCGGAGATATGGGGTGGGGAATCCTCCGGCATATTCTTCAGATATGCCAGATAACCGGGCAGGCGCTTCAATACCGACTTGGATATTTCCTTCTTTTGTACCATTTCGAATATATCCCCCTCATTATATCGATATAAAAGCTTACCGATTATATCATATCGATTCCAAAAACGCAATAGGCTCCGATTATGCGCAACCGCTTTTCCTGAAAAATTCTTTTTTTAGACGAACCATGATCCGCTTTTCCAGCCTGGAAATATAGGATTGGGAGATCCCCATTTTCCGGGCAACCTCCTTTTGGGTCAGCTCCTGCCGCCCTTCCAGGCCGTACCGAAGGACGACAATCTCTTTTTCCCTGGTGGGAAGCTCTGAAAGGGCCTGCCGGAGGATCATCAGATCCACCCGTTCCTCCATGGGACGGAATACCACATCCTCATCCGTTCCCAGGATGTCCGACAGCAGCAGCTCGTTCCCTTCCCCGTCCATGTTGATGGGTTCGTCCAGGGATACCTCTGTCTTTTGATTCGATATTTTTCGGATATGCATCAGGATTTCATTTTCGATACATCTGGAGGAATAGGTCGCCAACCGGATGTTCTTTTCCATCCGGTAGGTGCTGATGGCCTTGATCAGTCCGATGGTGCCGATGGAGATCAGATCCTCCAGGTTCACGCCGGTATTTTCAAACCGCCGGGCAATGTATACCACCAACCGGAGGTTTCGTTCAATGAGCAGCTGCTTTGCCTTCGCTTCTCCCCGTTCCAGCGCTTCCAGCGCCTGCTGCTCCTCCACCCCCTTCAGCGGTGGGGGGAGCACATCGCTGCCGCCTATGTAAAATACCGGCTCCTCTGACCGTGCAAGCCCCAGCCAGCAAAGCAGCTCCATCACTTTTCCCAATCAGTACCCTCCTGTCAAGCCATGATATTCTCCGCCGAAGGACACCGGCGCCAGCGCAACCAGTGTGCTGCCCTTTCCTTTTCCAATCCTTACCTCGTCACAGCGCAGGGCGGTCAGCAGGCCACCCTGTCCCCCAACGGTTGTGCAGGGGATCAGCCGCAGACCCAGCTCCGGATAAGCCCGGATGCAGGCAGACGGGTCAGCCAGGCAGTCTGGGTTCAGCCCGAAAAACTCCCGGGCGATCTGCCGGTCCACCACCAGCACCGGTTCTCCGGAAAGGGGGTCTGTCAGGGTATTTCCCGTATCCACCAGGGCGTGGATGCTCTGGGTTTTTCCCCGGAAGGTCAGACGGACAACCTCCAGCCGCTGGCGCAGCATCCCCTGGCGAAATCCGGTACAGCACAGCAGCGTCAGCACACCGGCGCAGAACAGCAGTTCATGGACCGCCCGGGAATCGGCACTCAGCGCCAGGCCTCCCAGGGCCATGCTCAGCATGACAAACAAGGCACCCCGTCGGGCCGCTGTCCGATCCATGCCAAAGGCGGTCAGGCTGATCAGTCCCAGACTGATCCCACGCCATAATAGGTTCCCCAGAAACCGGAAGCCCGGCACCAGACAGATCCCGGCGTAGCCGCCTCCCACTGCCGCCGCAGCGGCAGTCCGGCCCAGCGCCGGCGGAAAGCCGGACAGCCGGTTTACGCCCAGAAGCAGCAGCCAGTCTACCAGAAAATTCAGACCCATCACACCATCCAGATAGATTACCATACGCCCTCCCGTCCCCTGTGTCCTTCGTCGCCCCACCAGTATAGCCTGTGGGGACAGAAAAAGGAGTCGCATTCCTTCCGGCCGCCAACCGCAAGTGTCGCTGTTTCTCCCCGGAAAAATCCCTTTCCGGCGGTCCAGACGCAGAAAAACGGCAGCCGAAGAAACCGGCTGCCGTTTGAATTTGTCCCTTATTCGGATTCCTTATGTTCCACACTGCGGATATTCTTTTCCGCCTTGTGCCGGGGCTGCATGACCTCGTGGCCGCAGCCCATGCACCGCAGGCGGAAATCGGCGCCGGTGCGAAGAACCAGCCACCGCTTTTCACCGCAGGGGTGGGGCTTTTTCATGGTGAGAATGTCTCCGAGTTTGATGTCCATTCAGATCCCTCCCTGCTTTTTCACGGCGTCCCAGTAGGCCTTTGCAGCCTGTTCCAGTTTGTTGGGACCGTATTCATAGTATTTGGCGTTTACCAGGTCGTCGGGCAGATACTGCTGCCGGACCCAGTGGTTGGGGTAATCGTGGGGATAGCGGTAGCCCTGGGAACGTTCCTGGGTATAGGTGTCGGCGTGGACATTCTGGAGCTGCCTGGGGAAGCCGTGGCCCTTTCCGCTTCGCACATCCTCCAATGCCGCGTCCAGGGCGATGTGACCGGAATTGGACTTCGGGCTGGTGGCCATGAGAATGGCCGCGTCACCCAGGGGAATCCGGGCTTCGGGCATTCCCAGCTTCAGCGCCATATCCACAGAGGCGTTGACAATGGGAATGATCTGAGGAAAGGCAAGGCCAACATCCTCGGCAGCGATGACCATCAGCCGTCGGCAGGCGGACTGAAGCTGTCCTGCCTCCAGAAGCCTTGCCAGGTAATGGCAGGCAGCGTCGGGATCAGAACCCCGGATGGACTTTTGCAGGGCAGACAGTAGATCGTAATGATTGTCCCCTTCCCGGTCTGCCCGGAGGGCTGACTTCTGGGTGACTGCCCGGGCATCTGCCAGGGTCAGAGGAATCTGATCCCCCTGGGGGATTCCGGCTGAGAACAGGACCTCCACAGCATTGATGGCCTTTCGCAGGTCGCCGCCGCAGGCTCCGGCAATGTAAGACAGGGCCCCCTCCTCGGGAACAGCCTTCAGACCGGTGCGCTCTTCCATAAAGGATACGGCCCGGTCCACTGCCTTCCGGGCGGCGGCAGCATCAATCTGGCGAAACTCGAAAATGGTGGAACGGCTCAGAATGGCGTTGAACACGTAGAAATAGGGATTCTCCGTGGTGGAGGCAATCAGGGTGATTTTGCCGTTTTCGATGAATTCCAGCAGGCTCTGCTGCTGCTTTTTGTTGAAGGACTGGATCTCGTCCAGGTACAGCAGAACGCCGTTGGGGGCCATGAAGGTATCCAGCTGGGACACGATCTCCTTGATGTCCGCGGTAGAGGCGGTGGTGGCGTTGAGCTTGAAGAGCTTTCGGTTGGTCTTTTTGGCGATGATGTTGGCCACAGTGGTTTTTCCCGTGCCGGAGGGGCCGTAGAATACCATATTGGGCACCCGTCCGGAATCGATGAGCCGGCGCAGAACCGCCCCGGGAGCAAGAATATGATCCTGGCCGAAAACGTGATCCAGGCTTTCTGGGCGGAGCAGATCCGCCAGGGGCTGGTACATTCCATCGCCCTCCCTTCCGAAATTTCTTCCATTATAGCACAAATGTACGGCTTTGGCAACCGATTTTGTGCTTTCCTTTTATCTGAAAATGTGATATGATTTCATTACACAATGCCGCATCAGCGGCAAACGCTTTAATCTTCACTATAGATAGGGACGTTAGCCATGAAAGAGAAAGTAAATGCCATTATTGAACTGCTGAAGCAGCGGTATTCCGACGCCCCCTGCGCCCTGCATTACAAAGCAGACTATGAACTGATGATCGCCGTGCGGCTGTCCGCCCAGTGTACCGATGCACGGGTGAATCTGGTGACCCCGGGGCTGTTTGCCGCCTATCCCACATTGGAGGCCATGGCAAACGCTGATATTTCTGATGTGGAAAACCATGTCCACTCCTGCGGCTTCTACAAGCACAAGGCCCGGGATATCGTTCTGGCCTGCCAGATGCTGCTGTCGGATTTCGGCGGAAAAGTCCCCGGCACCATGGAGGAGCTGCTCCGGCTCCCCGGTGTGGGCCGGAAAACCGCCAATCTGCTGCTGGGGGATCTCTACGGCGTTCCCGGCAGCATTGTCTGCGACACCCACTGTATGCGCATCTGCGAGCGGCTGGGACTGAGCAAGGGCCGGGACCCGGAAAAGGTGGAGCGGCAGCTCCGGGCCATCCTGCCTCCGGAGGAAAGCTCCGACTTCTGTCACCGGATCGTGCTGTACGGACGGGAGATCTGCACCGCCCGGAATCCCAAATGCGATCAGTGCGAGCTGGCTCCCTTCTGCACGGAAATTAATAAAAGTCAGGGAAGCTCTGATTAAATCGACAAGAGCAGATGGCGAGAGATTTTGGCCCAAATTGAAAAGTTGGGTCAAAAGATCCGTCAGCTGCCGCAGACGATTTTTTCAGAGGTTCCCTGGTTCTAATCCCCCTTGTCCTGGCATAGAATGGACAAGGGGGGATTTTTTATGTCCAAAAAGATGCCCATTTTTTATGGGGCCATGATGCTTACCGGCGTGAACCTGCTGCTGCGGTTTGTGGGGACCTCCTTTCAGGTCTACCTGTCCGGGCAGATCGGGCCGGAGGGTGTGGGGCTTTTGCAGCTGGTGCTCAGCGTTTCGGGCCTTGCTCTGACGGCCGGAATCGCCGGAAGCAGAACCTGCGCCATGTACCTCTGCGCCGAGGATCTGGGGCAGAAGCGGAAGGGCAATGTGCCCTGGGTACTGACAGGATGCTTTCTCTACTGTCTGCTCACGGGAGGTGCGGTCAGTCTTACGCTGTATTTTGCCGCGCCCTGGATCGCTCAGACCTGGATCGGGAATATGGAGGCGGTCAGCGCCCTGCGGACCTTTGCGGCGTTTCTCCCCCTGACCTGTCTGTGCGGTGTGATGACCGGGTATTTTACCGCCGCCAACCGGATCGGCACCCTGGCTGTGGTGGAGGTGGCGGAGCAGATCTTCTGCATGGGAGTCACTGTGCTTCTGCTGCTGACCATTCCGCCGGAGGATCGGGGCGGAAGCTGTCGTGCGGTGGTGCTGGGCACCTGTGCCGGAAATCTGCTGACCCTGGGCTGTCTGTGGTTTCTTTATCAGAAGGAACGGAAGGAGCGAACCAATCCCCTGCCCGTTTCCCGGCGCATCCTGGGGACCGCAGGGCCTCTGGCGCTGGCCGACGACCTGAAGGCCGGAATTTCCGCTACGGAGAATCTGATGGTGCCCAAGCGGCTTGCCCTGTACCCCGGGGTGGCCAGTCCCCTGGCTTCCTTTGGCATTCTGACAGGGATGGTGTTCCCGGTAATGATGTTTCCGGCAGCCATTCTGTTTTCCCTGGCGGAGGTGCTGATTCCGGAGCTTGCCCGGTGTGCCGCCGTGGGCAGTCAGGATCGAATCCGGTATCTGGCAAACCGGAACCTGCGGGTAAGTCTGCTGTACGGCTTTATGATGGGCGGTGGGATGTTCCTGCTGGCTGAATCCATCTGTCAGTGGCTGTATCCCGGTGTGGGAGCCGGGCAGTATCTGCGATGGTTTGCCCTGCTGGTGCCCATGCTGTACTGCGATCTGATCGTGGATGCCATGACCAAGGGGCTTGGACAGCAGAAGCACTGCGTCCGGTATAACATTCTGTCCAACGCCCTGGATGTGGCGCTGCTGTATGTGCTGTTGCCCCGGTATGGGATTGTGGGATATTTTGCCAGCTTCTTTCTGACCCACGCACTGAACTTTCTGTTGAGTCTGCGGCGGCTGATCCGGATCAGCAGGCCCGGTCTGCCCCTGTCCTACCCCTGTCTTGCCCTTTCCGCATGGCTCATTGCACTGTTCGGCGGCAGCCGGTTTACGGGCGGCTGGGCCCAGGTCGGGGCCTTTCTGGGACTGTTTCTTGTGGCAGGCTATGCCTTTGGCGTGATCTCTCCCGGAGATTTTCATTGGCTGAAAAACCTGATAAAACCGCAGAAAAGCCTGCCCTGACGGGCAGGCTTTTTGTCATTACATTGCCTTCAGAACAGCCTTCAGGAACTCCCACATTCTGGCGGTGGAAGCGATCTCCAGACGCTCCCGGCTGGTGTGGATGTCGTGCATGGCAGGGCCGATGGACACGGCGTCCAGACCGGGAATCTTCTCGCCCAGCAGGCCGCACTCCAGGCCGGCGTGGATGGAAACCACCTGGGGCTTGGTGCCGAACATCTTCTCGAACTCCGCCACCATGATATCCCGGAGGGCGGAATCCTCCTTATACTCCCAGGCAGGATAATGACCGGCGGAATGGTATTCACAGCCGTAGAGCTTTGCCAGCTCCTCCAGCTTCTTCAGCAGATCCAGCTTCTCCTGGTTCACGCTGGAACGGACGGAGAAGGTCATCTTGAAGGAATCCGCATCCAGCTTGACAATGCCCATATTCAGACTGGTCTGAACCAGACCGGGCATATCGGCGCACATGGCCTGGATGGCATTGGGCGCGGCGCAGAGCAGGCCGATGATCCGGTTGGTGTCCTCGGTGGACAGGGCGTTGCCGCCCAGGGCATCGATGTTGTCAGCGTAGACCAGAGCATCGGGTTCCGCAAACTCAGAGCGAATCTGAGCCTGGAGCTCGGCAGCGATATCGTTGATCTGCTCCAGATTCATACCCAGGGCCACCAGATTAGCGGTGCAGGTTCTGGGGATGGCATTGTCCTTGGAGCCGCCCTCCAGAGCGGTGAGGCACAGGGGCATCCGCTGCTTCACCGCATCCAGGAACCGGCCCATGACCTTATTGGCGTTGGCCCGGTTCTTGTCGATCTCCACGCCGGAATGACCGCCGGCCAGGCCATCCACCGTCAGGCGGATGCAGGGGCCGTAGACCGCATGGCGCTTACAATCCATGGTGATGGAAGCTCTGGCGCCGCCGGCGCAGGACACAGTGAAAATGCCCTCCTCCTCAGAGTCGATGTTAATGAGCTTTTTGCCCTTCAGACGGGACAGGTCGATGCCTGCGGCACCGTACATACCGGTTTCCTCGTCCACGGTGATGACCACCTCCAGAGGAGGATGGGGGATGGACTTGTCCGCCAGGATGGCCAGGGCGTAGGCCACAGCGATGCCGTCGTCGCCGCCCAGGGTGGTGCCCTTGGCGTAGACCACATTGCCGTCGTGGGTCACATCCAGGCCGTCGGTTTCAAAGTTGATGGGGCAGTCCGCATCCTTCTCGCAGACCATGTCCATGTGGCCCTGAATAATCACGCTCTCGTGATCCTCATAGCCGGGGGTACCGTCTGCGTAGATGATGACGTTGTTCAGCTCGTCCTGCTCATAGCGCAGGCCCTGCTCCCGGGCAAAGGACACCAGGTAATCGGAAATGATTTTGGTATTGCCGGAGCCGTGGGGCATGGAACAGAGCTTCTCAAAATAGCCAAAGACGGAGGCAGGCTGAAGGCCTGCAAGCTTTACTGCATTCATGGCCTTCCCTCTTACTCGCCGCGCTCGATGCGGATGACCTTGCCCATGTTCCACAGGTTCACCACATTGTGGGCGGCTTCCTTCTTCTCTTCCTCGTTGTTATACTCCAAGAAAGTGGTCTGGGCGCCGCAGTCGATGCACTCCACATACACCCAGGTATTGCCCTCAAAGTAAACCATACCGTCGCCGCGGCAGTGGGGGCAGCATTCCAGATCAAACATCAGTTCGTTGTTCATTATAATAGCTCCTCTCAGGATTATTTTTATCGGAAATCTTCACCTTTTTCCGTCAGAACCCGGGTTCTGCGGATTCTGGCGAAGTCAGGCTTGTGGTCGGGGCAGTTTGCCTCAATGGCGGCCACAATCTGGGCCGGATTCAGACTGGGATTCTGGGCGCAGATCACGCAGTCCAGCAGGAGCTCCTGGGCATTCAGGGCGGATACCTCCACAGAGCGGATCATGGGGATAATGTCCTGCTCCACAGGGCCGTTCTTGCCCCGCTTCATCAGCACAATGCTTTCCCGGGCAAAGAGGGCCCGGACGGCTTCCTCCGCACCCTCGGGGATGCCGTTGTCATACTCCAGCGTGACGGTGCAGGCCAGATGGGTCAGATGCTTGATCTTCACATCACTGTCATAGACCTCCAGCACCCGGATACCGGCAGGCATGGTGGCGTTCAGCCGGGTTTTGATTTCGTCAAACCCCAGATCATCCTGTCCCACCAGTTCAAAGTCCAGGATTTCACAGACGCTTTCCACACCCACACTCAGCGGCAGGGCGATGGACACCACTGCCCGGGGGCTGAAGCCCTGGGTGTGCTTCAGATGCAGGCCGCCCCGCTTGAAGGCACGCTGGAAAAGGCGCATCAGATCCAGATGGCTGATCCAAATGCCATTGCCGGTCTTTTCAAAAAGAAGCCGTTTACTCATCGCACTCACGCTCCTTCAGAAGGCAGTTGGCGCCGCAGCCGGCACAGCCGGACCGGCAGTCCGGGGTGATTTTCGCTTCGTAAGCCTGGCGGCGTTCCCGAAGCAGGAATTTCTTGGTGACACCCACATCAATGGGGTCCCAGGCAAGGAGTTCTTCCTCGCCGTAACCACGGGTGGTGTAGAATTCCATGTCCACACCGCAGCGGCGGAAGGCTTCCATCCAGATGTCATTGTTGAAATACTCGTCCCAGCCGTCCAGCTTGGCACCCAGACAGGCAGCCTCCTCCAGCACGGGGGCGATCCGCCGGTCGCCGCGAGCCATGACGGCTTCCAGGCGGCTGATATCCGGGGTATGGTAATTGTAGTCGATGGACTTGGAGTAGAAATGATCCTTCAGCAGGCGGCACCGGCGGAGATATTCCTCCACGGTGATCTGCTTTTCCCACTGGAAGGGGGTATGGGGCTTGGGCACAAAGAAGGCGGTGGCCACATGGATGCGAAGGCCCCGCTTTTTGGCGGTACCATGTTCCTTCCAGGCCAGGATGATCTTATACACCAGATCAGCGATGCCCAGAACGTCCTCATCGGTCTCCGTGGGCAGACCCAGCATGAAATAGAGCTTCACATTGCTCCAGCCGCCGGAGAAGGCGTTGCGGCAGGTTTCCAGAATCTCTTCCTCGGTCAGATTCTTGTTGATCACATCTCTCAGCCGCTGGGTACCGGCTTCGGGAGCGAAGGTCAGGCCGCTCTTTTTGCCGGTCTGGAGCTTTTCCATCAGCTCCCGGCTGAAATTATCCGCCCGAAGGCTGGGGACGGACAGGCTGACCTTACTTTGCTCGCAGTAGGGAATCAGCTCATCGGTCAGCTCCTTCAGCCCCCGGTAATCCGAGGTGGACAGGCTGGACAGGGTGATCTCGCTGGCACCGAAGTTTTCCAGGCACTCCACAGCCTGGCGATAGAGAACCTCCGGACTCTTTTTCCGCACGGGACGGCAGCTAAAGCCTGCCTGGCAGAACCGGCAGCCGCGGATACAGCCCCGGAACAACTCCAGATTGGCTCTGTCATGGACGATCTCCGTGGATGGAACGATCATCTTTGTGGGGAAATAGGCATCGTCCAGATGCTCCACAATCCGCTTGGTCAGCTTCCCGGGCGCGCCCTCCTTTGCGATGATCTCCTTCAGAGTGCCGTCCTCGTTGTAGATATGCTCATAGAAGCTGGGAACGTACACACCGGGGATTCTGCTGACCTCCTCCAGGAACCGTTCCTTGGTCCAGCCTTCCTGCTTTGCCCTGTCATAAAGAGAAACGATCTCCACGGTGCTTTCCTCGCCCTCGCCCAGGGAGAAGAAATCCACAAAGGGCGCCAGAGGCTCCGGGTTGAAGGTACACACACCGCCGGCGAAAACCATATTTTCCAGGCCCTTCCGCTCAGAAGCGTGGAGGGGGACCCCGGCCAGGGTCAGCATATTCAGAATGTTGGTGTAGCACATCTCGTAGCCCACGGTGAAGGCGATCATGTCGAACTCCTTCACAGGGCAGCCGCTTTCCAGGGCCCAGAGGGGGATGCCGTTTGCACGCATGGCATCCTCCATGTCCCCCCAGGGGGCAAAGACACGCTGGCACCAGACCCCCTCCATTTCATTCATCACACCATAGAGAATCCGCATACCCACATTGGACATACCGATCTCATAGGTGTCCGGGAAGCAAAAGGCCACATTCACCCGGACGGAGGCCGGGTCCTTTTGAATCTCATTGTACTCTCCGCCGGTGTAACGGGCAGGCTTCTGCACCGTGGGGAGAATACGCTGAAGCTTATCAGTCATTTGTCATACCTCATTGTTTTACTCAATAGGCCTATTGTACTCCCTTTGGGTCGTCTTTGCAACAAATATTTCTGAAGTTCCGGAATGCTCTGCCTCCATCCAGGGGATACAGGGGCAAAAGGTTGAACAGACTCTGCGCCAATGCGCAGCAGGCAGTCCTTGGAAGCCATCGGAAAAACAAAGTCAGCAGCAGGCCCGCGGCAGGCCCTGCCAGTGCGCAGAGCAGCTCATCCCGGGACGAAAGGGGCTCTGTCCGGATCACCGCGCCGCCCAGTTCGATCTTCATACCCAGGACCCTTCTGTCCAGCATCCACAGCGCCAGCAGATGACCCAGCTCATGTACCGCCGCAGCAGTTACCGCCGCCAAAACCCACCGGATATCCGAAAGCAACATTACCGCCGCCAGGAACACCAGAGCCTTTCCGGAAACCGAGCATTCAAACCGGCCCAAACAGGATCGTCCGGCACCAGACCGCAAGCCCATCATACCACCCCTTCCCCAACCGAAGCGCCTGGGCAAAAGCCGCCACCGCCTGCTCCCCTGACGTCATGGGTTCACGGCAGAGCAATTCCCGGAGAATGGCTCCGGCTTCCGGAAAAACAAAGCCGATTCCCCAAATAATCACCAATCCCGCGGCACAGATCTTCCACCGGAGCATCCTTCCGTGATTCCATTCCGACCTCCGAAAGCCGGAGGGGCCATAACGGATTCTGTAGGACATTATCATCCCTCCCTGAAATATGGTATGGGATTTTTCCGGTGAAATCCCTGAAAACACTTGACAATCCATATTTGTTTCCTTATAATATACAGGCTATCGGGGTATGGCGAAGTTTGGTATCGCGCTTGGTTCGGGTCCAAGAGGCCTCGGGTTCGAATCCCGATACTCCGACCAATCCGCACTATACGAACTCATGATATCGTAATTATTGCGATTTCCGGGGTATTTGTATTTGAGCGACGGATTTAATACAAGGCGGCATTGAGTGCATCAATGCCGCCTTTTCCCGACTACTCCTGTGGTTGTATCGTTTCCGCAATCCGCAACATCTCCTCCAGCGCGGCTCTCATTGCAGAGTTACCGCCCCACTCCGGAAGCCTCTCCAAATCCGCCATGATCTGGCCAATAATCCCATTCAGCCGCTCCCGGATACCCTCAGTATCCATCCCCCCTCACCTCCAATGGGGATATGTACCAAAAGCGCAAAAGGTGACAATAGCCGCCCAGTCCCGGGCGGCTATTGCTATATTAGCGGTGGAAGATGCCCAGCAGCTCGCACATCATCAATCTGATGTAGTCGGGGCATTTAGAAACGCCGCGGCACCAGTCGGAGAACGTCCTCCAGGGGATTCCAAACCGCTGCCCTGCTGCGGTCTGGGTCAGACCCGCGGCCCTGCAAATATGTTTGACGCTCATGTGGGCTGCGTCCCAGGAATCTGACTCCGTTATAACATCAGGCTCGTCGATGGGCCAGCGCAGAAGCCGACCGGCGGGGATGAATTCCTGTCGCTGGAAATCCTCCTCCCATGCGCCGGTATTGCGCCAGAGAGCGAGCTGATCGGCAGTTACCTCCAGGACGGGGCAGCGGTATGCATTTGGATGCTCCTCGTGGAATGCGTCCTGATACTCCGGGAGTGCAAACCCGTAGAACCTGCGCTTTTTCGGATCATAGGAACGATAGATTGTTTTTAGCATTTAGGCCTCCTCGTATACGCCCCACTCTGCAATTTCAGCATCAGACGCCTCGTGCATCTGATCAAGCAGCTCTTCGGTAGTCATGTCCCACTCATGGGCCAGTCGTTTGACTTCAGCCAGATCGATGCAGACGGGGTATTGATCGCCGTAAATAGCGTCAGAGTGTTCGGGGTTTGCTAGATAATAATGTTTCATTTCCTTTCCTCCTTATTTCTTTTCGTCCCCGGTTGGTTTTACCGGATACGCTTGGAGCCGTCGAGGGCAATGCCCCGCTTTACGCTGTCGAACTCACGAATAACAATATCCGCATCTGCTCGACCGTAATCAATCCACCAACCAGCACGAGAAACTTCGTTCAGGATTTCAGCGGTCAGTCGGTTGAGCTTTTCCAGCTTTTCGGTTGCCCACGCTGCGCCCTCGGAATCATCGTCTTCGATGCATCCGGCGATATCATCCCTCCAGTGGGCGGATTTCTTGGCGGCGTTAGCAATGAACTTTGCACGGATATCGGTTGCCCATGCGATCTGCTTCTCAGTGCCAGTAAGTTCGATCATTTTCAAATTCCTCCTTGATTTGGGTGGTTGGTTATCTCTTCCTTGTGACTACATTATATAACGGATTCCGTTATTTGTCAAGAACTTTTTAACGAAATCCGTTATTTATTTTCCGCCCTAAAACGCAGAAAATCCCCCACCCTCGTCAGAGAGTGGGGGAAATCATTACTCGCTCAGCGCCTGGTGGAGTCTCTGCACCACCGCCGCCAGCTCAGCCCTTGTCACAGGGGCCAGGGGATCGAAGCTGCCGTCCTCCCGGCCCACCATCAGCTCATGCCGGGCGCAGTAGGCCACGGCCTCTGCATACCAGGCATCCTGCGGCACATCCACAAACACCGGCGCAGGCTCACGGTCGGCCATACTGGCATAATCCGGCAGGCAGTAGCCGTAAATCCGGGGATCGTCCAGGGTGATGAGCCGGGTGTCCACCCGGTCGGCCATGTTTCCCTCGATGATCACCAGCATATCGCCCTCCACCTCGGCAACGGTGCCCCAGTGATCGGGGTCGGCATCACCCTGCCAATCGTAGATCACAAAATCGCCGATCTGGGGCAGATACCCGGCCCCCTCCACGAATCGCCCGATGGCCTTGTACATGGCGATCAGCCTGGTGCAACTGCACTCCGCCAGGATGATGGACTCCAGCCCCAGCTTCACGCCCACGGCCACGGCGGTGGCAACGCACCAGTCGGCGGTGTAAGTCATTTTATACCCCCGGGGCAGCACGGGCATACTGTTGTAGTAGTCAATCAGCTCCCGGTGCCGTTCGTCGCCTTCACGGGCACCCAGATAGCCCCGGAGGGTATCCACATAGAGTTTGCGCAGCTCCAGCTCAGTCATGGCCGCCCCTCCCGGTGAGGTTGACCCCCATGCTCTCCCACGCCGCCTTGAGCTTATCAAAGCCAAACATGGCAGCATAGGCCACAAAGATGCCCAGAGTCAGCGCGCCGATGACGTAGCACCAGGATACCGTGATTTCCAACGCCGTCATGGCGATGGCAAAAACTGCCACGGTGACGATCTCGGCGACGATGACGGTGACGATGTTGGTGGGGATGGGGATGGCGGCCTTGATCACCTCCACGATGATGTTGGTGATGAACACCAGCACTCCCAGAATCAGAAACAGGATGGAGCCGTACTCCATCAATACGTTGATGTAATCCATGATTTCCATGTATGTCCTCCTTACTGGGCAAAATCGCCCTTTTCCATCCGGACTGCGTACACCCGTTTGATATTGGCGATTGCGCACACGGCCCGGTTGTTCTCATAGTTGGGGTGGGACTCGCAGTATCGCTCATAGTGATCGATATCGCTCAAAATCTCAATAAAATCCTCCCGGGTGTGGGGCCTGCGCTCGATCAGCTCCACGTTAAAATGCAGGATGCTGGCCCGGTAGCTGTCCGCCTCCCGTCTGTCAGAGAGCGCGATGTGCTCCTCCAGAGTCTGCCGTGTCTCCTGCTGCCCCGTCCGCAGGGTGGCCAGCTCCGTCAGCACCTCCGCGTTGAGGGAGCGGCAGAAGGCCGTCCAGAGCCTCCGGAGGAGCTTGCCCAGCCGCGTCCAGGGATTGATTTTCACGGGACTGAGCTGCACCAGCGTCAGCAGGCCAGCCCCCAATGCGCCGCCCATCAGCAGCTCCTCCAGAGTCATCCCCAGCCCTCCTTACAGCAGATCGCTCCAGGGCTGCCCTGCGGTGGCCTGTTTGCCGTTGCCGGCAGTCCACACGCCATTCCGGTTGCACACGGCGACGCCGGGGCCATCGGTAATATAGCACTGGCTCCCCTGGGCGGCACCGTCCGGGATAAGCTCATCCTTATCCTGCATCAGGATCAGGGCCTGGGTGCCCTCCGCCCGAACGATCCGGTTGTTAGCATCCACGATGATTCTCTCAAATGTTTCCGTCATAGATTTTTACCTCCTTGGTTTAACCGAATACGGTGCTGATGTTGAGCACTGCAACCGCCGAGAATGCCCCCAGCGCAAACCACGCCGTATCATCGTGGTGCTTGTACCACATCCAGATCAGCAGGATCGGAAACAGCACCAGCTTAACAGCCACAAACACGATGGGGTTGCTGAGTGCCATCCGCATCAGCGGATTGATCTCCACCCCGATGCCGTGGATGCCAACCCAGTACAGGGTTATGATGGCATCAAGCAGATTCAAGGCGTAGATGATGAAGTATTTCATGTGTTCCTCCCTGTCACCCTCTCGGCGTGTACTGATATACCAGCATTACCGGGTAGCCCGGGCTAATGGCACTATCCACAGTATACAGTCCGGGTGGGACATCCCCCATTGCATTCGGCGTGTTAATCAAGAGGAAATTACCATCCAGATCGGTAACAGCCAGCACACCATCCTCCATATATTCGAGAAACAGCTCGTTAGTAACTTCGCTGTTTCCACGTGCCTCTTTGGATGTGTAGTTCCCACCAGCCGCATAAACGATATAGAATACTCCATCAGTGGCAGCGAGATTTCCCAAATCATTGCAGAACTCGTCGATGTTAGGCAGTTCGAGATAGTCGCCGCATCGGGTTAACAACATATCGTCCAGTTCGTAGTGCTCAGAAAAACCAGCACACACATACACTCCCTCGGGCAAATCGCTGCCACCCCCAGCCGCCCCACCGCCGAAGATCTCCTGCCCCAGCAGCATATCAAATAATTTCATGCGTTTCCCTCCTTATCCATAGACGGGTACGGGTTTCGTACCCTCATAGATAATCACGGAACTATCATCCGGGTCTGTAATCGTGAAATTTGACCACACATAATCATAGGCAGAAAAATGCCAATAATTAACCCCGTCTAGGGTTATAACGGGTAGATAATCTCCGTTTAACTCGCCCTTATTAACCCATTCGCCGGTTGCCTGGTTCAACACCTGCCAGGTGGAATAATTCTCACTGTAATAAAGGGCGGTATCCCCCTCAATCCAGCGAACATATTTCAATTTAAACACACACGCAACACAAACGTAATCGTCTGTTTGTTTGTGTTTCAAAATTGCCTTGTACGCTGCATTGGTCGCCGGTGGGGGCAACCGCACCTCATTATAGAGATACGCCACCGGCTCCCCCGGCTCCTGCTCCGCACCAGCTCCCCGGAGCATCACCTGCCGCCCCATGAGCCAGCCAAGGACGGAGAGCTTTTTATCCTCCCCACCGCCCACCACCGGCTGGGGCAGCCCTCCCACCGCAGGAACAAAGCCAGAGAGCCAGGACTTCAGATCGAAGCTCATTCAAATCCCTCCCATGCAAACACACACTCCCAGTCATCCGCGGAGTCCTCCGCGGAGTCCGCCCCGTGCTTTACGGTAACCTCTGCCGGGTAGCCGTTGGCGCCCAGATTTACCACATAGGCCACCGCGCTGTCGTCCTCCCGGACAACACCCACGGTAATGGAGGGCGGCTCGGTTGCCGGGAAATTGGTCACACGGATGGATTTTGCCCGGAGCCGCTGCTCCAGAGTCCCCTCCGCGCTGGCCTGCAAATCCTCAACGGCGGCCTGTACATCCTCGATGGCGGTACCGATCTGCGCCAGCTGATCCTCATACCGCCCCAGCTCGTCCCGGCTCTCCGCCAGATCCCCCAGAGGGGCCGCCTCCACCTGGATGATAAAGGAGAACGCCGACAGCACGCCATCCCCCTCCAGCACCACGTCCGCCAGCACCGGCCCAGGCACAGCCAGCACCTGAGCAGTCAGCTCCACCAGAATGGTGCCGTCCTCGTTACTGATCGCCGCCGGATTGTAGCAGCTGTGCCCGTCCGGCTTCCTGCACCGGAAATAGGCCGACGCCCCTTCCGGGATGGCATACGCCACCCCATTCTCCAGCAGCTCCACCTCCACAAACCGGGCAGCATCATCGCCCTGTTTGGCGTGGATCTCCAGCATCGGGCCCAGTTTCGCCAGATCCAGCTGGATGCGTTCTTTGATTTCCATTTACGTTCCCTCCTCTGTCGCTGCGGCCGTGATCTCCTGCCCGTTGAGCAGCAACCTGCCCTGGATGTCCACGGTGCCCCGGAGCGCAATCTGATTATTGGCCTGTACCAGATACAGCATGGTATCCCCGGCCTGCAAGCGGACGCCTGCCCAGGTCCAGAGTCCCAAAACCCGGCCAAGCTCGTGAACTACGCCGATGCCGGTGGTGGTTTCCTGCCCCGTGGAGCCGGTGACGTAGCCCATCCAGCCGCCGGGGAGCCGGATTCTGGGGTTGTCGATCTGCTCCTGCTGCCCGGTAATCGTTCCGGTGATGGTGTCCGCCCGGGTATCGGCATAGGCCGCGTCCCGGGTCAGGGTGATTTTTCCCTGGGTGGGGTCCAGGAGATCCTCCTCCAGTGCCAGCAGATCGTACAGCCCGGCGGCGTTGTGGGAGGCAGATTCCACAGGCACCCGGTGGCCCATGGAGAACCTGCCCAGGCTCGGATATTCCGGGGACATATCCACCGCATTAACGGAGAATGTCTCTGGGATCACGCAGGCCCTCACCAGATCGGCCCGGGCCAGACGCTCCAGCTCCGCCGGATCCTCCACGCCGTCGTACACAACAGAGGTCTCAACGATACCGTGCTGGGCCACAGCCTCAGCGTCCTCCACATAGTCCACGCCTTCCAGATCCAGTTTCAGCCGGGTGCCGTCCTCCAGCTCCGCCCCATAGGGCACGATCCGGGTGGCAAATCCGGTGGCGTTGCCGGAGCTGGAGAAGTCCAGCAGATTGAATCCTGCCCGGACAGGCTGGCTGCAGACATAGGGCAGCTGGGCGTACCAGTTGATTCGCCGGGTGCCATCGTCCGCATCATCAAAAATGATATAACCTCCGTAATCCTTCAGGAGCGCGGAGATATACGCGTGAGTTCGTTTCCCGGGGACGATCTCCAGGGAGATTGCTCCGGTGGAGGCGACCACAGTGATTTGTCCGACCGCAAACTGTTTCCAGGGCTCCACCCGGGCGTTGTGCCGCTGGATGAGCAGAGTGAACACCTCCGCCGGAGTCCCGGCCAGGGTGCCGGGCCGCTGGGCACTATCCTGGAAGAAATTCAGCTCGCCCTCACAGACCAGAGCGGCGCGCCCGAACCGGTCAAAGCCCGGCACCAGTGCCCTGCCCCTCCACCGGCGTTTCCCGTCCCTGTACACCGTCACTGGCGACCGCAGAGGGACGATTTTGTCCCGTTCCGGATGATCGGCAGGCAGTGTCAGCGACAGGCTCCCGGCCTTGTTCAGCCGCTCAGAGAGGGCGGCTGCGTGGACTCTCCAGGGAGCATCCCCGGGGAGCTGGCTGTCATAGAGGAGGGATTTCCCCGTTTTGATTTCAATTCTCACAGGATCGCCTCCCTCCACTGGGCGGTGACTGTACCGCCCATGGTGTACCCGGTGATAAAACTGTGGGCAGGGATAACCAGCCGGGGGTCCAGGTGCCGTCCTTCGTCCAGGTGTATGATCTCATCGTTCCAGGTGAGATCCGTTCCGCCCTCTCCCACAGTCAGCTCCGGGATTACGGGCTTGCTGCCGCCGTTGGCCCACCGGAAAGTGATGCCCTCGGGGCTGGCAGGCTGCCGTGCTGTGGACAGATGGCAGGAATACCGCCAGGGGCCGCATACGGCAGAAACCGTCACGCTCTTTCCGCCCCGATGGGCGGAATTGACGTGGCATACACCCTCAACGTATCGCATGGGAGAGCCGGGAAGGATGATTTTCACCGTATTCCCTTCCAGATCGTGGGTCAGCCGATCCAGCACGTTGCCCAACCGCCCGGTGACACAGCGCAGCTCTGCCCGGAGCGTCCGGTTCTCGTAGGCGATCAGCCCTGCAGGGGCCATCAGCTCCACGCTCCCGTCTCCGCCGGGGACATCAACCCACCGCTGTTTCCGTACAGCCGGAGTCAGTGTGCAGCGGATCAGTTCCAGGCCGTAGGCCGTCAGGCTGTTCCGGTTGCCGAACCAGATTTGATTATCCATTTACTGCACCCCCCTGTCAGTCAGCATTTGCATAGAGCCAAAGGCTCGGTTATAGCTCCCGGCGGTTGCGCCCACCAGCACATCCGGATAGAGCACAATGGCATGGCCTGCCTCGATGGCTGTGAGCATCTGCTGGAGCATTGGATAGATGCGCTCATCCTGGGCAGGTGCGCTCCGGGCAGGCTCGGACAGACTCGCCGCCCGGTCGGACAGCCGCAGCAGCTCTCCGGTGAGCCGCTCCACCTCCATGGACAGCGCGCCCATGGTGTCCGTCTGCGCCAGCATCAGCCCCTCAAAGGAGCGCAGCAGTTCCGGCAGCTCCAAGTCCGGCCCGGCCCCTCCGGGCATTGTCTGGGCCGGGCCGCTTCGGCTGATCGGCAGCTCCGGCAAGCTGTCCTCACGCAGTATGGCGGAGGATTCCCTCCGGGCCTGAACCATGGCCTGATAGCCGGATTCCGCCAGATTTCCGGCGGCCTTTTCATAATTGGACTGCTGGGCCTGGTACTCAACCACCAGGCCGTCCACATCGTTTTTCGCAAATTCCCGGAAACGCCGGGAGGGCGAATGCTGATCCTGGATGGTCTGATAGGTATACTGGCCGCCTCTGGCCAGATTTCCAACGGTTTCGTTGTAGGTTGGCGCCTTATCATTCACGCCTCTCACCAGGCCATTAACTAACTGCAGGCCCATGTTATAGGCTTCTTCCTCCGTCAGCTTGCCCATTTCCACCAGCTGAGCAAGGAATTCGTCAGATACCGCCGTCATACCCTCGGCGAGGGCATCCTTTGCATCCTCCACGCCCCGGAAGTTCTCGTTGAGTTTGTCGATCTCCTCCTCGGACATCTCCACCAGAACGGCCAGCTGCTGCATGGACTCCTGGGAGCCGTCGGAGAGCTTCTGCACCAGGCCGATGTCGATGCCCCGGGCCACGGCAGTCTTGATATTGTCGGCGTAATTCTCAAAGGCCTGCCGCTGCTTGGCCAGAGCCTCGATCATCTCCTGCCCGGACATATCGCATTTTTCGCTCAGATCGTCAAACAGGCCGATCTGGCTGTCGATGCTCTGCCGGGCGGATTCCTTCATGCTGTTGTAGGATTCCATGATCACGGCGGCATTTTCGGCGATGGCATCGGACATGGTTTCGGCACTGCCGGAGGCGGTTTCACCGGTCTCCCGGGCGGCCTCGGCGAACTCTCCGTAGGCCTCCCGGGTGCTGTTGATGGCCTCCTCCGATTCCGCGATCAGGCCCTTGGAGGCGTCGATCTGCTCGTCCAGATACCCCTGCTCGGATCGTACCTGGGCCAGCTCACGCTCCAGCTCTGCCATCTCGTCGGTGATCCCCAGAGCCTGGTTCCCCATGTCTGTGAGGGCCCCGGACAGACTGTCAGAGGCGATGGAGCCCAGCTGCATAGCGGAGGTCATGCGGCCTGTCTGGGTGCCTGCCCTTTTCTGAGCGTCCTCCAGACGTTTCAGCAGTTCCGCCTCTCTGGCATCCAGGGCGATTTTGTCTTTTTCAGCCCTCTGCAGGGCCAGGTATGCCCCGGACTGGGCATCCAGCTGGGCGGTGATTTCCGTCTGGATGGCCTTGGCCATGGACTGCTGCTTCCAGGCATCGATATTGGCAAGCACCGTCCCGGTGCTCTGGTCGATGAGGCCGGTCTGCTCATTGATGGCAAGATTCAGCCCCGGTACCAGCTCATTGAGCAGCTCCACCGTGGCAGCGTATTCCCTCTGGCTCTCGGCGGTGCCCAGACCTGCCTGTTCCAGAGCGGTCAGCCGTTCCACATACTGCTGGGCCATGAAGACGGAGCTTTCGGTGGAGGCTCTGGTCTGGTCTGTGGCCAGGGCCGCGCCCTGCATGGACTGGCGGAAGCCGTCCATGCTGCTGGCCAGATCATCGGCGGCGGTATGCCCTGCCAGAGCATCCAGCCCGTCGTTGATGGTCCTCAGCATCCGGGCACCGGCATTGGTCAGCCCGGTAAAGATCGGTTCCAGCGTTTCCGCCAGCCGGGCCAGCTGCTCCTGCATGGCAGCGGCGGCATTGTTGCTCTCGATGAGGGAGCGGTTATTCTCCTGCCAGGAGCGGCCCAGAGCGGTCAGGCCCTGGTCTGCAAAGAGCTGGGAGATCAGATTGGCCCGTTCCGTCAGGGAGCCGCAGGCGGCAAGCTGGGCGTTGAAATCCTCCACCGGGATTCCGGCCCATTCCAGCACATCGGCCAGATTTCCCTGCACCTCGCCCAGCTTGGCAGTGTGATCGACGGCCTCAGACAGGCCGTCGATGGGAATGGAATCCCCGTATTTCGCCCAGGCACCGATGACGCCATCGGTCAGCTCCAGCAGCTTCCCCTGGGCCTGTCCCAGGGCCTGGAGGTTTGCGGTGGTGGTGGCTGCGGCCTGGGTATCCCCCAGAACGCCGTTGAGCTTTCCATACTCCTGGGAAGTCTCCCCGGCGGAGTAACCGGCATCCTGGCTGGACTCCTTGAGGCTGGCCATGGTGCGCCGGTATTCCCGGGTTTCCTCCATGACGTCGCCCAGCTTTTCCAGGATGGCCTCCGCGCCCTCTGCGATCATCTCAGCCCCCAGCACATCCCCGAAGGAAAGGTCGTCGGTGTCCACATCGTCCAGGGCGTCGGCGAAATCATCCACCTTCTCCTCGGCATCGTCCAGCTCCCGGGCAGTTTCCTTCACCCGTTTTCCGTACTGATCGATGGAGTGGGCACAGCCATCGGTGGAGGAGCGAGCCTCGTCCAGATAACGGTTGTTTTCCTTTATCTGAGCATTCAGTTTATTAACCTCAATGCTTGCTTTATTGATCTGAGACTGGTAGTAGTTTGCATCCTTGGATGCCGCCGAAAGCTTAAGATTGTGAGAAATAACCGCGTTTTTGAGGTCGTTCTGATGCTTTACAGCACTACGATATTCGTCGCTGTTCTCGCCCAGGGTTTTCCCATATTCATGGGCAACCCTTTCGGCCTCCTCGTATTGGAGATTCAGCTCTTCGAGGGCCCGTGTTTCTTTTTCCTGAGCTTCTTTCGCATCCTCCAGCGCGTCTCTTAAAATAGACAGCTTTTCCTTCTGTTTATCGAGCAGTTTCTGGAGACCTTCCCCCTTTTCAGTAAGGGCAAGCATGGAATTCGCGTTATCCTGGTAGGTACTGGCAGTAACATCCAGGTCGCTTTTCAGCAGCTTCAGTTCAGACTCACACGATTTTAACGCCTGTCTGTATTCCGCTTCGCCACTCAGCTTCAGAATAGTTTCCATGGTGCGGCTCATTCAGCATCTCTCCTCTCTCGGGACTGTACCTTCAGTGTGATTGCCTCCCTCAGATCACCCGGCGACAGCAGGAGCAGAGCGTCCCGGGGTGGGAAACCTGCCAGTACGGCCAGATTCAGATAGGCGGCGAGGGTTAAGCTCCCGTTTTTTTTTCGAGCTCCAGCAGGCCGGTGTCGATGTCGTCGTCATCGTCTGCGGTGGGGGCGGTGTAGCCATTATGGATGGCCTGGAATACCGCCGTCCGCAGGCCCACCAGCTGCATGGGCGACAGCAGGAGCCGCAGCTCCTCCGCCCCGGGCACCCGATTGGGGGCGTATTTCAGATACCGGCGGCAGTTCTCCCCCTGCTGGGCCAGCACATGGGCCACAGCGCACAGGGCATCGAAGCCCGCCGGAGTCTGTTCCCTGGCCCGATCCAGTATGTCGGGCGCGTCCTCCGGCGTTTCTGCGTCCAGGGCCTGCAGATCAAACATGGCCTGGCCATTCAGAAACAGGTGGAGGGTTTTGCCGGAATAACGAAATTCAGTGGTTTTCATGTAATTCCTCCAAATCCCTCCGGGGTCGCCGGAGGGATTCTCTGTGTGCGGATCAGCCTGCCGCAGGCTTGGGCAGACCGGGAACCTGAGCGGTGCCCTTGAACAGGTCCTGGATATAAGCGTTTGCCTCTGCCTCAGTGGGAAAGTCCTTGGTAACCTTGTACTTGCCGCAGACAGGAGGCTCCCAGTCGTACTCCATCTTGTCGGTAACAAAATTGATATCCTTGGCCCGGGTGGTGTAGTCCTTGCCGGAGGGCTTCGCCTTGAGCTTGGGATAGAATACTGCCTGCCAGTAGTTGCCGCTCTTGCCCACATGGTGGGTCACATGGCCACGGCCGATGTAGGGAGGCTTGTCGTCCACGCCCTGGGCCATGCCGTTTTCATCGTCATAGGCCGCTCCCAGCATGGTGGCAGCGTCCGCCATGGGGATAAAAACATCTTCCACGGAAACCGTGCCGTTCAGGAACTCCCTTTCATACAGTACGATCACGTCGTCACCGGGCAGGGAGCCCTCCACAAAGTTGGGAGAGTCGACCAGTTTATTCAGCTGACCGCAGGCCTTAGGTTCGCCGTAGACGGGGAGCTTGGTCTTGTCGGTGTCCTGGGCATTCTCCGCAAAGGGGGCCCAGAAAGAATTTCTTGCGCCGTAGGTTGCCATTTTATACCTCCTTAAAGGTTGTTTTTCTTGAGATATTCGTCATATACACGTTCCGCCGCGGAAAAAGCGGGCCCTTTGGACTGCTCCACAGCACCGGAAAGCCATTTCCGGGCCGGGATGCCCCGGCGTTCCAGGCCGTATTCGTAGATATAGCCCACATATCCGGCGGTAACGATGCCCTTTTTGCCTTTGGAAGGGAGATAGCGGTGGTGTTCGCCCCTTGGCCCGATCTTTATGGCCGGGATTTTTCCGGAGCGTCCGGAAACCTTCACGGTGCTTCTCCCGATGGATCGGTACAGTGTTCCAGTATCATACAGTCCGCTGCTCTTCACAGCCGCCCGGACCGCAGGCTCGATCACATCAGCCTCTGCTGTCAGGATTTCGTTCCGAAGCTCCGGGAGAGCCTCGATCATGTCCTCCAGGCCGGAAAGGATGGCATCAAAGCCGTCCACCTCAAGCCTCGCCATCGTCAATCCCTCCAATGGTGTCGAACTGATAAACCCACCGTTGAACCTCCGCGTCGGAATAGGGGTCCTCAGAGGGCCAGGCCTCGAACAGGTCGAAAATGGTCTGGATCAGCTCCAGCCGGAGCTGGGCCCGGTCCATGGTCAGAGGGGCCACGTAGATCATCGTCCAGTGCCGGTGCTCGATGCAGGGGGCATCGTCGCCCCACAGCTCGCCGCCTCGGGTGTAGCTGTAGACTACATACTCGCCACCGGCACTGGTATCAAGGCCCGGTTCGATGGTCAGGCCCAGCTTTTCCACCGCCCGGCAGAGCTTTTCATCATAGGTCATCTGGCTTTCACCCGGCCTCTCACTTTCAGCTCCAGCCACCGGTGGGCATCGCCCACGTCGTTGGGCTGGCTGATGATCTCGTACTGCACCCCGTTATCCACACGCTCGACGACGCAGTCGGCAGTGATCCGGGGATCATACCGGAGGGTCAGGGTGGCCAGATCCCTGATTTTCAGCGAGCTGGCCGTCACGGCCTCGGTGCCGTAGGCGGTGACCCACCTGCACCGGACGATGCGGTCATCGTCGTACAGGGGGATATACTCCGTGTTCCGGTGGTTTCCGGCGGTGGGGTGATCCTCGGGCCGGAGGATGCGGATCCTCGTCCGCAGATCTCCGGCCAATGCGCTCCTAGAAATAGTCAGCACCTCCCCGGGTCAGCTTGAGCTGGTTGATGGCGGATCTGACGCCCACCGGCATGGCAATATCCGTGCCGGTAAAGCCCGGATTGTCATACCAGTGGAGCGTCAGCCCGGCGGTAGCCAGCCAGACAAGGTCAGTCCCGTCCTGAGAGATGCCCGCGCTTTCCAGATATTCCACAGCCGCGCCCCATGTCCGCTTGATGACAGCATCATCGTCGTCATGGTACACGTGCATATAGAGCTTCAGCTCACGCAGGGCATCATCCTTCATGGGATCAGTCCTCCACGTACTTCAGGCCGGCACGCTTGACAGCGCCGCCGTCCACCTGCTGGCAGTCCATACGGGTGGTGCAGCGGACTTCCCAGGAGTCGGTGTCCCAGGCGGCACCGCCGATGTCGGTGGACTTGATACGGGTGCCCTGTCGCAGGAACAGCCATGCAAAGGCCTTCAGGTTGCCCACATACAGGGGGCTGTAGGCCTGGCCGTTGGCTTCCACATTGGGGATCAGGTCGATGTCGGCGTAGGTGACCTTGCGGCCCTTGAAGCGGTCAAAGTCGCCGCCCTTGGGGTCGGGTACCAGCAGGGGACGGCCGGTGGTATCCATCCAGTTGTCCATGTCATCGTAACCAAAGCAGTTGGTCAGGATGGTGGCGTTTCTGGAGTGGGCAGTATTCAGACCGGTGTTCAGCAGCTTCTTCAGAGCCTGCATCTGGTTGGCATCCCCCAGAGGCTTCAGCTCCAGATTGTTCAGCAGGGCCAGGATCAGCGCATTCTTGGTCAGGACGTACTTGGGAGCCCACCAACCGGCCAGATAGCGGACCAGAGCAGGAGCGTCGCTCATCAGCTCGTCGGAGACAACCACCTTGTCACCGTACTTGGAGCAGTTGTAGACGATCTGGTTAAACTTGGGCTGCTGGCCCTTGGTAATGGTGCCCATCTCGTCCAGCTTGTTCAGGGGGGTACGGGTACCGGCAGCATCGACAACGCGCCAGCCGGAATTGACGGAGACGTTTTCCACATGAACCAGGGGGGACAGGTCGACGTACTCCTTGGACAGAGCGATGACCTGGTTGTCAAAGTCGATGGGAGCCAGGAAGCCGCCATCGGAACCGGCAGGATCGCCGCCGGAGATGGTCAGAGCCTTCATGGCAGCTTCGGCCTCGTACAGAGGCTTCAGACCCTCCATGCCCATGCCCTTCTCGGGAGAAATACCGGCACGCATGGCCTTGGCAAAGGCCTCCATGTACTGCTCGGTGCCACGGATCTTGTTGACCAGAGCAATGCCGGACTTGTTCACACGGGTTTCGGCCTCGCCGGAGTCACGGAAATCCTCACCGGTGAAGGCCTTCTCGCACTCGGACATCAGACCGTTGATCCGTTCCAGATCGGTGTTGTAGGTCTTAACCTGCGCCATGGCGGCATCATAGCCGACGGTGTCGCCATTGCCGAGGGCCTTGGTAGCCAGATCCAGCTGGTCAGCACGCTTCTGCTGGATGTCGTTGCGCTGCTGGAGCAGCTTGTTCTTGTTTTCCTTCATTTTCAGTTCCACCTTTCGCGTTCAATTGCAAGCCGGGCCTTCGCTGCGGACAGTTCCGCAGTGGTCCAGCCAGTTTTCTCATGGGATTTGATCACGCCCGCCCCGGGCTGGGCAGGCACTGCCACGAAGGACATCTCGTAGGCGTCCACCGGATCCAGCAGATCCACCGTGCAGAGCTTACCGTTGTAGGTCGCGCCCTTCTGATGGCCGCAGGTACCGTAATCCTCGCCGCAGATGCTGCACACCGCCCGGGAGACAGCGCAGCCCACGCTGGTTTCCTTCAGGATGCCGCCCTCGATGGCGGCAATGGCATCTGCTGTGGAGTCATTACGCAGCATATAACAGGCCACCAGCAGATCGTGATGACCATCCTCCTGCCGGACTACCTCGGAGCGGTAGATCCGGGCCGTCTGGCCCTTGGCAGTCCAGCAGTGATCCAGGATCACCGTCCGGCCCACAAACATGGGGGCCAGCTTCGCCAGCGTTTCCGCCGGGAACCTCTCAAAGTCCCGGTCCACCAGATCGTTGCAGGCAACGCACCGGAAGGTGTAGACATCCTCAGTTGTCAGCTCCCGGAGGGTAAGCCGGTTGATGTGCTGCATATCCGTTTCAGTAGGAGTCGCCCCGGAAACGGTCGAGGCTTTATTCACCTGTATCTGCATTGCTTCCTCCATTTCTGTTCCGGGACAGCTCGTAAAACAGTTCCAGCGGCACATAGTTCAGGCTGGCCTGACGGGTATGGCCGCCGGGAACCTTGGGCCGATCCTCCAGCGCCATGATATCGTCCACAGAGTAGGCGCCGATCTCCCGCATAGTGCGGTAGAAGCTGGCGCGGCTCTCCGTGTCTCCCCGGAGGGCTGCATCCATGTTCCGTCGGATCCGGAGCAGTCCCCGATCATCGCCGGACAGCAGCTTGTAGCTGTCCTCATCCTCGCACCGGGTCACCAGAGCCAGGGCCGTGGTCTGGATAAACTCCACCCGGTTCTGCAGGTTGCTCTCATAGCTCTGCTTGCCGGCCATCAGTACATGGAGGGGCACGCCGGTAAACCGAGCGATGTCAGCGATGGTGATGTCGTTGCTCTCCACAAACTGGGCGTCGGAGTTATTCATGGCGATGGGGTGGTAGGTCAGACCGTGATCCAACACAGCCACCCGGAATGCATTGTCGCCACCGTTGTGGACTTTCTCCCAGGAGCGCCGGATCATTTCTTTTTTGGAGATCTCGATCTCCTTGCCGTCCGCATCCTTGACCGTGGTTTTGCCGCCCAGGTCGGCCTGCGTCTCCAGTACGCCGGAGGGTCTGCCGCCGTTGCGGTAGATGGCCCGTTCGTAGGCTTTGGCCTCCCGATCCTTTGCCAGGGCTTCCCGGGCGTAGTGAGCCAGGGATTTGCCCTCGATGCCGTTGGTAGTGAAGCCCTTGTAATGGATCACCTGGGAGGGCATCAGGTCGTAGCCCTTGCCGCTTTTGGGATCCGCGTACAGATAGTGGAGATTCCGCTCACTGTCCAGCGTGGGTTTCACCAGTTCCGGCGTCAGAGGGATCACCTCGTCGATGTACCCCGTCCGAGGATTCCGGCTGATATAGGCGTAGGCATTGCCCCGGAGATCCGCCATCAGCTGCATCAGAGACCGGTACTCCGACGGACTCATGGCCTCATTGGCCCGGAGGGTCAGCAGCTCCGTCAGCCGGTGTTCCCGGATCCGTTCCTTGGTCTCCCGGTCCATGATGTAAAAGGGCATGACGGACATGGTCTCTGCCCGGAAGGATAGGGCCCGGTAAAAGGCCGACACCCGGAGGGCGGCGGACTCGCTGCTGCCGGAGATCTCCCAGCCCTTGGAGCTGTCCAGGTACAGCAGATCGGGAGACCGGGCCGTACTGGGCACGGCGGTTTTCTTCTTGGGAAAAATCATTCATTTCCTCCTCTGGCGATCAAAGCGCCGTAAATGATACAGACGGCCCCGGCGGCGAACCACCCCAGATCGGGGGCCACCCGGGCTGTCGCATAAACCAGAAGCCCGGCACCGACGACACCCAGCCCGTCGGAGATGGCTTCCCGGATCTTGTTTTTCATGGCCATACCTCACATCTCATAATTCTCATCCACAGCAGCGGCAAGGTCACGGGTTTCCCGGAACACCAGGGCACGGGCCAGGGCGTTCATCGCTGCGGCCACCGGGTCGATGCGCTGGGAGTCATCCTTGTGTTTTTTGCTCAGCTTGCTGTCGCCGTAATTGTTGGTAATTTCAATGGCGTTTTTCAGGCACCACATGGCAAGGGGGCTATACTCAATCACCAGCTTGCCCTGGAGCAGCAGTTCCCGGAATGTCTTTACCGCCAGATTCTGCCCGGCACAGGTCTGCCGGATCTCCACACAATAGTCCTCCCTTGCGTTGTCCTCGCACATCTGGATGGCCAGATCTACGGCGTTGTGTCCGTCGTAGCAGACCTCCCGGATGATCCACCCGTGGGTGTCCCGGTTGGCATAGATCCAATCCTTGACCCACCGGTTGTCAGTGACTTCGCCCTCGGTCTCCGTCACAAAGTGCCGGCTGATCCAGTCACGGTAGGGCACCTTGTCGGTGTGCTCATGCCGGGTCACACCCATCTGGGGCATAAAGCCGTGCATTTTGACGGCCACCCGGCCATCCGGCAGCAGGAACACCGCCGCAACGCCGGACAGGTCGATGCGCTTGCCCAGATCGAAGCCGGGCCAGCAGTCCAGGCCGTCGGTGAGCTGGGCAAATTCTGCCCGGGTCACCATGCAATCCCGGACCATGCCCAGCTGCACCTCGTCGAGGTAGCTGTTCTGGGCTGCCGTCACCCAGCGGCAGAGCCGTCGGGTCAGAAACTTCCGGATTTTTTTTGCATCCGCGGAGCCATATGCTGTAACATACTCCGATTTGATTTTCTTCAGCAGGATCTCGCTGTACTCGTTGGGATACCGGAGTACCGGGTTGGCCCAGCACCACTTACTCTGATCATGGGGGTCGATACCCTCGGGCACCTCCCGAATCATCACGAAATAATTCTCATTGATTGCGTCCCCGTCCAGGATCTGCTTGGCGTAGTCCTCCTCCGCCTTGGCAGGCCGGTTGTCCGCATCATCGCCTGCGGTCATAATGCAGTCCAGCAGGAACTGAAGCCGCTTGCCGCCGGAGTTCTGGCCCAGCTCGTAGATTTCAGAATCGGGATGGGCCTCGTACTCATCCACGCAAAAATAGCAGGGTGCGCCGCCGTCCTTGTTTTTCGTGTCCGAGGACAGGGTTCGGAATTCTCCGCCCCACTTTTTGCTGCTCATGGGTCCGGCCTTCGGGATATTCATCCGCTTTCGGATGTCCGGTGTGGCCCTGGCGATCTTTCGGGCATCCTCCGCAACACGCCGGGCCTGTGCCTTATCCACCGCCGCGCATTCCACCTCCGGGTTCAGCTCATATCGCGCCAGCTCAGGCTGATAGGGAGGGTAACAGGCGTCGGCATTCATGGCATACAGGCCCTTGCCGGAGTTCTCCGTGGATTTCACATTTCCGCGCCCACGGACATTGAGGGAGGTGGTAAACCGCCGGGCACCGGACTCCATTTCCACCCAGCCGTACAGGCAGCCTAAATCAAACACCTGCCAGGGCTGGAGCTGGATTCGCTGCCCGGAGAAGGGGCCACGGACCTGCACCAGCAGCTCCATAAACCGGGTGATCCGGTCGGCCCGGGTTGTATCGAAAACGTAGGGAAACTCTGGCGTTCCCTGACGCTTGAGGTCGTCAAGATGTCGCTGGCAGGCCTTGATCTCATAGGGGCAGCACAGATCGTGGAGCCGCCCGGAGACCACCTGCTTGGCATACACCGCAACGGGGTGATGCTGCCCGGTGGGATTAGTCCCCAAAGAGGTCACCGTTGGGGTCGGGCTCGGCACTTGCCGTCGCCCGTTTCTGCGCCAGACGCACCCGGCCAGACGGTGTGCATCCAAGCTCAGCGGCAGACTTGTCAATTCTGGAATCCTTGTCATTGATCTGCTTGTTCAGACTCCGGATCAGATCCGGGTCCGGTTCCTCCGCCTTCCGGGCGGCAACCAGATCACGCTGGAGGGCTTCCCGCTCCGCCAGCTGGGAGCAGTAGATGGCCAGGTACTCCACGTCCAGGTCATCCAGGATCGAGGTGCCCTTCATCCGGGCCAGGATGGAGTCCCAGTATTTCTTCCCCTTGCCGGTGAGCCAGCTGGGGCGTGTCAGAGTGACTACATCCCGGACGGGCCGGACACTCTGCTCGGCGGTCTCCCGGGCCTGCCGTTCTTCGGCGGTGAGATGCTTATCCATCTCGCTGAGGGGTTTTGCCGGTGTGGGCATTCTGGGTCTCCTTCCTGCCCCGAGGGGCGAAATTTTGGGGATCGGGGAAATTTTCGCACGGACGAGCCGTGCCGCGGCTGGCATCCCACCCCGAAAAACTTTTTTTGGGTGGGGGGAGGGTCAGAGCGAAGCTCCGCGCCCGTGTACGCACGCGCCCACAGGAGCGACACGCCCACGCAGGCGAAGGCTCAGCCGGATTTTGCCTGTCGGTTTTGGGCCATTTCCGCCATGGTTTTGCGGCTGTGGCAGGAATGGCACAGGCTCTGGTGGTTGGTTCGGTCGATGAACAGAAGCCAGTCGCCACGGTGCGGCCTGATGTGGTCAACGTCGGTGGCCTTGACCCTTAGCAGCTCCGGCCGGTTCTCCCGTCTGGCCCGGGCTGCGCACTCCCGGCAGAAGGGCTCCCGCAGGAGCTGGTTCGGGCGGAGATCATCCGTCCAGATGGGCAAGCTGTACCAGCGATGCCAGGCCGCCGCCTCTGCGCTGCGCCTGCCCCGATCAGCAGGCCGGTGCTTATCGCAGTAGCCCTGCCGCACCAGCACCCGGCACCCAGGATGGGCGCAGGGCCGATATGCTCTCGATGCCATTGGCAATCACCTCCGGAAAAACAAAAAGAGCCTGAACCAGATCCGCAGACAGCGGACACATGGCTCAGGCTCTAATGGCTCAGGCTCGGCGAAATATTCACGACGACTTCCTTGCCGCAAGTTTTGCACTTGACAGGCAGGTTTCGCACCTCGGTATCAGGCCGGAGGAAAAACAGGGTTTGCTTGCCGCATAACGGGCAGCGGTATCTCCTCCGATTTGCGTCCATTTTACCACATCCTGTGGGATTTTGCAACTGTGTCAACCTCCTTTTTTGGGACTTCCCGATTATTATACACTACCCCAAGTCAGATTTTAGGGGTATGCAGTTGTCACGCTCCGGCAGCAGAGCGACCATCCACTTAAACCGTCCATAGCTGTTTTGGTCCTCCAGCTTTCGGCAGATGTGGGCACCCGGCGGAGCCTCCAGTTCGTCAGTCTCCGGGACAAAGCAGTAGCTGGTCACCGGTTTTTTGACGTTGCGGCTGGTGCGCCATGTCCGATCGCCCACATAACGGCGGCCTTGGACTCTGGGCTCCTTTGTCAGATACTTGGCCCAACGCTCGGCACCCTCATGGCCAAAAGGCTCGAAATCAATGTTGTCACCGTTCTTTGCCCAGAGCTGCCGGATGATCTCATAATCATCGCCGGTGGCATTGAGGATCAGATGGTGGTGGAGTCGGCCACCGGAGTGGTAACCCTCGGTGGCCCGGCAGTAGACCAGCGCCTGCCCCTTGCTCCTGCGGTACTTGCGGAGGGCACGGATAAAATTATCCAGCCGCTTGTCCGCCGCCTCCCGTGTGGGCGGCAGGTCGCCGTCCTTATAGGTAAGGGTTACAACCAGATCCCGGCTGCGGAAATTGGCAGCGAGCACCAGCATCATCTTTTCCCAGCTTTTGGATGCGTTCAGTGCCTCCCGGGCCGGAGTTGAGATGTGGGCCTTTGCCTCACGGCGCGCCGCCTGGTTTTGCGTGTGGATGGCGGTGTACTGTACCGCCATCCACATATTGCCGGCAACGATGATCTTACGTCGCTCTTTAGCCATCGTACCTCCTCAGCAGGCCATTGAGGTCTGAGGCCAGATTTCTGGACAGCTCCAGAATCAGCTCCCTTTCCCTCATGTTCAGCAGCTCCCGTTCCTCCATTTTCCCGATGTAATCATTCATAATGGTTCCGGCCAGAGCTATGGCACCGAAGCGGGCACCCTCCTGCTTCCCCTGCTCACGGGCTCCGCACTCAGCAGAGCATTCGTCCACCTTGTCCCGAAGAATTCTGATGGATTCTCGATAAGTATCGATCTCATCCTCCAGCGCAAGGATCACAGCTTGAGTATCACCTACGTCAACGTGCCTGCGGCGCAGGCGTGAAAGGATGGCATTCATCCGGGGATCAGTATGCTGCGCCATCATTGCCTCCGATCTCCGCAGGAGGAGGCAGAACCCCCTCCGGGAATGTGATGGTCAGATCGTGGTCGCTGAGGTTTTCCAGGACGGTGCAGACTGTGCCGTCTTCCGTCAGATAATAGGTGATCCGGCACAGCGGATGGCCGGGGCCGTCCACCTCCGCCCGGTTGCAGCGGATGCCCATGCCGATGACGATCAGCAGCACCAGCAGCGTCGCCAGCCACAGCCAGGCAATTTGTCTGTTTTCCTTGTTCACGTTTTCCCTCCTAAAAATCATAATGATCAAACAGCCACCGAAGGGCAGCCACCAGGTCGTCCTTTCGGATACTGTTGTGGGTTTCCATTCTGGCCACCATTTCGATGGCCAAAACCTTTGTGGGGATCGGGATGGAGTCGTCCTCCATCCGATCCCGAACAATCATACAGGCCTCAGCCAGCGTGATGTGATGACTGGGGAAGGGGATAAGACTAGGCATCGGCGAGGATATCTCCAGACATCGCATACAGCTCATCCATATGGTCATGGTCCACGATTTTATATCGTCCTTCCTTTTTAGGGTCAGGCTCTACGGCCCAGTTCACCTTTTTCGCGACATACTCAAGTTTAGACCAGAACGCCCTTTCTTTGGCAACATAAACCTTGTGCTCCTTGCGCCACTCCGAGAACTCCAGAAACTCTTCGTCTGTCATCTCAACGACTATTTTCATTTTCCCTGCACCTCCTGCCCCAGCCACCAGTCCACCGGTCTGCCGTTGGGGCACTCCGTTTCCCGGTCGCAGGTATCCGGTTCGCAGGCATCACAAAACGCCTTGCTGAATGCGTAGTTCCACGGGGTGTCTGCTGCCATGGTCGCCTCGTGGAGAAAATCCGCCAGCTCTGCGTCCGTCATCGTCCGGATCCGGTCGGCGTTGGTTTTGGGTTTGTAGGGCCCGAAAACATCTCGAATCGTCCTATCCAAATCAGAGGGGCGCATGGTGATTGTCACGCAATATTCATCGGCCCCTTGCCGTGCAAATAATTGCAACGCTGCGACCGCACCGGCCTCTGAGTACACACTGCAAATCTTACTGCATCTGACCGTCTTGGCAAGCTTTCCATTGGATACGATCTGGAATATAGTTTTTCTAACCATATTCATTGCGGTTCCACCTCCATCGGATGCCCACACCGTGGGCAAAACGGCCAAACATCATCATCGTCGAACTGAATGGTACCACCACACACGGAGCAGCAACGGAATCCGTAATAACTCGAGGACGGATCCCATCGCCCAGGCACCATCGGTGCGACCTCTGCCGCCGGGGTATCATCCAGCACGCCATAGATTGCCGACCGGATGATCGGGTCGGAGTGCCGAGCCAGGGCGCAGGACTTGGCATCGGCAACAGATATATATTTCTCCATATCAGTCCTCCTCCCGGATGATTTCCCATTTTCGGCAGGCATTGGGTCTGCCCCTGCGCTGGCGGCACCAGAAGGAGCGGAAGCTGGCAACCAGCACCCCCATGGCCCGGGCGCATTCCGCTGCGGTGCCGTGGATCATAATGGGCCGATCCGTTCCCCGGTGATAAACGGAGTAATGATGATTATCGATCATCGCTCCACCGCCTCCTCCAGCCAGGCCAGCATACATTTCATGCAGCGGACTCTGAGGATGTTCCCCCGGCACTCCGGCAGATTCCGGCAAAATCCTGCACCATTGTGCATATCCAGGAGTGCGTCCGCCAGTCTGATGTTGTCCATCTCCCGGAGCACCTCCGCCCGGGTTGGCGTTTTGTAGGAAATGGGCCGCCGCTCCCGCACAAGGCCATGCCTGCGGAAGGCATCGCCCAGGGCCGATGCGCTGACAAACAGCGCATCCCCGATTTCTGCCAGGGAATACCCCTCGCACCACCGCCGGTGAGCCCACCGGAGCTCCGCATCGGATAAGGTTCCACGGCTCACTCGGAATCCTCCTCTCCATAATTCTCAGGCATATCACAGAGGCTCCGTTTGGTGCTGTATCTCCGCGTGGTTTGGATTGCCAGATCAAAATGTTTTCCGCAGTATCTGCACTCAACGGCCTCAGCGTCGCCCTCAAATTCGTAGCCCAGATAATCGTCGTACTCACAGCCGCACCACGGGCAGATCAAGCGGCGCTCCAGAAGGGTTCCCCTTCTGACTGGAAATCCAGCTCCAAATCAAAACGCCGCTGGCAGGCATCGCACCGGTGGACTGTTAAAATGACTCGGGAACCGTCAACGGAACGGATGTCGTGGGAATTGGGCGTTTCCTTGCCGCAGTCCTGGCATTTATACATTTCACTCATGCGCTTGCCTCCATTTTCTTCGTCAGCCCGTCCAGCTTATCCGTAAGGCCCCGGAAGGCCTTCACCATTCTGGCGGCCAGCTCCGGATTCCGGGCTTTGGCCTTCAGATAGTGGCCATTCATTTTGTTCACGGTTTCCTGCAACTCCTTCAGGTAGATTTCGAAGGCGGCCCCGTCCGGGTCCCCCAGCGTCTGGGTCTGGGTTTCCGGGGCGGCCTTCAGCTCGGCGAGCTGCCGCTGAGCCTCCACCAGTGCGGCCTCCATACCGGCCCGGGCCTCCTCCTTTTCGGCTGCTTCTTCCTGGGCCGTCTGGAGTTGCTCAGCATAGGCGGCCTCGGCCTGCTTCCGGGCCTCCTCGGCGATGGCCTCGATTCTGGCGGCAGGGATTTCGGGATTGTTCCGGAGCCGCTCGGCCTCGGTTCTGGCATCCAGGGCCAGGCTCTTTTCTGCCTCCACCTGCCGGGAAAGCTCGCTGATCTGCTCCTGCTGGGCCCTGGCCTGTTCCCGGAGGGCCTGCGCCGCTGCCTCTGCATCCCTCTGCGCACGGATGGCCTGCTCCAGCTCCCGGGAGGACATGGCCTCCACATCATGGGCCTCCACAAACTCCTCACGCTCTGCCTCGGGCAGGGACAGGAGTTTGACGGCCTTGGTGTAGGTTAAATTTGCAAGCGATTGCAAATTTGCCTGATTGTTCCACTCCTTGGAGAGCTTCATCCAGTTCCGGGCGGTACGCTGGGACACGCCCAGCTGCTCACACAGCCCGGCAAGGTAGCCGTCCCACTGGCCGTGAGCGCAAAGCTCCTTGGCCTCCAGCATCCGCTTGCCCATTTCGCAGGCGGAGAGCAGCAGGATCTGGGCCGTCTGGTTGGCCAGGCCGATAATCTCGGCGGTGATGGTGTCCACGCTCCGGGCGGACACGGTGATGATTTCGCTCGCTTCTTCTTCATCATCGTCGCCGAGCTGCTCGGCATACCATTTTTCTTCCCGTTCCCGCTCTCTGGCCCGGCGGAGTTGCTCCTGGTCCTCGATCACCAGTTCGCCCCGGGCATTAGCGCTGTAATATTCACAGTCCAACTCCCTCCCTGAGTAAGAGCATCTCCGCTCGCACTCGGATTGCAGCGGGCATCGATAATTAACCCGTTTTGCCATATTGGTATTCTCCCTTCTGCCTACACAGCCACAGCCTCATGGAACTGCTCCATAGTTTCAATCCTACCCGTCCGCCATTCCGGGAAGTTGGCCCAGACCATCGCATAGGCCATCGGCGGACAAACCGCATTGCCGCACCGTGCGACCTGATCGGTCTTTTTGTACTCCCTGCCTGTCCAGTCCCGGTCGATGATGTAGTCCGCAGGAAATCCCATAGCGTTGTACAGCTCCCTGGGTGTCAGCATCCGCAGGGTGATGTCGGCGATGTAATACGCCACGCCACGGATCAGGAGCAGGATAATCTCATCGTCCGCCAGCTGATAGCCGCAGTGCTCATTCAGCAACGCCCGGATTTCCGGCCAATGTCCGAGGTTTTCTCGGGAGCTGGCTTTTGTGAGGACTGCGCAGCACTGTGCAAATCCTCCGGCCGAAGACTGGGCCGTGATGGTTGGGAGCGGGTCAACCGGACTGGTGCCCAGCTCCTGAGCCTTGAACTTGACCATGTGCGCAGCACACACTCCATGTCTGGGCATAGCTGTAACCGTGGACAGCGGATTGTCTGCACGATCGCCGCAGCCCTTATAACCACCGTCGAAATACTTCTGGATGTGGGCTGACACAAGGCCCTCCCGGTCATGGGCGGTTACCGTGTGCATAGGCTCGACTACGTCCAGCGGATTGCCGTTGCCGTAATACTCCACCAGATTGGCACAGGCCAGACCGTATCGGTTGGCAGCGTCCACCGTCATGATGGGGTCTGTCATGCCCTGACCTCTGACCTTCTCGGACTGCTCCGTGTGGTACTGGATCAGGTTGGCGGCGGCAAGGATCTGATTTCCGGCGCTGGTTACGGTATGGACCGGATCAGACACCGGCGCACCCACAGAGTTGGTGGTGTTAGTGACTGTCCACGGAGCCATCACAGGCTGACACAGCCCCCCCGTGTATTTTCCGGTCACTGTGTTCACCGGCTCCCCGGTGCTTCTGGTATGGCCGTCACCGCCGTGATTGCACTCCACGATGAAGGGTGCCCCGGAACGGATGGTGAACTTGTCCACGCCACGGATGATGCGGCGCATGGTGTTCTTCGCCAGCGGCCTGACTGCCGTGACCCCGAAGCGCTCTTTGATTTCCTGCTTGGTCGCAAACACGGAGTAACCCGGCAGGCTCCAGTCGATGATCTCCGCCGCAGAACGCCACGGCTTGCACTTGCCGCTCCGGACTTCCTCGGAATCTCTGGGAGCGTGGGTCCGCTCCGGCCAGACGATGGGCTGACCATCGCACCGGGCAATCAGAGCAAACCTCTTCCGGGTGGTAGGTGCACCGAAGTCAGCGGCCACCAGTTCCTGATGCTCGATCACATATCCCAGATCCTCAAGCTGCTGCTTCCACTGCCGGAAAGTCTGACCGGCCTTTTTCTTCACCGGCTTACCCTTGCGGACGGGTCCCCAGGTCTGGAACTCCTCCACATTCTCCAGCATGATCACCCGGGGCCGCACCAGAGCCGCCCACCTCAGGACGATCCACGCAAGACCTCTGATTTTCTTGTCCACCAGAGCGGCGCCCTTGGCCTTGGAAAAGTGCTTGCAATCCGGGGAGAACCACGCAAGGCCCACAGGCCGCCCCTTGACAACCTGCACCGGGTCAACATCCCAGACAGATGCCTGCAAATGCTCCGTGTACGGGTGGTTTGTCTTATGGAGCAGGATGGCAGCAGGATCGTGGTTGATGGCAATGGCCACCGGGCGACTCGCCGCCAGTTCAATGCCGGTGGATGCTCCACCACCTCCGGCAAAATTATCGGTAATGATTTCAGCCAGGAAACTGGTTTGTTCATGCACTACCGCCTCCACGTCCGCAATGGGATGCAGATGTATTTCTATGCTTTTCAGATACGCCCGGTACAGCCGTTTCCTGTGCCGCTTGATGTCTCTGCGGGTCATGCGCCCACCTCTTCCTCGCTGGCTTCGGGCAGGTTAGCCAGCATATCATGCGGAACAATTGTCAATTCGCTTCTCTGGGTTATGACGGCCTGGGCCGCCCAATTGTTCAGTTTGATCATAATTTGCTTCCTTTCTTTCTGTTACCATCCGGGCGGCAGACTGGCCAGGTCGTCCTCCATCATGGAGAATTGGCCGTCATTCTGGGCCTGCTCCGCACGCTTCCGCTTTTCGCGTTTGGCGATACGGTTGATCTCGGCCATGGTCTCGCCGGTCTGGTGCGCCTTGTAAAAGGTCTGGTATCGGCCATCAAATGCCAGTTTGATGGCCGGGCAGGTGCCCTCCTTGTTTTTTACGATGTCCAGGATTCGGTCCCCGGAGGGTTTGTCCGCATCCTCCAGCCGGAGCATCATCACGATGTCTGCGTCCTGCTCGATCTGGCCGGACTCTCGCAGAGCCGACATATCCTGGGCCTGGTTTTTGGATTGCTTGTCCGGGCGGTTCAGCTGGGACAGGGCTACCACCGTGACACCCAGACTCTGGGCCAGGGTGTGCAGGCCGATGGAGATGGCCGTCACCTGTTCAGTGCGGTTGGAGCCTGAGGACTCGATCAGCTGGAGATAATCCACGATGATCAGCCGATACCCCTTCTGCACCGTCATGGCCCGGATGTCCGCGACAGTCATGCCTGCCGCCCGGATCAGCTCCAGATTGGTGGACACGATGTCCTGATTGATGGCAGCCAGATGGTTCCAGGCCGCGTCCGGGATGGTGTTGCGCTTGATGTCCCCCATGGAGATCCGGGCCACACCGGACATCTGCCGGTCGAAAAGTTTCTCCGCTGAGGTTTCCAGAGAGAAGAATCCCACCTTCTGCCGCTGGGCCCAGTGCCAGGCACACTGCAGGGCCATGGCCGACTTGCCGGCAGAGGGTCTGCCGCCAAAGACGATGAAATCGCCGGCTTCCGCGTACAGCTCCCCGTTCAGCTCCCCGATGGGCCAGGTGAGATAACTGACCTGCCGGGTGTGCCGTTCCATGAAGGACTTGAGGGCCTGGGACATGTTGGTAATCTGGATACTGGGACGCTCCACCATCAGCCCGTTGGCCTTTTCCAGCAGACGGCGCATTTCGTCAACGTTTTCCGCTGCCAGCATATCCCGGGCAAGGCTCTGCACCGCCAGATGCCGGGCCTGTTCCCGACAGAGCTGTATGTAGTGATCGATGTGGGCGGCGGTGGGCGTGATCTCCATCAGCTCCATGAGAAACTTCCGGTATTCCTGCCCCAGAGCGTTGGACAGGGACACCACATCCACCGGTGCGCCGGTGAGGAACAGCCGCCGCATGGCCTTGTACACCGTGACGCAGGGGCCGGAGAAATCCTCCTCGCTGGTCTCCGTCAGCAGCTTGGGCACCAGCTCCGGCTCGATGAGCGCCGAGCCCAGCACGCTGTTCTGTGCCTGCAGCCAGTCCTGCGTGGTTACAGCCATCGCTTCTCCTCCCCTGCCGGTTTTTCAGGCGGTCCGCCCCGGAAATTGTGCCGGTTACCGCTGGGCGGGTGGATACCCTGCCAGCCGTGCTCCAGGGCCGTCTCCAGTACCTCGCACATGATCCCCAGATCGCCGCCGGAGTAGCGCATCAGCTTGTTGCACAAGCCGGTCACGCCGCCCTTATCCCGGTACGGCTTGCCAAGGGTCTCCTTGTGTTCAAGATACAGCCACAGATCCTTCCACAGCTGATATTGGAGAGCTTCGGGAGCATCTCTGGAAATCGGCCTAAACCAATCCATGATTTGATCTTTGATCTGCGCTCTGGTCAAAGGCTCCGGCTTGGGTTTGCGAGCCTTGGCACTCTTTTCTTTTTTACTTTTCTTTTCAGATTTATCTTTACTTGATATATCTTTAATTAATTCCGTTGGATTTTCCGTCAACGGTTTTTCCGTCGACGGGTTATCCGTCGTCGGGTTTTCCGACAACGGTGCAACGGGAGACTCCCGGATGATGTACTCATTCCCGGCCAGTTTGCCGTTTTCATCCCGGGTCTGGCGGCGCTCCACATAGCCCTCCTGTTCCAGTTCCTGGATGGCGGCCCGGATCGCGTCCTTGCCCTCCACGGAGATGTGAGCAAGGCCTGCCAGCGTGTAATCCCAGTTGTCGGGCAGGCTGAGCATCAGACTCAGCAGCCCCTTTGCCTTTAACGATAAAACCGCATTGCGCAAGTGGTGGTTGCTCATCACCGTATATCCGCTGGACTTTTCAACACGAAATTCGGCCATTTTGTTCCACCTCCTTGACAATCCGGAGACCATGCAGTATAATATTCATGATCATATTTTGCTCCTTTCTGGAGTAGCTTCTATGCGCCGATGTTGCCAGACGTCGGCGCATTTTTTGTTTTTCCCGGGATGTCCCAGGGCATAAACACGCCGGTGACACGCAGCGGCCGGTGATCTGCAAGGGCTTTGCCCAGCTGGTAGGCCTTGCTGTCCCGGTGGGTCACGGCCACCCAGGAGATCGTGCCCTGGATGTCCCCGATCTGGGCCCGCATCCCGGTTTCCACGCCCTGCATTGCAGGGGCCTCGGCCAGGTATCGGCTGTGGTCAACCTCTACGACCATCAGCGTGACGATATCGTTGTGCATAACGTTGTGCATACTGTGCTCCTTTCTGATGATAGTTTCGGGCCGCCCTCCGCGGCCCTTGTGATTGAGAATCTGTATGAACTTTAGGAGAACGAACTGGAGAGTCTCACCCCGGCAAGTAAGGGAGAAGCGCGCACCGGCGGAGGGGACCGGTTGCTGGCGACACAGATCGGATTCGAACCGATTATCCATCCCACTGCTGCAGGATGCCCTCCACCAGGAGGAGCTGTGCCGTGTCGCCGGTCTTTCCGGGCTGCCAGCGAGAGAACAATCCACGCGATGAATGGCCGTCCGCCGGCTCCCATTCCGGTGGTGGTGGGGCGGACGGCATCGAAGCCGCCGACGGAGAAAGAGGTCAAAACTCCGCCCCGAACCTTGCGCCCCATAGATGCCCAGCCGAGTGTCACGGGGAGCCCCTGCCGACCACATTACAAATCGGCAGAGCGAGCCGCTCTTACGGGCCGCGGCTTGCGAAAGGAGATGATTTCCATGTCCACAATGCTCGTCATTGCCAACACAAAACCCGGGGGCCTGCCGGAGTCAAACCGGCACAGGGTGGGTCAGAGCCTGCCCATTCGGGTGCCCCATATGCCCCGGGCGGGAGGCAGCCGCCCGGGGATCTCCGTCTTTCCGGAGCGCCAGTATTCCTATGCCAGAGTGCGATGGGCTACGGTACCCACGGCTTTCTGTTTCCCTCCGGCGTTCGGAGGGTGGAGGGAGGGGCCGGATTCGAACCGGCTGTCTGCCGCTGTGCTTACGGCTGCACATCCTGATGTGCTTCTCCTCCCAGATCGCCGCCGGATGGCGGCGGTGCTTATGTATACAGCCCCTGGGCCCGGATTTCCTCGGCCCGTTTCTGGATCCTCGCCCGATACTCGGGGTTCTCCATGGCCCGGCGGATAAAGCGCAGGGTTTTGTCCGTGAAATTCTCAAGGCGGCACTGTTCCAGCTGGGCGAGGGCGTTGCCTGCCCCTCCGACCGGTACCGTGTTGATTGTGACTTTTCCGCTCATAGGGAGCCTCCTTATCTGTGGTGGTTGGTGGGTTACTCCTCGACGTAGCTCTGGTAGTGGGGGCTGGGGAACCGTACAGGCTCGTCCTGCAGCAGGGTGATTGCCCGTCTGAGGACGGCCTCCACGGTGCGGATGGGCCATCCGGCAGGACGGATGGCATCCAGCACCTCACGGGCCGCGTCATCGATTGCGTTCTGGCTCCGGGGCAGATCCCGGACGTTGGTAGGCTTTGCCATGGGGCCTCCTTACGCTGCGGAGTCCGCAGGCCTGGGCTTGATCTGATCAGCCATGGCGGCGGCACCCTCCGCGAAGCCCAGGAAATACTGTTTCTTTTCCTCGGGCAGCTCAGCGATGGCATCGGCCAGTGCCGTGATAATCTTCTTTTCCTTTTCCGCCACTTCGTTCACCTCCCGTGGTGTTGATTTTTTGGATAAATTGTGATAGGATTTTGCATAGAAATTCGGGTGCAACGCACTCCGGAAAGGAGGTGAACCGAATGTCTTACGCTCAGTCCTGCGCGTTTCCGGAAGTCAAAGAGGAAGCACTCGCGATGCTTTACGTCCAGAACCAGGATCTGACTGGGAAAACTCCCGAGGAAATTGCTGACATCTACGAGGAAGCATACCAGAAGATTGTCAGACACTACAATGCAAAGCGGGATGCCCAGAAGGTATGGCTTTAACAAGCCAGCCGCACACGGTTGCCGCCGTGTGCGGTTTTTACTCAGTTTTCGGTCCCCATGCGCGTTCCGCCGTCGGAACCTCTCCCAGTAAAAAACCGATGAAGTTTTCGGTGTTTCCAGCCTCGTCGACAGGCAGAAGCTCGTGGACGAGTCCCAGACTGGGGACATTAGCACGGGTGAAGCGGATGACATCACCGACATTCACATCGGCCTGAACGAGTACCGCACAGGGTTCCCCGCGCCTGTCCCGGACAGCAGCAAGGGCTGTGTAAGTCTTTTCCATCTCTCTCACCTCCCGTCCGTTTTTAACCCAACCCTTTGAGTTGTAAACTCATAATAACCTATAATTCCGAGTTTGTCAACCCTCTATTTGAGCTTTTATAAAATATTTTGGGTTGACACGCTCATTATATTATGATATCATATCACTAAGGAGGTGAGAAAATGGAATTGCACGAACGTGTCCGCTATCTCCGCAAAGATATTCTGAAACAAACGCAGTCTGAATTTGCCGCCGCACTTGGCACATCCAGAGATGCTATCAACAATATTGAGGGGAACAGACTCAAACGTCCGGAACAAAAAGAGCCTCTGCTCAAGCTGATGTGCGAAAAATTCGCTGTCAATGAGGCATGGCTTTTTACCGGGATAGGCGATCCGCTCCGGCCCGTCAGCCGTGATGAAGAACTCGCCGCCTTTATGGGCGACGTGATGCGAGGCGAGTCCGATGACTTCCGCCGTCGGCTGTTATCCGTACTGGCCCGGCTCGATACCGATGAGTGGGAGCTGCTGGAGCGCATGGCCCGGAAACTGGCCGAGGACAGCAAAAAAGAGGATCAGGCATAAGCCTGATCCCCTCTATTCCCGGATCACTTTCGCAGGAGGGAGTGGAGAAACGCCAGCGTGATCTCCAGCTCCCTTCGGCCTGCTGTCCGCAGCAGGGCACAAATCTCCTGAATCAGCCGGGCCTTCTCACTATGTACCAGCTCCGGCAGTCCTCTGTCCGTCCGGGTTTTGTCTGATTGTTTCATGTTCGCCCCTCCTTGTATCTTGCTAAGATACTTGTATTATAGAACATCTGTTCGTAAATTGTCAAGTCATTATTCCCTCCCTTCACACTCTGTTCATTTCCTGTATGTGCGAATCGTGAGGGATGGTGACGGAATTCCGGTAAACCGGAATTCCAGGCCTACCGGATCGGCCACAGCAGCTCCACCGTCACCCCTAAAGCCCGGGCCAGCAGCAGGGCCGTCAGCACCCGTGGCTCCGCCCCATGCTCGATATCCGAGATGGTGCTCACCGGCAACCCCGACCGCTCCGCCAGCTGCTCCAGCGTCAGCCCGGCAGCCTTGCGGTACTGCCGGACAGTATTTTTCAGCATACCCCACACCTCCGGGCATAGTGTCCCACTCCCCCGGAGGAATATGCAAAATAATGTCACCTTTCCCGGTTTTGTGACATATAGGGTTAGAGGTAGTTTCCTCAAATCAAACAGAAAGAAGGAATCCCCATGAAAAAGGCACTTTTCCTGCTGTTGGCCGCCATAGTCTCCCTGCTCGCACTGGCTGCCTGCGGAGACACAACGCCTCCCGAAACAACTGTCCCCACGACCGTCGCAACCGAACCGCAGATCAGCATTGAAGACTACAAGAGTCTGGCTCTGGAAAATCTCGATGAACTTTACAACAATGCAGTCATCGTCAACAAGGCGGCATCCTATATCGCCAAGTACTGGAACTCGGCCGAGTCCATCAATGCCACGATTACCACCCAGAAGCTCCTGGACGCGTGCAATAAATATCTGGAGGAAAACAGCATTACCACCCTAGCCGACATGGAGGCTGCGTTTGATGCCAGCGCAGATCTATACAAGGCGGTATATTTTGCACACATTGAAGGAGCAGAAGCGGACGCCATAAAGGAGGCATTTGATGCATTCTACAATGCCTACATCGGATTCTACAATCTCACCATGAATCCCACCGGCGATCGTAAGGCCTTCAACGAGAGTGCTAACAACTACATCGCTGAGATTCAGAACAGCGTCAGCAAGCTCGATCTGCTCCTGGAATAAGCAATCCTGTTCTGCCCGGACGCCTACCCGGGCGAACGGCATAAAAAAGTCCCGTCCCAGGCTCCTACCCCCGGGACGGGAAACGAGACAGACACCAACCACCACAGAAGGCACCAGTCCGCCCATTTATGATACCATGGGCGGAGCCTCCCTGTCAAACGCAAAATTGCAATCGCTTGCAATTTTGCCCAAGGAAAGGAGCCCCCATGAAACAACACCAGAGCGATGCCGTGATCTACGCCCGCTATTCCAGCCACGCCCAGAGAGACGTGTCCATCGAACAGCAGATCCGGGCCTGCCGCCAGTTTGCTGAGCGGCAGGGCATCCGTATCGTCCATGTATACGAGGATCGGGCCCTCACCGGAACCAGCGACAAACGCCCCGGTTTCCAGAAGATGATCCAGGACGCCAAAACCGCCGGCTGGAGCTATGTCGTCGTCTACACCCTGGATCGCTTTGCCCGGGATCGCTACGACAGTGCCGTGTACAAGCGCAAACTCAAAACCGCCGGCGTCCGGGTGCTCTCCGCCATGGAGAACATCTCCGACGACCCCACCGGCATCCTCATGGAGTCCGTGCTGGAGGGCTTGGCGGAATACTACTCCAAGGAACTGAGCCGCAAAGTTCTGCGCGGCCACGAGGACAATGCCCGGAAGTGTATGGTCAACGGCAAGCTCCCCCTGGGCTTCTGCCGGGGCGAGGATGGCCGCTATGCGATCTGCGAGCCGGAGGCCGAGCTGGTCAGGGAGATCTTCCGCAGAGTCAGCAGCATGGAGAACCTGGCCGATATCATCGCAGATCTGAACGCCCGAGGAATGAAAACCAAAACCGGCGGGGCATGGAACCGATCCAGTTTTAACCAGATTCTGAGCAACGAGCGATACACAGGGTTGTACATCTACCACGATATTCGAGTCCCCGGCGGCATCCCCCAGATTGTCTCGCAGGAGATGTTTGACGAGGTGCAGTGCATCATGCACGTCAAGCCCAATCCCCGGAGAGATCCCACCGGCACCATCCCCCAGCGACGCAGACGGGACAACGGGACATACCTGCTCACCGGCAAACTGTTTTGCGGAGAGTGCCGCAGCCCTATGATCGGTGTCTCCGGTACCAGCAAAACCTCGGAGCTGCATTATTACTACGCCTGCAAAGGCCGCCGTGACGACCACGGCAGCTGCCACAAGAAAAACGTCCGTCGGGATACCATCGAGCATTTCGTCACCGCCGCGCTGAAGGACGCCATTTTTTCCGAGGATGTGATCCCGTTTCTGGCGGACGAAGTGATGGCGTACCAGGAGGCTAATTCCGGCTGCGCCGAGCTGGATCTGCTCCGGAGCCAATACGCCGATACCAACCGAGCCCTAAACAATCTTATGAGTGCCATCGAGGCCGGTATTTTCTCAGCCACAACACAGGCCCGACTCCTGGAGCTGGAGGAGAAAAAGCGGGATTTGTCTCGCCTCATCACCGCCGCTGAAAGTGCCCAGGAACACCTGCTGACCCGTGAGGAGATCATCGCCGCCCTGGAGCTGTACCGGGCTGGTGACATTGCCGATAAAACCTACCAGGGCACGATCATCGATACATTCCTGATCAACGCCCACATGTACGACGATCGAGTCCGATTTGTGTTCACCATCGGCCCGGACCGGCACGACATAACGCTCCCATTCGACATCGACACCCCCTCTGAGGGTTCGTATAACGTGCAGAATGGGCGACCACTAGTAGTCCTGAAATCCATTGGATTTCAGGACTTTTTCTAACTTTTATTGCGTTTTTTATTCTCTAAAAATGGGGCAGATTCTGTCTCTGACCCAAACATGACCCAAACGGGGATAGCAGGCGGTGGATAAAGTGGACAGAGAACTGCCTCTCGGGGGTTATCCTGGGAGGCAGTTTTTCTTGTTTGATTCGTCTTGATAGCGGTCGTTGAACAGCATAATCAGCACGCAACAGGAAGAAATACTATACCGTAGGAAATCGAACTGCAATCAGAAGTGTTCGCTCATCTTCAAACAATGCGCTGATTTTTCCGTTATGGGCCGTCGCAATCGCCTTTGCCACAGAAAGGCCAATGCCGTACCCACCGGTTTGGGAGTTCCGTGAGGCATCTGTACGGTAGAATCTGTCAAATAAACGTGGAAGATTCTCTTTCCCGATGGGTTCCATAGTTGTATTGGATACAGCAAGGAACACCTCTCTGTTCTGCTTCTCCAGTTTCAGAGAAACCCTTCCGCCTTCCGGTGAATATTTAAGTGCATTGTCCAGCAGGATGTTCACTAGCTGTCGGATCGCTTTCTCGTTGCCCCGCAGCGTCAGCATGGGTTGGATATCACACTGAAAACCTTTTCCCTGGGTTTGTGCCAATGACTGGAAGGACGATGCCGTTTCAGCGACCACATCGGAGAATGGAAATTCAATCATCGGCATGGTATTTTCCGCTTCTTCCATCCGGGACAGCATCACCAGATCATTGGTCAGAGCAGTCAGCCGTTTTGCCTGCTTCTGAATGTCCTCTAACCATTCATTTTCCCCCAGCTCCATGGCCAGCACATCTGCATCCGCGTTGATGATGGTCAAGGGTGTTTTGATTTCATGGCCTGCATCGGTAATGAAGCGCTTTTGCTTCTCGTAGCTTTCGGAAATGGGACGAATGATCCGGTTGGAGAAAAAGGCGATCAGCGCGAACACAACAAGATAGCCAATCAAAGATATTCCGATACTGGATAGCAGAAAGCTTTGGAAAGCATCCAGCTTTCTTCCGCAGTCAAGAAAGGTAATGCGTATAAAGCTGTTTTCGGTTTTGACAGAGAATCGGAAGCGGTCGGCAAAACCTCTGGGGTATCCTTCCCTTAATACACGCCTGGCATATTCGATGGCCTGTGTGGTATCAACTGACACGATGCGGCTGGTTTCTGCCTGAATCACAGACCCGGTTTTACTGTCCAGCGTAACAGAGAAATATCTGGATTCATAAGGAATCTCCGGGGACATTCCGGGTGGAAGCCGATGACCCAGCTCGCCGGGACCCATTGGAAATACTCCCTTATTTTCAGAAAGAACGGAGAGAAGCTCGTCCGCTTCATGGACAACTGCGTTCCAGTTTACAAGGTTGATGCCCGTGATGATCACCACAAGCACCAGCAAAAAGGCGGACATGGATAGAAGAATAAACTTCTTCTGTACTTTCTTTATCATAGTCATTTCTCCAGAGAGTATCCTGCGTTGCGGGTTGCTTTGATCTGAATGTCAGCGTCAAGGGCTGTCAGTTTTTTGCGAAGGTAGGAGATGTACACCCACACCACATTGATTTCTGTATCAGAATCATAGCCCCAGATTTTTTCCATGAATCGTTCGGTAGAAATGAGCTGCTGGGGATTGGACATCAGCATTTCCATCATCTGAAACTCTTTGTTTGCCAGACGGAAGGTACCGGTGGGAGAGGATATTTCGAAGGTTGCCCGATTCAATGTCACATTGCCGAAAGTCAGTCTGGAATCGGCTGCTTTCTGAGTGCGAGTCATAGCCCGGATTCGCGCCAGAAGCTCCTTGGTGTCAAAGGGTTTTGTGAGATAGTCATTGGCACCGCTGTCCAAACCCAATACCTTATCATCAATTTCTGCCTTGGCTGTCAGCATGATAATGGGAACCGGATTCCCTTGGGTCCGAAGTCTTTTCAGTACCGTGATGCCATCCATTTTCGGCATCATGATATCCAGGATTGCGGCATCGTAACTCCCAGTCTGCAAGTATTCCAGGGCATCCTCGCCGTTATAGACCGCATCAACGGTATAGTTGTTCTTTTCCAGAATCATGACCAGCGCCCGGGACAGGGAGCGTTCATCTTCAGCCAGCAATAATCTCATAGGACACCTTCTTTCCGTATTGATTGTATCATACCCTTTGAACATTAAACAGAGCTAAAATTCAAAGGGCTTTTCACGGATTGTGAACTTTTTATGATTTTAAGGTTCAGTTAGGGTTGGCCCTGTATACTCCATCTGGAAAAGGGGGCATACACTTATGGCATATCAGGCTGTTTTTAAGAGATACGAACTGAAGTATTTGATTACGCAGAAACAGAAGGCAAGAATCCTTGAAACGATGGGACCCTATATGGCGCTGGACAAATATGGACGGACAACCATCCGCAATATCTATTTCGATACGGACAATTATCGTCTGATCCGGCATTCTATCGAGAAGCCTGCATACAAAGAAAAGCTGCGCCTTCGCAGCTATCAGAAGGCCCAGCCCAGCAGCACGGTTTTTGTCGAGCTGAAGAAAAAATATGATTCAGTGGTCTACAAACGCAGAATGTCCCTGTCAGAAGAGGAAGCGCTGAATTGGGTTACTGGCAAGATGCACTGTAAGGAAGAAACCCAGATCTCCGACGAGATTGATTATTTCCTTCATTACTATGAAACGCTGCACCCGGTGGTATTTCTCTCCTATGAACGGGAGGCTTATTTCTGCAAGGAGGTTAGCGATTTCCGTGTGACCTTTGATGACAACATCCTCTGCCGACAAGAGGACTTGTCCCTGGAGTCCGATGTCTGGGGTACCCCCATCCTGGAAGATGGAAAGGTGCTGATGGAAATTAAATGCTCCGGCGGAATCCCTCTGTGGATGGTACACGCATTGAGCCGGGAGCATATTTACAAAACATCTTTTTCCAAATACGGCACAGCCTACCAAGCCATGATTTTCCCAAACACCAAAGGAGGATTCCTGTATGCTTGATTCCATGTTTCATGGTCTGTTCGATACGGATATGACCAGCATAATTTCCGTTTCCGATTTTCTGCTGTGTATCGGCTGTTCGCTGCTGATCGGCCTGATCCTGGCTTTTGGATATATGTACCGCTCCCGGTACACCAAGAGTTTTATTGTCACCCTGGCGCTGCTGCCCAGTGTGGTTTGTGTTGTAATCATGATGGTCAATGGAAATGTGGGTGCCGGCGTTGCGGTGGCCGGTGCTTTCAGTCTGGTTCGATTCCGCAGCGTTCCCGGTACCGCAAAGGAAATCACCATGCTGTTCCTTGCTATGGGAGCGGGACTGATTGCCGGTATGGGGTATCTGACCTTTGCTCTGCTGTTCACGCTGATTATGTGCGTCCTGTCGGTGCTTTACAATCGCCTGGACTTTGGCACCCGGAAGAATGCTGCCATCTACAAGACCATGAATATTACAATTCCCGAAGATCTGGATTATACCGGGGTGTTTGATGATCTGCTGGCAGAGTATACTACCTCCTGTGAGCTGGTTCGTGTCAAGACCACCAATATGGGAAGCCTATTCCGGCTTACCTACAACATGACCCTCCGGGATGCATCCAGAGAAAAGGAAATGATCGACAAGCTCCGCTGCCGGAACGGCAATCTGGAGATCACGGTTTCCAAACAGGAAACCACCGTTGCAGAGCTTTAATGGAGGGCTTTGACATGAAGAAATATTCTCTACTGTGTTTGCTGTTGGTTGCGGCCCTGCTGATATCAGGCTGCGGCAATCAGGGTGATGTCATTGAGATGGTTGCAGATACCACGCAAGCCAATGAAGTCAATATACCAACGCAGGTTGACCGTGCCGACTTATTCAGCGACCGGGATTATGAGGTAGGCTATGATGAAAGCGAAAGCGCCATCATTACCCTGAACGGTGATTGGGCTGAGTGCAGTTCCAATGCGGTTCAGATCTCCGGCAGCACCATTACCATCATCGACGAGGGCACCTACATTCTTTCCGGCACTCTGAATGACGGCATGATCATCGTCAATTCGGAGAAAACGGATAAGACCCAGCTTGTGCTGGATGATGTGACCATTCACAGTGAGACATCAGCACCGATTTATATTCTACAATCGGACAAGGTATTTATCACCATGGCTCCCGATTCTGTCAATACACTTTCCAACGGCGGAACCTTCACTGCCATTGATGAAAACAATATCGACGGGGTAATTTTCTCCAAGGAAGATGTGACGCTGAACGGTTCCGGCACTCTGGTCATTACCAGTCCGGCGGGACACGGCATCGTCTCCAAGGATTCTTTGACCATCACCAGCGGAACCTATGAGATCAGTTCTGCTTCCCATGCTCTGGCAGGCAAGGATAATGTGAACATTGCAAACGCTGCATTTACCATCACCTCCGGCAAGGACGGCATCCACGCAGAAAATGCGGATGATACCGCAAAGGGCTTCGTCTACATGGAAAGCGGTACTTTTGAGATCAACGCGGAGGGCGATGGAATCAGTGCATCGGCCAATATGCAGATCCAGGGCGGTCACTTTAACATCATCTCCGGCGGTGGCAGTGTGAATGCCGCGAATCAAACTTCCGACTCCTGGGGCGGCTTCATGGGCGGCAGCAGGCATCCGGACGGAAACAGAGGCGGAGGCCCCATGGGAGGTACGACTTCTACCGATACGGAAGATGACAGCACCAGCATGAAAGGCATCAAGGCTGCCGGCGATTTGGTCATCAATGGCGGTACTTTTTCGATTGATTCTGCGGACGATACGTTGCACTCCAATACAAACATTACTGTGGGCGGAGGCACCTTTGAGATCGCATCCGGTGACGATGCGTTCCATGCAGATGAAACCCTGACCATCACGTCCGGTACAATCAGTATCACGGAAAGCTATGAAGGTCTTGAGGGACTGCACATTGATGTGTCCGGCGGCAATATTACGCTGGTTGCCAGCGATGACGGCCTGAATGCCGCAGGCGGTACAGATCAGAGCGGCTTCGGTGGTATGCGGGGCAATGATCAATTTGGCGGTGGTCGTCCGAACGGAATGGGAGGTATGGGTTCCGGCAATTCCAGCGGCAGTATCACCATCTCCGGCGGTACGATTCATGTAACCGCATCCGGTGACGGTATCGATGCCAATGGTACTCTGACGATTTCCGGTGGCTTTACCACCGTTTGCGGCCCCACCATGGGCGATACCGCAACATTGGATTATGATGTGAGTGCGGTTATTTCCGGCGGTACCTTCATCGGAACCGGTGCCGCCGGTATGGCGCAGACCTTCAGTGATTCCGAGCAAGGTGTTATTGCGGTCAGTGTCGGTAATCAGAGCGCCGGTACCCAGATTATACTGACAGACAGCAATGGAAAGGTAGTCATTTCCCATACACCAGACCTTTCCTACGGTGTCGTGATTCTCAGCAGTCCTGATATCATTGAAGGCGCAACTTATACAATTGCAGTTGGCTCCGCGACCGGCAGGTTTACTGCGAGTTGATTTCAGCATATTCAGAGCTTCCTTAGAAATCAGTATAAGACTGTGTTCAAGTTGAACACGGTAGATGGGACGTAATAAACCTTCGTTTTCTTCTGCAGCCGATTTCGCTATAGATACAATTATCCCTGCACCGGCGTATGATCCGGTGCAGGGATTTCTTATTTGAAATGATTACTGATCCAATGCCTTCCACAGGTTCCAGTCGCCGTCGCCCTTTGCTCCGGAAACCTGATAGACGTTTCCGATGTACTCCTCAAAACGCTCGGTGATGGAGGGAATGTAGAAGGGGAACCAGCGCTTGCCCAGGGTGCCGTACTCCCGGAATGCCCGGCGGACTTCCTCCAGACGCTCCTCAGGGGTGCTGTCTCCGTCGATGATCCGGTTGTTGATGCCGCCGGCGAAGGTGATCTTGTCGCCGTACTGCTCAATGCAACCCTTCACATCGTTTTCCACCATCATGGGATCGATGACATCCACGCCGATCTCCACAAGATCCGGGATGATCTGCATGATGAAGCCGCAGGAATGGTGATGGTACAGCATACCCAGCTCGTGGATCTTCTGGGCGTAGCGGATCTCGTTGGGCTTGATGAATTCCCGCCAGATTTCGGGATTGAAGAACATATTGCTGTTCTGGCCCCAGTCGTCGTGCATATAGATCACGTCGGGATGAACAGCATCGTAGGCCATCTGAATGCACTGGAGCTTGTACTCGCACATCTTGTCGAAGAACGCGTGAACCTCGTCGGGATACTCATAGAAAGCGGTCAGCGCTTCCTCCATGCCGACCATCTGGTTCATCCGCTCAAACTGACCGGAGAGCATCAGCACCTCCAGAACGTGCTCGTCCTCCTTATAGCCCATGCCGAACTTCATGCCATTGAGGGCTTCGGGAACGTGCATATAGGGCAGAGGCGGAAAGTGAACATGGTCTTCCCAGTCCTCCATGGAGTCAAACAAGCGGAAATCCTTGGCAACCATGTTGCCGTCCACCATGGGATTGGGGCCCCGGTTGGTCCAGAGAACGCCCCATGCGTCGGGACCGGTGCCGTAGGGATCAAAGTTCTGCAGGTCGATCCAGCGCTCGCCGGGGAACACCAGACTTTTTGCCACGGAGTAGTATTCAGGGATAAAGTCGTATTTTTCGCCTCTCATCAGAGCCAGCAATGCTTCTTTGGGTGTCTGCATGGGATTTCCTCCTAAATTCATATTGTATTTCGGCTTCTGCCTGTCTCTATTTTATCCTGTATCATTATAAAATTCAAATCGCTAATAGTTGACGATTATCAACTGCCGGTTTATAATAACCACAAAGGAGGGGTACCCATGGAATTCCGAAGAATTGAGTATTTTCTGGTACTGGCCCAGGAGCTGAGCTTCGTCCGGGCCGCCGGGCGGCTGTGCATCACGCCTCAGGCCCTGACCAAGCAGATTTCATTGCTTGAAGATGAGCTGGGGGCGAAGCTGTTTGACCGGACCACCCGGAGCGTGAAGCTGACCCGTACCGGAATGAAATGCGTGCAAAAATTCAGCTACCTGAAATCCGTTTATGACGACACCCTGGAGTCCGTCCGGCAGACCATCTCCCGGGAGACAAAGCTGATCAAGATGGGGATTTTCAGCCCGCTTCCCCGGAACGAGCTGGTGTTTCCCGTGCTGGAGGCCATTTCTGACGCGTTTCCCAATGTGGAGCTGGAAATTCACGCGGACGATATGGATTCTCTGAAGGAGGGGCTGTACACCGGAAAGTACGACCTGTGCATCACCAACGCCCACGATTACCAGAACTGGATCGGCTATGACCGGGTGAATTTCAAGGTGACACCGGCCCAGATTGTCGTATCCTCCAATCACAAATGGGTAAAACAGGGAAAGACGCAAATCACCGAGGAGGATATGGCAGCTGAAAGCATCCTCCTGCTGGAGGTGAACAATGCTCAGGAAAAGGACAGCTTCTACCGTGTGGTAAAAACGGGAGAACGGCATTATGTCCGGGATTTCGACACCATGCTGATGATGCTGAATGTGGGCCACAGCTATGCGGTGTTTCCGCCGGTGTTCAACGATTTTGTGGGCAGTAATGTGGTCACGTTTCCGCTGCCGGACCGCTATGCCTTCAACTACCGCACCATGTGTGCCTGCCACAAATCCAACCAGAAGCCGGAGGTTCTGGCCATCATGGATTTTCTGAGAAAAAACAGAAAGCAGTTTCAGCTTTCGTAAGCGATGCATACATCGAAAAAGCCGATTGAAGCAGTGATTTCTTTCCGACCTTCTCCGAAAATTCCCGGTTGATTCCCGGGGGAAGTCCTGCTATGATAATCGGGATACTATTGAGGAGGTTCTGCCATGAATCTTGCCGCAATCTGCCACGAAGCCACCCAGCGATGGTGCCACGCCGTAGGGCAGGATCGGTTTGTGATCCGCATCCAGACCGCAAAGGACGATGTGAAATCCGTCACCCTGCACACCCGTGACAAGTACATTCCTTTGAAATTCTTTGATTCCCGAAAAACCTACCTGATGGAAAAGGTGGCCTCTGACGGTCTGAGGGATTACTATGAGGTTTCCATTTTCTTCCGTATGCCCTGCCTTCGTTACTGCTTTCGGATTGAAGGGCTGGATGGTACGGAGGTCATTCTTGCTCTGGATGGGTTTGTGTCCCGGATTCCCGAGGACAAGGAGCGGCTGTTCGACTGCTGTCAGAATCTTCGGGAGGAAGCGCTGTTCCAGGTTCCGCAATGGGCAAAGCATCAGATTCTATATCAGATTTTTCCCTCCCGGTTTGCGACAGACCGGGCCGTTTCCGACAAGGTCTGGTATCAGGCCCCCATCGGCGCAGGAACTGATCTGGGAGGCAATCTGAGGGGCATCATTGAGAAGCTGGACTATATTCATGATCTGGGAGCGGACGTTGTATATATGACCCCTGTTTTCGCCTCCAGATCCTCCCACAAATATGACACTCTGGATTATTACACCATCGACCCATCCTTCGGCACCACCGAGGATCTGATTGAGCTGGTGGACAAAGCCCATTCCATGGGTATGCGCGTGATCCTGGACGCGGTGTTCAATCACACAGCTCCGGAGTTTTTTGCCTTCGACGATCTGAAGAAGAGCCGGGAGAACTCCCCCTACCGGAACTGGTATTATGTGGAGGAATTCCCCATCCGGGTGTTCCCCAAGCCCAATTACAAATGCTTCGGCTATTTCGGCGGTATGCCCAAGCTGAATCTCCTGGACCAGGAATGCGGTCGGTATTTTACGGATGTGGCCCTGTACTGGCTGGAAAAGACCGGAATTGACGGCTGGCGGCTGGATGTGGGTGACGAGGTCAGCCATGCCTTCTGGCGCGGCTTCCGACGGGAAATCAAGGCCCGTTTCCCGGAGGCTTTGATCGTTGGCGAGATCTGGCACCAGGCGCCGGATTTTCTGGAGGGAGATCAGTGGGACACGGTGATGAATTACCCCTTCCACCGGGCTGTGGAGGATTTCGCCGCGACGGACAGCATTCCTCCCTCGGCATACCTTGGCAGGCTGGGGCAGATCCGGGGCAATACCCATACCAATGTTCAGCCCCTGCTGTGGAATCTGATCGGCAGTCATGATACCCCCCGGATTCTCCATCGGTGCGGTGGGAGCAAGGCCCGGCAGCGGCTCTGCGCTGCCCTGCTGCTGCTGTCCCCCGGCATGGCTATGCTGTATTACGGCGACGAAGTGGCCCTCACTGGCGGCGCGGACCCGGACTGCCGCCGGGGTATGCTGTGGGACGACAACCGACAGGACAAAAGGATGCTTGCCTGGTACAAGCGGCTGATTCAGCTGCGAAAGACCATTCCTGCCATTACGGAGGGCAAACCCGTCCGGGAGGAAGCCCGGGATGATGACGGACTGATTCTGATTCGCAGAATCCACCCCCAGGGCAATGTGACCATCCTGTTTCACAGCAAAGAGACTTCCATTTCCCTGCCGGAGTTCGCCGGAAAGACGGATCTGATCTCCGAAACGGTGTTTTCAGGCCTCATGGAGGGCATCGGTGTTCTGGTTTTCGGGGACTGAATTACTGGCGGCTTGCTATTTCGCCGGTTGGATTGTATAATAATAGACAAACCATCACAGGAGGTTATTCTGATGACTTATGAAGAAATCCTGGCCAATGCCAGAGGAAATATGGGCCCCTGCAAGGTCTGCCCCGTGTGCAACGGTCTGGGCTGCAAAAACACCATCCCCGGCCCCGGCTCCAAGGGCACCGGCACCGTAGCGCCCCGGAACTACAATGCCTGGCAGAATATTTATCTGAATCTGGACACCATCGCCGAAAACCGGGGTGTGGATACCTCCCTGGAGCTTTTCGGCAGAACCTTTTCCATGCCCGTGTTTGCCGCCCCCATCGGCGCGGTGGGCAACCACTACGGCAGTCTGCTGGACGAGGGTACTTACACCAAAACCCTGGCCCAGGGCTGTGTGGACGCAGGAATTGCCGCCTTTACCGGCGACGGACTGAAGGAGATCTTCTTCCAGGCCGGCTGTGATGCCATGTCCGCCGCAGGCTTCGCCATTCCTACGGTGAAGCCCTGGCACCGGGATCTGGTGTTCAAGAAGATGGACTACGCCAAGTCCATGGGTGCGGAGGTCATCGCCATGGACATTGATGCCAGCGGCCTGCCCTTCCTGAAGAAGATGGACCCTCCCTCCGGCCCCAAGAGTGTGGCAGAGCTGAGGGAATTTGCGGACTACGCCGGTGTCCCCTTCATTCTCAAGGGCATTATGACGGTCAAGGGCGCGAAGAAGGCGCTGGAGGCCGGCGCTTCCGCCATCATCGTTTCCAACCACGGCGGCCGGGTGCTGGACCATACCCCTGCCACCGCTTCCGTGCTGGCGGAGATCGTGGACGCTGTGGAGGGAAAGATCCCCGTTCTGGTGGACGGCGGCATCCGTACCGGCTATGATGTGTTCAAGGCCCTGGCTCTGGGCGCAGCCGCTGTGCTCATTGGCAGACCCTTTGTGACCACCGTTTACGGCGGCGGCGCGGAGGGTGTCCAAGTGTATGTGAACAAGCTGAAGGCCGAGCTGTCCGATGCCATGGAAATGACCGGCTGCGCAAGCCTGGCGGACATTACCCGGGATGTGATCCGTTATGAATAAGCAGAAAGCATTGATCGCCATGAGCGGCGGTGTGGACAGCTCGGTATCCGCCGCTCTGATGGTTCAGGCAGGGTATGCGTGCGTAGGCGTAAACATGAAGCTTCACGCAGGCGCGTCCGAGGATGACCTGGGGGCCAAGACCTGCTGCTCTCTGACGGACGCTGAGGATGCCCGGAGCGTTTGCCGGAAGCTGGGGATGCCCTTCCATGTGTTCAACTTCACCGAGGATTTTTCCCGGGAGGTCATCGACCGGTTTGTCTGCGCCTATGAACGGGGCGCAACCCCCAATCCCTGCATCGACTGCAACAAGTACATGAAGTTCTCCAAGCTCTATCAGAGAGCCCAGCTGCTGGGCTGCGAGCTGATCGTCACCGGCCATTACGCCCGGGTGGAATTCTGCCCCGACAGACAGCGGTGGGTGCTGAAAAAGGCGAAGAATCTTGCCAAGGATCAGAGCTATGTGCTGTATTTTCTGACCCAGGAGCAGCTGGCCCACACCCGGTTCCCTCTGGGAGAATTCGAATCCAAGGAGCAGATCCGGGCCATTGCGGAAGAGCTGGATCTGATTACCGCGAAAAAGTCCGACAGTCAGGACATCTGCTTCGTTCCCGATGGCCGCTATGCGGATTTCCTCTCCGAATATACGGGAAAAACCTATCCGGAGGGAGATTTCGTGGACCAGCAGGGCAACGTTCTGGGAAAACACAAGGGCATCGTCCGCTACACCATCGGCCAGCGAAAGGGCCTGGGCTTGGCGCTGCCGGAGAGTATGTATGTCCGCAAGAAGGACATGGAGCGCAATCAGGTGGTGCTGTCCACCAACGCGGAGCTGTTCTCCCGGCGGCTTCTGGCGGACACCTTTACCTGGAGCGCAATGGACGCTCCGGCGGAGCCCATCCGGTGCAAAGCCAAGGCCCGTTACCAGGCCCGGGAGGCTGACTGCACCGTCACCGCTCTCCCCGATGGACAGGTGGAGGTTCTGTTTGACGAGCCTCAGCGTGCTTTGACTGTGGGACAGGCCGTGGTGCTGTATGATGAGGAAGTCGTGCTGGGCGGCGGCGTAATCTGTGAAGTTTGAGGCAAATATGCGAAAAACCGGAGCGAAAGCTCCGGTTTTTGTTATTTATTCGACTTTTTCGCCCCGGAGAAGCTTTCCTGCCATGCGGCCGTTTTCAGCGGCAAGGGCTTTCAGATGGTTCAGCCGTTCGGCGCTGACACCCTCTGTCATGGCGCGGTCTATCTTCTCATGAAGGGCAGACTCTGTGACCCCGGACAGCTCCAGGCAGTTGTCAGAGCCCATGTAATTCATAAAACCTGAAACTTTGGGATCATAGGAAATGGCAACGGTACGGGTTTTCTGTCCGCATGCGAAAATCAGCGCATGGAGCCGCATGGACACCACCAGCTCCATCCGGGCAATGACGCCGCAGAGTACAGCCCCATCCCCAATCTGGGGCAGCACCATACAGGGCACCTTGACCATAGCCGCTGCCTTTTCATTGATCTCCCGGTCACGGCCCGGTTCAAAGGAGAAGAACAGGGGCATCATGCCGTACTGCCGGTAGGCATATTCCGCTGCGGCGCAGATATGCTCCAGAGACTGGAGGGTATTCTCCCAGGGTCGGAGGGCAAACATACAGTATTTCTGCGCAGGATCCAGGCCGCAGTTTTCCAGAAACCGGTCTGCCCCCTTCAGATCGGAGGTCATTTCCATGGCCATATCGGCAGTAACCTTGATCACAGGCCGGGTAACGCCATAGCCTGCCAGGGTGTTTGCGGATTCCGGGTCCCGGAGGGTGATCAGATCCACATTCTTTTCCAGGACCTTACGGGCCATATTCTGGAACAGCTTTCCGGACACCGGGCCGATGCCGCAGCCATACATCATGACATCACAGCCGCAGCGCTTTGCCTGGGTAATGCTGTACAGATAGTAAAGCAGGCTCCGGTTACTGGTCACATTCTGGATCAGACTGCCGCCGCCGCTGATGTACAGGGTGCTGCGCTTCATCACCTTCCGGATGCCGGGCAGGTTCACAATGGGCAGGGCGCTAACGCCGGTGAGGATGGCAGTGTCCTTGGGCCGCCGGGACAGCACACAGATGGGCAGATAGGGGTCCTCCTGCCGGAGCTGGCGGATCATGGTCAGCAGAATGGAATCATCACCGGCATTGCCCCGTCCGTAGGCACCGCAGATCACCGCGCCGTAGCGGCCCTGTGCCTCACGCCGTCTCCGGGCAAAGAGCGCCTCATAGATTTCCATCTGACGGGAAGCTGTGGTTTCGGCGGAAAACTCCTTCCGAACCTTATCATACATATTCCGGCCCATTTCCAGCCGCAGGGAACGGTCTGATGCCAGACGGATCATCCGCTGGGCCATGGTCTTGTCATCCTTCGGCTCAACAAGGTAGCCGTTATAGCCGTCCACCAGAATCTTGGGCACACCGCCAACGGCAGTGGCAATGGTGGGGCAGTACATCCGTCCGCCCTCGGGGATGGCGTAGGGGAAGGCTTCGGAAATGGAGCTGAGCATATTCACATCCAGGCAGTGGTAGAAGCTGGTCATATCATCCAGCCAGCCGGCAAAATGGACGGTGCCCTCCGGGCACAGCTCCTTTGCCAGGGCTTCCACCGAAGGACGCTGTTCGCCGTCGCCGGCGATGAGAAGTCTTGCGTTGGGAATCTCTTCCACCGTCTGCCGGAAGGCCCGGATCAGGGTGGGCAGATCCTTGACGGAGGTGATCCGGGCAGCAATACCATAGATCACCGCGTCGTCGTCCCAGTCCAGGCCCAGATGCTTGAGATACTCATTTCTGGGTCTGTACTTGAGCTTCTCTGGAAATTCGATGCCGTTGTAGATGGGCCAGATGCTGTCGCCGGGATAGCCCCGGGAGATCAGCAGCTCCTTCATGGAATCGGAAACAGCCACCCAGCCGTCCCGGCGGCGCATGGAAATCCGGTTCAGCACGCCGTAGGTCATGTTGGCCAGGGGACGGCCCAGATAGTCAAGCCTTGGGTCGGAATGGATGGTGGAGATCACAGGAACCGACAGCTTCCGCCGGATCCATGCGGAGAACAGATTGGCCTTGGCGCCGTGGCAGTGGACAATTTCATAATTGCCGCTTTTGATGCTGGCAAGCAGGGCCTTGCGCAGGGCAAAGGGATTTTTGTTCCGGATCACATGGGTGGGGATGCCCAGCTCCCTTGCCTCCTGGGCAAAGGGGCCCTCTACAAAGCAGACAAGCTTAACCTTATGCTCCTTCCCCAGCTCCCGGAGCAGAGAAAGCACATGGGTCTTGGCACCGCCCACATCACCGCCGGAGGTCAGATGCAGAATGTTCATGGAATCACTCCCGATTCATAAAGCGTTTTCTTGCCAGGTTAATGGGACCCTCCTGCATATGGTTGATCCAGGTCAGGGACTTGCCGCAGCCGTAGACAACGCAGGAGTCCGGATCATCAGCAATGGTGCAGGGAATGTCGGTGCGTTCCGTCAGCAGCAGATCCATGCCCCAGATCTGACAGCCGCCGCCGGTGAGGGTGATGCCGTTTCTGGAGATGTCGCCCACAAGCTCAGGGCTGGTTTCCTCCAAAACGTGGAGCACCTCGTCAGCGATCTGCCGGGCAGGACGGCGAAGAACCTCGTAAATCTCAGAGGAGAACACATTCAGGGTTCTGGGCAGACCGGTCTTGGAGTCCCGGCCCATGACGGTCATGTAAATATCCTCGGGTCTGGGGTAGACACAGCCGATGGTGGTTTTGATGTTCTCGGCAGTAACCTGACCAATGACCACGCCGTATTTGCGGCGGATGTAACGGGCAATGGCCTCATCAAAGGCATCGCCTGCAACCTCTACGGAGGAGGAGTTTGCAACGCTGTTCAGACTCAGCACCGCAACGTCGGTGGTGCCGCCGCCGATGTCCACCACCATGTGGCCGTTGGCATCGGAAATGGGCAGGTTGGCCCCCAGGGCAGCAGCCAGGGGTTCCTCGATCAGATACACACGACGGGCACCGGCTTCGATGGCGGCGTTAATGACGCTGCGCTCCTCAACCTCGGTGACACCGCTGGGAACACAGATGACCACACGGGGCTTGGGGTTGAAGATGGAGTTCTTGACCGCCTTGCGGAAGAGGATCTGGAGCATCTTCACGGTCATTTCATGGTCGGAGATAACGCCGTCCTTCAGTGGGTGCATTGCCACCACATTGCCGGGGGTTCTGCCCAGCATATTTCTGGCGTCCGCGCCTACCTGGATGATCTTGCCCGTATTCTTGTCCATTGCCACCACGCTGGGCTCCCGGACCACAACGCCCCGGTTCTCCACGTAGATCAGCACATTGGAAGTACCCAGATCAACCGCCAGGTCGCTGGAGAAAAGTTTGAAGTTCAGATTGAATTTACGTTTGGATTTTGCCATGGTATACACCTACTTTGTTCAAGTCTATAATTCGTAAGACTTCCGTCATTTTCTGTTGGTATTCCGGTCTTTTCCTGCGGCCATAACCGCAAGGTACACCTGTTTCGCTCCGGCAGCACGGAGAATCCGGGCGCATTCGCAGGCGGTGGCGCCGGTGGTGAGAATGTCGTCAACAAGGATAATCCGTTTGCCCCGGAGCTGCTCCGGATGTATGGCGCGGTATTTTCCCCGGACGTTTTCCCGGCGGAGAGAAGGATCTGAGATGCCCGACTGGGCTTGATTATGCCGGGTCTTTTTCAGCAGAGGAAGCGGTTTCATCATCAGCTCCCTGCCGGCTTCCCGGGCCAGGAGCCGGGACTGGTCATAGCCCCGGAAATGCCTGCGAATACCGCTGACCGGCACCCAGGTGATCAGATCCGCTTCCGGCAGTTCCCGGTGGATCGCCATGGCCAAGAGCCTGCCATAGGCCCGGGCGTAATATCGCTTGCCGCTGAATTTGAACCGAAGCAGACTGTCCCGGACCTGGTCCTCGTAATACCAGACCGCAGCATAGCTTTCAATCCCCGGCAGAATTCTGCCGCCCCGGTTCCATTCGGGAACCACACTGCGGCAGTCCCGGCACAGGTCGGTCTGTTCGGAAGGCAAAAGGATCTGGCACAGAACGCATTTCCTGGGAAACAGCAGCTCCAGAAGCCGATGTAACAGTTTCATTCTGTTTTCCCCTGGAGGCGCAGCTTCAGACCGGAATAACGGCGGTTGCGCTTGGCGTTCTGGGTCATGGTGACGACCACCTCTTCCCTGCCCACAATGATCAGCAGCTCCCGGGCCCGGGTAACGGCGGTATACAGCACGCTTCTGCTCAGCAGATAGGGAGAGCCATTCCAGGCCGCCAGGATCACCGCCCGGTACTCACTGCCCTGGCTTTTGTGCACCGTCATGGCGTAGGCCGGTTCCAGTTCCAGCATCTGAGAGAAATCATAGTCCGCTTCCCGGTCGTCAAAAACGATGGTCAGGGTTTCCGCATGAGGGTCAATGGAGGTAATCACACCAACGTCGCCGTTGAAAATCCCGCTGCCCACGGCGGAGCCGTCGGTTTTCCTCCACATTATATCATAATTATTTCGGATTTGCATCACCCGATCCCCTTCCCGGAAGGTAAAATCGCCGTACTGACGCTCTTTTTTGTTGGGAGCGGGGGGATTCAGGGTGGCCTGGAGCAGTTTATTCAGATTCATGGTGCCTGCGCCGCCCTTTCGGGTGGGGCTGAGAACCTGGATCTGATCCGCCGGAATGCCCATATTCTTGGGCAGACGGGTAGCGCAGAGCTGGGCGATAAGCTGGCACACCGCGTCCTCAGACTGGCGGCGCATGAAGAAAAAGTCCTTATCCACCCGACGCAGCTCCGGCAGCTCGCCGGAATTGATCCGGTGGGCGTTCATTACGATCAGGCTTTCCTGGGCCTGACGGAAAATCTGGGTCAGACGGACGGTGGGCAGCATATTGCTGCGGAGCATATCGCCGAAGGGAAAGCCGGGGCCCACGGGAGGAAGCTGGTCAGGGTCGCCCACCAGAATCAGCCGTTTTCCCTGGGGAATGGCCTGGAGCAGCTTGTGAAGCAGGGTCACATCCACCATACTCATCTCGTCCACAATGACCACATCGGTTTTCAGAGGCTGATCCTCATTTCTGCCGAAGATCATCTGGCCGGTGGCCGGGTCAATTCCCACCTCCAGCAGGCGGTGAATGGTAGAAGCTTCCTCGCCGGTTACCTCGTTAAGCCGTTTGGCGGCCCGTCCCGTGGGGGCAGCCAGGACGCATTTGAGCTGCATATGTCCAAGCAGGGACAGAATACCCTGCAAAATGGTGGTTTTTCCCGTGCCGGGGCCGCCGGTGATCAGCAGAACGCCGTTTGTGGCGGCACTGCGGATGGCTTCCTGCTGCTGGGGAGAGTAGGAAATGTTTGTTTCCTGCTCCACCTGCTTCATCAGCCGGCCCAGATTCCCGGGTTCCGGGAACTGGATGGCGGCAGCCTTCAGAAGCCGCCAGGTGCTGTAAAGCTCCGCCTCGTACAGCTCCGGCAGATAGGAGATGGACAGTCCTGCCAGATGGCTTTTCTGTATCCGCTCCGCTTCCACCAGACGGGCAAAAGCACGCTCCACCGGTTCCCGTTCCACAGAAAGGAGCTGGGCGGTGGCCATGATCAGCTTTTCATCGGGCAGAAACACATGACCGGCGGACAGATTATACGAAAGCTCAAACAGAATGCCGGCCTCCACACGCCGGGGATCGTCGGCGGAGATACCCATCTCAATGGCAAACCGGTCCACTGCGCTGAAGGGCGCGTCCAGACCGTTGTCCATGAGCAGGTAGGGATCATCATACAAAAGCTCCACGGTTTTTTCGCCGTAGACCTTATAAGCCCGGACCGCCAGCTCCGCAGGCAGATGGTGCAGGGCAAAAAACTCCATAAGCTGACGCATACCGGTCTGGCGGCGGAATTCCTCGCCAAAGAGCTTTGCCCGTTCCCGGGTAATGCCGGGAATCACGGAAAGCCGCTCCGGCTCCCGTTCCAGAACCAGCAGGGTCTGATCTCCGAAATGCTCCACAATCCGGGCAGCCATCACAGGGCCGATGCCCTTGATGGCCCGGCTTGAAAGATAGGCCCGGATCTCATTGGCACTCTGGGGCAGAAGCCGCTCCAGAAACTCCGCTTCGAACTGCCGCCCGAAGCTGGAATGATTGCTCCACTTGCCGGTGACCATGAGCTGCTCGCCCACCACCGGCAGGGGGATGGTGCCCACCACGGTCACAGTCTGGCCGCCGCAGTTCAGCCGCAGCACAGAATAGCCGTTATCATAATTCTGAAACACCACACCGGCAACGGTACCCTGGAGGATTTCCATTTCTTCTGTCAACGCCTTCGCCTCTTTTCAAAACAGCATATAGATAGCTACATTTTACTACACTTTCCCAAAAAGGAAAAGACCCAATTTTGAATTCTTACGGCAAAAAACGGCTGCCACCGTTTCGGGTGACAGCCGTTTGCAGGAAAGAGGCGTTACTTCTTTGCGCCCATGCGCTGGAAGAACTTGACGATCTCAACAATGGGAATGACCAGGAAGGCCAGGCCCATGGCGATGCCGTACTCCTCCAGGCCGATGGGCATGAAGCCAAAGGCATTGGCCAGGAAGGGAACCTCGAGCAGCAGGGTGGTCAGAACCAGAGAACCGATCATAGCAGCCCACAGGACCTTGTTCTGGGACTTGAGGGAGAATACGGACTTTCTCTGGGAGCGGAGGTTGAAGGAGTGGAAGATCTCACACATGGACATGGTCAGGAAGGCCATGGTCATGCCGTGTTCACTGATGCCGGAAGCACGGAGGGCAGCCCAGGAACCGACCTCGGGGTCCATGAAGGAGCCGATGATGTAGGAAGTGATGGTCAGCAGGGTGACCAGGATGCCCTGGTAGGCGATGTCGAAGAACAGACCGCCGGCGAAGATGCCTTCCTTGGAATCACGGGGAGGACGGTTCATGGTGTCGGGCTCTGCCTCTTCCATGCCCAGTGCCAGAGCGGGGAAGCAGTCAGTGACCAGATTGATGAACAGCAGGTGGACGGGGTTGAGCAGTGTGAAGCCCATCAGGGTTGCGGAGAACACGCCCAGAACCTCGGACATATTGGATGCCAGCAGGAACTGGATGGCCTTACGGATGTTGTCATAGATCCGGCGGCCTTCGCCAACGGCGGCAACGATGGTTGCAAAGTTGTCATCGGCCAGAACCATGTCGGCAACGTTCTTGGTAACGTCGGTGCCGGTGATGCCCATGCCAACGCCGATGTCAGCGGCCTTGATGGAGGGAGCGTCGTTGACACCGTCGCCGGTCATTGCGGCAATGGCATCGTTGCGCTTCCATGCGGTGACGATGCGGGTCTTATGCTCGGGCTGGACACGGGCGTAGACACCGTACTTCTTCACAGCCTCGCAGATCTCATCGTCGGGAATGTCATTCAGCTCTGCGCCGGTGATAGCCTCGGAAGCATCCTTGATGATGCCCAGCTCCTTGGCGATGGCGACAGCGGTATCCTTGTGGTCGCCGGTAATCATGACAGCACGGATGCCGGCGGCACGGCAGTCATCGATGGCGGCCTTAACCTCGGGACGGACGGGGTCGATCATACCGGTCAGGCCGATGAACACCAGATCCTTCTCCAGGAATTCGGGGGTATTGTCGGCAGGCTTCTGCGCCCAGTCACGCTTTGCAGCGGCCAGGACACGGAGGGCCTTGTCAGCCATGGCCTTGTTCTGGGCCATGATCTCGGCGACCTTGGCATCAGTCATGGGCTTGACTTCGCCGTTCTCAATGTAATGGGTGCAGCGGGACAGAACCACGTCGGGGCCGCCCTTGGTATACTGGACGAACTTGCCGCCCAGGTCGTGGATGGTGGACATCATCTTACGGCCGGAGTCGAAGGGAGCCTCATCCACACGGGGAGTAGCCTTCTCCAGATCCTGCTTCGGCAGGCCCACGGAGTAAGCGAAGTTGACCAGAGCGCACTCGGTGGGCTCGCCCTCTGCCTGATTCTCCTCATTCAGGTTGGCATCGGAGCACAGCGCCATGGCGGTGGCCAGCAGATTGGTCTCGCCAATGTGATCCACCACAGTCATCTTGTTCTGGGTCAGGGTACCGGTCTTGTCGGAGCAGATAACCTGGGTACAGCCCAGAGTCTCAACAGCGGTCAGACGGCGGATAACCGCATTGCGCTGGGACATCTTGGTAACGCCGATGGACAGAACCACGGTAACGACGGTTGCCAGGCCCTCGGGAATGGCGGCAACAGCCAGGGAAACAGCGACCATGAAGGTCTCCAGAATGACTTCCAGATGGAAATCACCGGCCATGAACAGGTTGAATGCGAAAATGAACACGCAGATGCCCAGAACCAGCTTGGACAGCAGGGTTCCCAGCTCGTCCAGCTTCCGCTGCAGAGGAGTCTCCTCCTGCTCGGTGGCAGCCAGAGCGCCGGCGATCTTACCCATCTCAGTATCCATACCGGTGGTGGTGATGACAGCCTTGCCGCGGCCGTAAACCACGGTGGAGCCCATGTAGCACATATTCTTGCGGTCGCCCAGAGGCACATCGTCCTGGCCGTCTGCCATGCCCAGTGCCTCCAGCATCTTGTTGACGGGGACGGACTCGCCGGTCAGGGCGGCTTCCTCGATCTTCAGAGATGCGTTTTCAATGATACGGCCGTCCGCAGGAACTGCGTCGCCGGCTTCCAGCAGAACAATGTCGCCGGGGACCAGCTCATCGGAGTGCAGGACCACCATCTTGCCGTCGCGCAAGACTTTACATGTGGCCGCTGTCATTGTTTGCAGTGCTTCAATTGCGGCTTCGGCCTTGCTCTCCTGGATGACACCCAGAATCGCGTTCAGCAGAACAACCGCCAGAATGATGATGACCTCTGCCCACTCATTCTCACCGGACAGCATACCGGTCAGCGCGGAAACTGCCGCTGCCACCATCAGGATGATCAGCATGGGGTCTTTCAGCTGCTCGATAAAACGCTGAATCAGCGTGGGCTTCTCGGCTTCCTTGAGCTTGTTGGGGCCGTATTTGGCAAGACGCTCCTGCGCCTGTGCTGTGGTCAAGCCCTCCAGGCCCACGCCGAGGTCGCGCAGTACTTCGTCTGCCGACTGGGTGTAGGTTTTCTTCATGTACTTCTCTCCTTCACAAATAGTCGCTGCGTTATCCATAGTACAGCACTTCTATTATAATACCGAGCGGAGGTTCCTTCAAGTATATTTTTTACATTTTTTCCAATAATGGGCTTCGTTTTTCCATTTTTTGTATATATAATCAACAAAGGTTCTTTTCCTTTCTTTGCCGTTTATTTTCCGTGGAGGGAATACAGATCATCCCCCGGCACAGCACGGTGCCGGGGGACAGGGATTCCATAAATATTCAGTCGATCATGTGCCAGCCGATAATCACAGAGGCAAGGTTGGCGGCAAGGGCGTAGAACACCGCCCGGGTTGCGTCTTTGCGCTCCCCCTTCAGACGGCGTGCATAGAGGATGCTTTCCGTGATCAGCACCATAATTTCTGCCAGAATCAAACGGAGCAGTGCATCAAGAGGTCCATCGGCGAAATACCACAGGCTCAGCAGGGCGTTCAGTCCCACCTGGGTCACAAGGTTCACGAAGAAGATGAACCGGATGTACTTTTTCTCCCGATAACCGAACAGGAAGGCCACCGCAAGCTCAATCACCAGGGTCAGTGCCGCCCGGAGGAGAAATCCGCCGATGAGCTTCCCGTATTCCACCTGCTTGCGCATGGGCATGGAGATCACTCCGGATTCCGTCAGATCCAGACCGGACAGGTCAAGCGCGAAGTCTGAGCGGAAGGCGTAGGTTTCGAAGATCTCCTGGCTCACCAAGACAGTTTCATATTCTGGGCAGTAGATAGCAATGCGGAACCGGTTGGGACACATATACTTCCAGGAAACGGAGTCTTGTCCCATGTGGCCGCAGAAATAGGCTTCCGCACGGTCAACCGCGTCCAGGAATTCATTCCATGTATCTTCCTCATAATGCCACCAGCCAGGCGGTTCCTCACCAGGCAGGAACACTTCATTGGGGCCGCTTTCTTTGTACATACTCAGGATAGCAACCTTGACCGTTTCTTCCGATTCCGTTTTCACATGGATGCTGGGCTTTGGAGCACAGTCTGCGTAGGCAGGCACTGTAACCAGGGGCAGAATCAGCACAAGGCACAGAAGCCAGGAACAGATGCGTTTTTTCATAGGAATCTCCCTCCTTTTCCGCTTTCATCATACCACACCGCCTCACAAGGGGTCAACAAAGCAAAAAGAATTTCAGAATTCTTAAGAAAACCCCTTGTAAATTCCCACAATTTGGCGTATAATCGCTCATATACTTTGCACAAGAGGAGAGGTTTACCATTATGGAACTCATCAGCGTTCGTGAACTGTTCAAGAATACCGATGCTTACGCCGGCAAGACCGTTACCGTCGGCGGCTGGGTGCGCAATCGCCGCCCCTCCAAGCAGTTCGGTTTTATCGTCCTGAATGACGGCACCTATTTCACCCCCGTTCAGGTCGTTTATAATGATACCATCGAAAATTTCCAGGAGATTTCCAAGATCAATGTGGGCGCGGCCCTGATCGTCACCGGCGAGCTGGTTCTGACCCCCGGCTCCAAGCAGCCCTTTGAGATCCAGGCTGCCAAAATCGAGGTGGAGGGCCCTTCCACCGGCGATTATCCCCTGCAGCCCAAGCGGCACACCGTGGAATTCCTGCGCACCCTGCCCCATCTGCGGCCCCGTACCAATATGTTCCAGGCCGTGTTCCGTGTCCGCAGCCTGGCTGCCATGGCCATTCACCAGTTCTTCCAGGAGCGGGACTTTGTGTATGTCCACACTCCCCTGATCACCGGCTCTGACTGCGAGGGCGCAGGCGAAATGTTCCAGGTCACCACCCTGGATCTGAAGAACATCCCCCTGACCGAGGACGGCGAGGTGGATTTCAGCCAGGACTTCTTCAACAAGCCCACCAATCTGACCGTTTCCGGTCAGCTCAACGGCGAGACCTTCGCCATGGCCTTCCGCAACATCTACACCTTCGGCCCAACCTTCCGTGCCGAAAACTCCAACACCACCCGTCATGCCGCCGAGTTCTGGATGATCGAGCCCGAGATGGCCTTCGCTGATCTGGACGATCTGCTCCGGGTGGAGGAGGATATGCTCAAGTATATCATCTCCTATGTTCTGGAGCACGCCCCAGAGGAAATGGCTTTCTTCAACCAGTTTGTGGACAAGGGCCTGCTGGATCGTCTGAACAACATTCTCAGCAACGATTTCGGCCGCATCACCTACACCGATGCCGTTGCCCTGCTGGAGAAGCACAACGACAAGTTCGAGTATCCCGTCAGCTGGGGCTGCGATCTGCAGACCGAGCATGAGCGTTACCTGACTGAAGTGGTGTTCCAGAAGCCCGTGTTTGTCACCGACTATCCCAAGGACATCAAGGCCTTCTACATGAAGCTGAATCCCGACGGAAAGACCGTCGCCGCTGTGGACTGCCTGGTTCCCGGCGTGGGCGAAATCACCGGCGGCTCTCAGCGTGAGGACAACTACGAGATTCTGAAGTCCCGTATTGAAGAGCTGGGCATGAATCCCGAGGACTACGGCTTCTACATGGATCTGCGGAAGTACGGCTCCTGCCGTCACGCCGGTTTCGGCCTGGGCTTCGAGCGCTGCGTCATGTACCTCACCGGCATCTCCAACATCCGTGATGCCATCCCCTTCCCCAGAACCGTCAACAACTGCGAGCTGTAAGTGGGGAGCCCCACAGGCAATTCGTGCGTGAGTGTGTTTGTCATCGTTTTGCGGGCAGAAACCGCTCGATTCTCTGCATGACAGTGTTGACCCGGACGACCGATTGGCCGTCCGGGTCTTTTTTTGCCATGTCAGAAATCCGGGATAAATTTCGCGTCTGCCGCCTGATCCTCCTGGACAAAGCCCTGGAGGCTGTTCAGATACATCCAGCTCAGCACCGCCTCGTATTCTTCATCTGTCACCCGGCGGTCAAAGGGAGGCAGATTTTTGGTTGCCTCCATGGGGGTATACTGGCGCATCAGGCTCACCAGCACCTGGCCCGGGCGGAAGGTGTTTCCAATCCAGTCCAGAATCCGCAGGGAATTTTCCACCTGTCCCGGCAGAATCAGATGGCGGATCACCGTGCCCCGAAGGAGGCGTTCCCCTTCCCACACCGGTTCTCCGGTCTGACGAACCATCTCTTTTATGGCGGTTTTCGCCACGGGGAAGTAATTCTCCGCCCCGGAAAGCTGTCGGGCAAGGGCAGGGTCGGAATATTTCAGATCCGGCAGATAGATGTCCACCAGGCCTTCCAGTTCCCTGATGGTCTGGGCCCGTTCATAGCCGCCGCAGTTATAGACCACGGGAACCGGCAGCTTCGGTGTCAGCGCCGGGAGGATGGTGGGCAGAAAATGGGTGGGGGTCACAAGGTCGATATTCTCCGCGCCCTGTTCGATCAGTTCCTCCATAATCCGGCGAAGCTGGGCAGAATCCGTTTCCTGTCCGGTGCAGCAGGCGCTGATTGCCCGGTTCTGACAGTAGATACAGCCCAGGGTACATCCGCCGAAGAAAATCGCGCCGCTTTTTCCGTTGGGGGACAGGGCCGGCTCCTCCCACTGGTGGAGCATCACTTTGGCGACCCGGGCGGAAGCTCCGCCGCCGCACCATCCAAACTCCCCCGCTGTCCGGTTCACACCGCACCGCCGGGGGCAGAGTTTGCAGTTACTATAATCCATAGTTTCACTTCCTTTGAAAACATGATATCATTTTTTTCAAAAAGGCTCAACTGTTTTGTGACAGAAAGCCCTTGTCATGTGTCTAATATATGAGATCTCAATCGAAATCAGGAAGGAGGATGCCCATGACGGACGCAGAGTCACTGTTTCATACATACAAGGATGACGTATACCGCTTTGCCCTGAGCTACACCCGAAGCCGGGAGGAGGCCGAGGACATCTGCCAGACCGTATTTGAAAAGCTGCTCCGGCAGAAAACCATCACGCCGGGGAAGGAAAAGGCCTGGCTCATGCAGACCTGTGCCAACGCCTGCCGGAATCTGCTGCGCTGTCACTGGTGGCAGAGGACAGCCCCTCTGGATTCGGCGAGCGCATTGGAAGCGGAGGAAGAACATCCTGTAAAGCAGGCGATCCATTCCCTGGCACCCCATTACCGGGCGGTGGTGTATCTATATTATTACGAAGGCTATTCCACCCAAGAAATCGCGTCGCTTTTGCACATCAGCCAGACTCTGGTATCCACCCGGCTTCATCGGGCAAGGCAAACCCTGAAACAACTTTTGGAGGAATGATTATGGAACGAAACATCCGGGAATACTTTGAAAACGAAACCATGCCGGAGGACACCGTCCGGCGCATTGAGGACAGTCTGCGCAAGCCCAGACCCTCCACCGCTCCCCTGCTTCGCATGGCGGCTGTGTTCGCAGTGGTTCTGCTGGCGGTGGGACTGTTCCTGTCCACAGACCTGATGGAGGTCTGCGCGGATGTGTTTGACATCCCAATTCACACCCAGAAGCCGGAAGCCACGGAGCCTCTGGGCCAGATGGAGACGGAAATCTATGTCAGCTACGGCGGCATTGTGGGCGGCGAAGGCGAGAAGATCGACGCGTACATTTCTCTGGCACCCAACACCGGTATTCCTGCCGAAGTGATCGACGGCAGACTGTATTTCACCGCCAACGCAGAGCACATCGACATCACTGACCTTTGCAGTGAGGAAACCGCATACGTCTACGCATTGCAGGACAACACCGGGGTTCAGCACTACTTCATCATCGGCGGAACCCCGGAGGACTGGGGCTATCAGATCTTTCTGAAGGTTCCCGGGATGGATATCTGTGGCGGCTGGATCTGCGGCGGCAGCGCAGGCGCAACAACACGGGCAAGCGACTGGAAATACCGCCAGTGGGCCCATGATGGGCAGGCCAAGGTAGGACACCCCTGGCCCTTGGAGGACTGATTCCCATTTTCAGCGCAGAACAAAGGGCTCCCTTCCGATGATCGGAGGGGAGCCTCATTGATTTGCCATTTCCTTTTGGCCTCGCTCATACACATAATACACCGCGTCCCCATCCTGGTGGGTATGGTGGTATCGGAATCCGGCACTGGCAAAGGCTCTTTGGGAAGCCCTATTGCTCAAGAAAATGACTGCTTCCCATTTCTGGATTGCTGTGCCGGAAATCTCGTCACGGGCTATCAACGCTTTCAGCAATTTTGTGCCAAGCCCCTGTCCCCGTTTTTCCGGAGCGACCACCACTTCCATAATCAGAATCTTGGATTCGTGCAGACAATAGGCAATCACGGCAAAAGGGGTTTCCTCCTGACAGACAACCTTACACCAGAAGCTTTCTCCCACCGTAAAGCCATCTTCCTCTGCCCAATATTCATAGAAGGAGGAAAAGCCTTCCTCAAGACCGGTGGAACGAACCGCTTCGGCATCCAGCCAGCTTTCCACATACTGCATCGTTTCCGGGCAGTAATCATACCACAAAAGATTCACGGAACGGCTCCCCCTCTCCATTGCCTATGGAATGATTATATCATCTCCTGCCAATGATTGCAATGATTCCAGGCAGACCAGGCAGACCAGCTCCTTTTTTCTTTACCTTCCGGAGGTTTTGTGCTATGATATAGGTTAACAAATCATAAGGAGTTGATTGTATGAAGATCCGCATGGCAAGACGGTCTGATATCCCGGAGCTGCAAAGGCTTTTGTATCAGGTGGGGGATGTGCACCATCAGATCCGGCCGGATATTTTCCGGGCCGGGGCCATCAAATATACCGAAGAGGAGCTGGCGGCAATCCTTGATAATCCTTCCACCCCGGTGTTTGCAGCCATGGAAAACAGTGAAATGCTGGGCTACTGCTTCTGCCAGTGGGAGGAATTCAGCGGAAGCACCGTAATGACCGACCGGAAGGAACTGTATATTGACGACCTGTGCGTGGACGAAGCATCCCGGGGCGCAGGTGTTGCCAAGGCCCTGTATGAATATACCCTGGACTACGCCCGGGAGCGGGGCTGCAATTTCATTACCCTGAACTGCTGGAACGGCAACGACCGGGCCATCCGGTTTTATGAGAAAATGGGCATGAAGCCCCGGAAGGTCTATATGGAAATCGCTCTGGAGGATTCCCAATGCTGATCAAAAATCAAATCTACGAAGCCACCGTCACCGACTACACCGCGGAAGGCCAGGGCGTTGCCAGAATCGAAGGCTGCGCCGTATTCATCCCCAATGCCATCGCCGGGGAGAAATGCACCGTGCGGATTGAGAAGGTGGGCAAAACCTGGGCCGCAGGCAAAATGGTTCAGATTCTGGAGCGCTCTCCCCACCGGATCAACAGAGCCTGTCCCGTTGCCAAGCTCTGCGGCGGCTGTGACTTCCACCATATGGATTATGAAGAGGAATGCCGGCTGAAGGCAAGCCGGGTCCGGGACTGTCTGAACCGTCTGGGCGGTCAGAAGCTGGAGGAAGTGCCCATCCACGGTGCCCCCTCCACCACCTGCTACCGGAACAAGGCACAGTATCCCGTTGCTGTGGAAAAGGGCCGGGCCTATGCCGGATTTTTCAAGGCCGGCACCCATCAGGTCATTGAGAACAAGCGGTGTCTGATTCTGCCGGAGGTTGCCGATCAGGTGAAGGACGCGGTCATCGACTGGATGAATCAGTACCGGATCAGCGTATACGATGAGGAAACCCACCGGGGCCTGGTGCGGCACATCTATGTCCGCCAGGGCGCGGTGTCCAGGCAGGTGCTGGTGTGCATCGTGGCCAACGGACGGAAGCTGAACCGGATTCCCGAGCTTCTGGACCGGCTGAAGAAGATTCCCGGCTTCGCCACGCTGGTGCTCAGCGTGAACACCAGACCGGGCAACGCGGTACTGGGCGACGAGTTCATCACCCTCTGGGGTCCCGGATATATTGAGGACACCCTCTGCGGTCTGACTTTCCGGCTGTCCCCCCGGTCTTTCTACCAGGTGAATCACCACCAGGCCCAGGAGCTGTACCGGGCCGCCATCACCGCCGCCGGGATTACCAAAGCGGACACGGTGCTTGACCTGTACTGCGGCGTTGGCACCATCACCCTGGCCATGAGCCAGGCGGCAGGCCGGGTCATCGGTGTGGAGGTGATCCCCCAGGCTGTGGAGGACGCAAAGCAGAACGCCCTCCGAAACGGCGTCACCAACGCGGAGTTCATCTGCGCGGACGCCGGCGAAGCGGCTCTGGCGCTGGAGCGGCAGGGCATCAAGGCCGACGTGGTGGTAGTTGACCCTCCCCGGAAGGGTCTGAACGCCGATGCCATCGAAGCCATCCACCGGTTCAGCCCCAGACGGCTGGTGTATGTGTCCTGTGATCCGGCCACCCTGGCAAGAGATGTGGCACTGCTGGAACAGCGGGGCTTCAGGCTCCAGAACGCCCAGGCCTTTGATTTGTTCCCAAGGTGTGCCCATGTAGAAAGCATCGTAACGATGATTAAGGAGGAGCAGTAAAATGGATGCTGTTGTCTTGAAAATTTATGAGACGTTACACGAAAGCTATCCAATCAGCGTGAACAGTTCCCTTGCTATAAGTCCGAACTTCAAAATAGATTTCCCCATTTTGTGCGGAACTTCCAACCTGGGTAAGTTTGAAGTGTTTTTTGACGATGTTTCTTTTCCATTCTATGCAATGCGTGATAATGGAGAGGTATTTGCACATTGGCATTTGCAGACACCTGACGAGGTCGAGAAAACGGTTGTGGATTTTATGGAGGGCAAGTCTTCGGCAATCCCGTTTGGACAACCGAACAACATTTGAAAGTATTGTCTGCATGAGCAGACAATGAGAATCGTCAGGAGGAATTTCCATGGACTATTATTTCCCCTTTGGCCAAAAGCTCCATCCGCTGGTGCAGGAGGATCAGTCCCCGAAGAAGGTGTTTGTGCTTGGCGTGTATGCCAGCGCGGTTCATGCCCGGTGGAAGCAGGACGGAAGAATCCTCTGTCAGGCCCTGGCTGTGGCCAGCGAGCCCCGGATCTTCTGGGACGGCAATGAGGAGGAAGCCAGGAAAATCATTGCAGGAATCAAAATTCCCAGGGAGCTTGGTGATCTGGAGCCTGCCGGAAAGAACCTCAACGGCCCTTCTGCCAAGGCTCTGGAACAGCAGATTCTGGCGCCTCTGGGCTTCACCCGTCCGGATGCCTGGCTTTGCGACCTGCTGCCGGAAGCCCGGCTGAATTCCAGTCAGGTCAAAGCGATTCAATCCCGGTACGACCCCATTCGGGAGGAATACGGCTTGAATCCGGTGACCGTTCCCAATCGCCCCTCCCGGTTCTGCGATGAGACCAGAGCCGCGGAAATCACAGAAGAACTGCTTCGCTCCCAGGCCGGACTTCTGGTTCTGCTGGGCGACATCCCCATCCGGGAATATCTGAACCGGGCTGCCCGGGTTCCTTACCGCACCTTACAGGAGTATACCAATCTCTACGGCTACGGCAATGCCTCTCCTGTGGAAATCGGCGGCCGCACACTTCAGGTTCTGCCTCTGGCCCATCCCAGGCAGATCGGCGGCCTGGGTACCCACAGTCAGCACTGGCATGAAACACACAGACGATGGGAATCCAAAGCACCTCAGGAGGTAACCAAATGAAACAACAATCTTACGGTATCTCTGCCACCACTCTGCGGCTGTTTGCCCTGGGGTGTATGCTTCTGGATCATCTCTGGGCCACAGTGGTGCCGGGAAATGACTGGATGAATTATCTGGGGCGGCTGGCCTTTCCCATTTTCGCTTTTCAGCTGGCGGAAGGATATCTGCACACCAGGAATTATGAGGCTTACCGGAAGCGGCTGCTGATTTTCGCTCTGATTTCTGAGATTCCCTTCAATCTGATGCTCACCGGCTCCCCCATCTTCCCCTTCCATCAGAATGTGATGCTGACCCTGCTGCTGGGTCTGATGGCCATTCATCAGCTGGATGTGCTGGATGGCTCCGATTCCGGAAAGGTGAAGGCGAAGGCTCTGGGGAAATTGGGGCTGATCGGCCTTGCAGGTGTGATCACCTTCCCGGACTACGGCTTGTTTGGCATTCTGAATATGGTTGGCTTCTATGTGCTCCGGAACAAAGCCTTTGAAAAACCCTTGCAGCTTCTGCTGATGGTGGTAATTCACTGGTATGGCTATCAGGGAATGTTCATTCCCCTGCTGGACGGCAGAATTGAGTTCCCCATCCAGGCCTTTGCCATTCTGGCGCTGATCCCCATCTGGCTGTACAACGGTCAGCGGGGCAAGGGAGGAAAAACCATTCAGCAGGTATCCTATTGGTTCTACCCTGTTCATATGCTGCTGCTTGGTTTGAGCCTATATCTTTAATACCGCAAAACCGCCGCCCGGTTGGGCGGCGGTCTTTTGCATGGATGAAAGAATCAGCGACTTCCCTTGTCGTAGGGGATGCCCTCTGCCTTGGGCGCTCTGGACTTCTTGGAGGTGAAGATCAGAACCACCAGGGAAATGATATAGGGCAGCATATTATACACCGCGCCGGGCAGGTTCAGATTCTGCAGGAAGTCAAATGCCACATAGACATTGGACAGGGCGCGCATCATGCCGAACAGCAGAGCTGCCAGGGCGATGTTCAGGGGCTTCCACTGGCCGAAGATCATAACAGCCAGAGCCAGGAAGCCAAAGCCGGCAACGCCGTTTTCAAACTTCCACTCGGACACGCCGGAGGTGATGTAGACGATGCCGCCCAGACCACCCAGAATACCGGAGATGACGACACCGGCGTAGCGCATCTTGTAGACATTGATGCCCACGGAGTCAGCGGCCTGGGGATGCTCACCGCAGGCACACAGCCGGAGGCCGAAACGGGTCTTGTACAGAATCACGTGGGAGGCGATCAGCGCCACAGCGGCGATCAGCACAAACCAGCTGAACTCAAAACCGCCAATGTTCACATAGAAGGCCTTCTTCTGCTCCACGTACTGAATGGTGGAGGAAACGTTGTTGGGATCGGCGGCGGTGTTCAGCGCCTTGACGATGACGGTGGCGGCAGCGGTGCCCAGCATATTCATGGCAGTACCGATGATGGTCTGGTCCGCATTAAAGTTCACGGCAGCAACCGCAAGCAGCAGCGAATACAGGGCGCCTGCGATCAAGGCCGCCAGAACAACCATGACGATCATCACAAAGGCGGAAGTACCCTCGGGCAGGTAGCGCATCATCAGCGCGCCGCCCAGAGCGCCCATGACCATGATGCCTTCCAGACCAATGTTGATGACACCGGAATGCTCGGAGAAGCAGCCGCCCAGCGCAACCAGCATCAGAACGGAGGCGAAAATCAGCGTATACTGGATCAAAAGCAGCATTATGCGTTACCTCCTTCTTTATTCTTGGCAGCAGCCTTCTCCTCGCGCTTGGTGATGGAGCGATTCATGGCGGTCTTCATGAACAGGACGAAGCCGCACAGATAGATAATCAGAGCGCAGATGAAATCAGACACCTGAGCGCAGTACATGGTCTTGTCCACATATGCGCCGCCAGCGGTGATGTGCTGGATGAAGTAGGAAGAGAAGATGGCACCGATGGGATTCAGGCCGCCCAGGAAGGCTGCGGCAATGCCGTTGAAGCCCATGCCGGGGACGCTGGACTGGGAGGTGGACCACTGCTCGTAGCCGGTCAGGTACAGCAGGGCCGCAGCCATACCGGCCAGTGCGCCGGCGATTGCCATGGTCAGAATGATGTTCCGGTTTTCCTTCATGCCGGCATACTTGGCGGCATTCTTGTTGTTGCCGGTGGCCTTCAGCTCATAGCCCAGCTTGGTCTTTTCCAGCAGAACCCAGATGGCGACGGCAGTGATGACCGCCAGAGGGATGGCGATGGTCACATAGTTGTTCTTGGTAAAGAAAGCACCCAGGCCCAGATCCGGCAGCAGCGCGGAGGCGTTGTTGGCCTTCAGAGGAAGGGTGTAGGGAGAGGTGGATTCCTTCACGTTGGCCAGCAGCATATTCACGCAGTACAGGCTGATCCAGTTGAACATGATGCAGGAGATGACCTCATTGACGTTGAAGGCAGTCTTCAGCAGACCGGACAGGGCGCCCAGCAGAGCACCTGCCACGATGGCGCCCAGCAGGCAGACCCACCAGGGCATCTTCAGCGCCAGCGCCAGGTACAGGCATGCACCGGCGCCCACCACATACTGACCGGCGGCACCGATATTGAACAGGCCTGCCTTGTTGGCGAACAGCACGCTCAGGGCGCACATCAGCAGGGGCGCGGTCTTGACCAGGGTGTTGCCCAGGTACTTGAGCTGGGCAGGCTTGCTGGGGTAATACAAGAAGTTCTTGATGAGGGTTACAATTGCCTTTCCTGCGCCCTCGGCATTGATGATCAGCAGCGCAATATAGCCGACAAACAGACCGATGATGATGCAGATCAGAGAGGCGATCAGGGACTGCACGCCGCTGTTTTTCAGCAGATTATTCTTTTTCATGCCTTCCCCTCCCTCTTGGCGCCAGCCATATACAGGCCCAGCTCTTCTACAGTGACCTTCTTGGGATCAAACTCGCCCACGATCTCGCCTTCAAAAATAACGAGAATCCGGTCAGAAACGTTCATAACCTCGTCCAGCTCCAGGGAAACCAGCAGCACGCCCTTGCCTGCGTCACGCTGTTCCACCAGCTGCTTGTGGATATACTCAATGGCGCCAACGTCCAGACCGCGAGTGGGCTGGACTGCGATCAGCAGCTCGGGCTTCTTGTCGATCTCACGGGCGATGATGGCCTTCTGCTGGTTGCCGCCGGACATTGCCCGGGTGATCGTAATGGGACCCTGGCCGGAACGGACGTCGAACTGCTCAATGAGTCGCTCGGCATAGGCCCGGATGTTCTTGCGCTTCAGGAAGCCCAGGGGGCTGGTGAACTCCGGCTCAAAATACCGCTGAAGCACAATATTGTCCTCCAGTGAGTAGTCCAGCACCAGACCGTGCTTATGACGGTCCTCGGGGATATGGCTCATGCCCATGATGCTGCGCTTGCGGATGGGGAGCTTGGTGATGTCCTTGCCACACATGGAGATGGTGCCTGCGCTCAGAGGCTCCAGGCCGGACAGGCCGTAGACAAGCTCCGTCTGACCGTTGCCGTCGATGCCGGCGATACAGACGATCTCACCCCGGCGAACCTGGAAGGAAACGTTATTCACAGCGTTCTTCTTGTGGCGCTTGGATGCAACGCTCATGCCCTTGACATCCAGAACCACCTCGGTGGGCTTGGCATCTTCCTTGTCAACCTTGGCCTTGACATCACGGCCGACCATCATCCGGGACAGATCGGCAGGGGTCACATCCTTGGTTTCCACGGTACCGATGTACTTGCCCTTACGCAGGACACTGCACCGGTCGGCAACTTCCATGATCTCTGCCAGCTTGTGGGAGATGAACAGAATGCTCTTGCCCTCGGCGGCCAGATTGTGCATGATCTGCATCAGCTCAGAAATCTCCTGGGGAGTCAGAACGGCGGTAGGCTCGTCAAAAATCAGGATATCATTATCACGGTACAGCATTTTCAGAATCTCGGTTCTCTGCTGCATACCAACGGTGATGTCCTCAATTTTGGCGTCCAGATCCACCTGCAGACCGTAGCGCTTGGACAGCTCCTCCACCTTGCCTCTGGCCTGATCCTTGTCCAGGAAAGCACCCTTCACAGGCTCAACACCCAGGATGATGTTATCCAGAACAGAGAAGCACTCCACCAGCTTAAAGTGCTGATGAACCATGCCGATGCCCAGATCATTGGCATCGTTGGGGTTGCGGATGTCCACCTTCTTGCCTTCCACATGAATTTCGCCCTCTTCCGGCTGGTAAAGACCGAACAGAACGCTCATCAGCGTGGATTTACCGGCGCCATTTTCGCCCAGCAGCGCGTGGATTTCGCCCTTGCGAAGCTGGATGGTAATGTCGTCGTTGGCAATGATTCCGGGGAACCGTTTGGTGATGTGCAGCATCTCAACTGCATAGTTTTCCAATTTGCCATACCTCCTTCAGCCGAAAAAGGGCGCAATATCCCTTACGGCCATTATGTTCCCAATTAGTATACCACGGCATTGTTCATATTGCAAAATGTTTTTCGCAATAATCCTGCATTTTCCGTCATCTTTTCTCAGACCGCAAAAAAGAAGGACAGGCATAAAGCCTGTCCTTCCGGAAACGCAGGGAATCAATTACTTGATGTTGGGGTACTCATTGACGGTGAAGCCAACGGTGGGCATCACGGAGAAGTCGGGGGAGACAGTGATGGTGCCGTCGAACATACCAGCAACCAGAGCCTTGTAGTCCTCCTGGGTGAAGGCATCACACCAGTGGGTGGCCTCCATGGGGATCTGGACATAGTTGGTCTCGGGATCAGCAGAAACCAGGCCCAGGTTTGCGATCTTGCCGGAGTAGGCAGCCCAGTTGCCGTTCTCGATAACATCCTTCAGGGTGTCCTTAACGGTGGGAGCCAGGCCCTTCATAGCGGAGGTGATGGTCATGCCCTCGCCATACTTGGGGTCGATGATGGCAGACTGGTCAACGTCAACACCGATGACCTTGCCGCCGACCTTTGCAGCAGCCTCAGCAGCGGAGGTGTAGATGCCGCCGCCGCAGGCGAAGACGCACTCAACGCCCTTCTCGCCGTACCAGGTGTCCATAACAGCAGTGATATCAGCATCGCCGAAGAACTGGTTGCCGTAAACATACTCAACAACGATCTCAGCGGTGTTGCCCAGTTCAGCAGCAGCGGCGTCAATGCCCTGCAGGAAGCCGTAGCCAAAGCGCATAACAGCGGGAACAGCCATGCCGCCCAGGTAGCCGAAGTGCTTGTAGCCCATCTTGACAGCAGCGTAGCCAGCCATGTAGCCGGACAGCTCTTCCTGGTAAACAGCGCAGTAGACATTGCTCATGTCAACGTAGTCAGCCAGGTTCCAGTTGTCGGGGTTGTAGTCATAGCTCTCGCCCACGGCAGCAGCCAGCAGGTCGCCCAGAGCAACGTCCAGAGCGATGAACTTGACATCGGGGTACATCTGGCAGACCTCAACAACGGTAGGTGCGAAGGCGAAGCCGGGCAGGACAACGATGTTGTAGCCATCCATAACAGCGGCATCGACCATGGCGATACGCTCAGCGTCGGAGTCACCGATGGGCTTGTAGTAAGCGAACTTCACATCATTGGCGTCGCAGTACTCCTTGCAGGCCTCGTAGGTGGTCTGGTTGAAGGACTGGTCGGTGATGTCGCCGTAGTCGGTGATCATAGCGACCTTGTACTCGGACTCGGAAACAACGGGGGTGGATTCTGCGGGTTTGGTGTCAGCAGGCTGGTTCTCGCCGCCCTGGGGAGCGGTGGTCTCGGGAGTCTTTTCGCCGCAGGCGACCAGACCCAGAACCATGACAACAGCCAGCAGCAGTGCCAGGAACTTCTTCATTTTGTGATCCTCCAAAATTTTTATTATTGGTATCATATACCATCAATCATTTTCTCATACTTCTGACAAAAAATCAACCGCTAATTTCCCTTTTTCCAAAGAAACCCCTCCGGAAACCGGAGGGGCTTACAGGGAAGCTCTGATGAAATCGGCAGGAGGCGATTTATTCAGAGGTTCCCCAGATCAGGTCATGTGCTCGGAAGCGGAAAAGCTGTGGGGCAGGATCTGGGCCAGGGTCAGCGCCTGATAGTCATCCCCTGCTCCGCCGATGTAGATCAGAAAGTCGTCCCGGCAGAATTCCCGCATCACCTGACGGCACACACCGCAGGGAGGGAAGGCACCGGTGATCTGTCCGTCCTTGCCGCCAACTACAGCGATGGCGGTGAAGTCCCGTTTGCCGTCGAACACGGCCTTAAAAATCGCGGTGCGCTCGGCGCAGTTGGTGGGGCCATAGGCCGCGTTTTCAATGTTGCAGCCCCCATAAACGGTGCCGTCTGCGCAAAGCAGGGCCGCGCCGACCTTATAGCCGGAATAGGGGGCGTATGCGCGGGTCATGGCCTCTCGGGCCAGCTCTAACAGTTTTTCAGGAGCCATATTGGGAACCTCCTTAAAGAATCTCAGCAGCAAAGCTTCTGCCTTCGGTTTTGTATTCCACGTTCAGCAGCTCTGCCACGGTGGCGGCAATGTCAGCGAAGCTTTCCCGGGTGCCCAGGTTCACAGGCTTGACCTGGGGGCCTGCGATGATCAGGGGCACATATTCTCTGGTGTGGTCGGTGGTTGCGGTATAGGCAGGGTCGCAGCCATGGTCGGCGGTGATCATGAGGATGTCCTCTTCTCCCAGCTTCGGCAGGAAGGTGCCCAGCCAGGCATCGAATTCGGACAGGGCCTTTGCATAGCCGTCGATGTCCCGGCGGTGGCCGTAGACCATGTCAAAGTCCACCAGATTCACGAAGCACAGGCCCTCGAAGTCCTGGGCGGCGTAATGATCGGTGTGCTCCATGCCGTTGGCATTGGACTTGTTGTAGACATACTCGGTGGTACCGATGCCGGCGAAGATGTCATTGATCTTGCCCACGCCGATGGAGGCCTTGCCGGAAGCCTTGACGGCATCCAGCAGGGTTTGGGCCGGGGGCTCCAGAGAGTAGTCATGGCGGTTGGAAGTCCGCTTGAAGCCGTCGGCGGCATTGCCCACAAAGGGACGGGCGATGACACGGCCCACGCCGTGCTTGCCGCGGAGGATGTTTCTTGCCTTGTGGCAGGCATCGTACAGCTCCTCCAGGGGAACCAGCTCCTCATGGGCGGCCACCTGGAACACGGAGTCGGCGGAGGTATAGATGATCCACTTGCCGGTGTCCAGATGCTCCTGACCATAATCCCGGATCACGTCGGTGCCGGAATAGGGCAGGTTGCACAGGCAGCCCCGGCCGGTGGCCTCCTCAAAGGCCTTCAGCACTTCCTCGGGGAAGCCGTTGGGGTAAGTGGGAAGCGGATTGGGAGAGATCACGCCGGCGATCTCCCAATGGCCGATGGTGGTGTCCTTGCCCATGGAACGCTCGGCAAGCCGTGCCACCGCTCCGGTGGGGTTCTCCACGGTGCCCAGGAAGCTCTGGCCATCAATATTGCCGATGCCCAGGCTCACCAGGTTGGGGATATGCAGATATTCAGAGGACGCGCAGCTTTTCAGGGTATGCACGCCCACATCACCGAAGGACTCAGCATCCGGCATGGCACCGGCACCGCATGAGTCCAAAACAATTAAGAATACACGTTTCATAAATTCACCTCAACACAAGCTCAATCGATATATGGGCTTTGCCCATTCGATATATTGCTCCGCAATTCGATATCGCTTCGCGTCGATATGATATAAATTTCTCTCGCCCCCCGGGGCATATCGCGTGGCACCACATATCGAATGCCGCGCATATATCGAAAATTTCGTCAGAAATTTATATCGAAAGCGACGGATGTCGCTTACTTACCCTCCATGGCAACTGCCACGTCCGGGGACATAATGTCCATCTCTTCCAGAAAAATCACTTAATGAACACGCTGGTCGTCAGATTCTCCCGGAGTGCCTGTTCCGCGGATTCTGACCAGTCAAGATACCATTTTCTGCCCATCAGGCCCTTTGCCATCCGGGTTGCCACATCAGAATCCGTGCCCCGGATGCTGTCACTGAGGTGCAGTTCCTGTTTCTGTTTTCTTCTCCGGGTGGTTCGGTCCATGCTCCGTTCCCGGAGTTCCTCGGCAGCAATCCGGGACAGATAGATTCCTGCGCTGCGGGTTTGGGTATATCGGCCTTTGTTCCAGCCATACTCCGCATCCGTGATAACCACTGTGGCAATATCACAGGCTGCAATTTTGCGGAACACCACCGGGCCGATGCAGAATTTCACCCAGTCCCGGCTGACCCGAACCGTATGCAGAGGCCGTGCCGTCATCCAGATCCAGAACAGCAGAAAACCGTACCAGAACAGAAGAAACAATGTGATAAAAACGGCAGAACCATACTCCATTTCCCAAACAGGAAATACCCAGCCGGTAAAATCCCGGGTCATCCCCTTCAGCGCCATAAACAGTATGAACAGTCCCCACAGGGAGAACAGACTGGCAATGGGCGGAACCCGAAACCTTCTTAACCTCTGTTCGGTTTCGATCCTGTCAGCAGAATACACAGCCTTAGCGGCCCTCCATGGCAACTGCCACGTCCAGAGCCACCTTCATCATGGTGGTGAAAGAGTTCTGGCGCTCCTCGGCGGTGGTTTCCACGCCCTTCAGAACGTGGTCGGAGATGGTGCAGATGCACAGGCCGCGCTTGCCGTAACGGGCGGCATTCATATACAGGGCGGCGGCTTCCATTTCCAGAGCCATGACGCCCATCTTCTTCAGACCGTAGACGCTGTCCAGGCCTTCGGGAACGTCCACATGGTCGCCGTAGAACACATCGGAGGAGTTGACATTGCCCACGTGATAGGTGGCGCCGTGGTTCTCGGCGGCCTTCACGGCCTCGCTCAGCAGCTCGTAGCTTGCAATGGGAGCGAAATGGCCGGGCAGATGGAACTGGCTCATCCAGTTGGAATCGGTGCAGGCACCCTGGGCGATGACCAGGTCGTAGAGGTTGATGTTGTCCTGAATGGAGCCGGCGGAGCCAACCCGGATGATGTTCTCCACGCCGAAGAAGTTGAACAGCTCATGGGAGTAGATGCCGATGGCAGGCATACCCATGCCGGAAGCCATAACGGAAACCTTCACGCCCTTGTAATAGCCGGTGTAGCCGTTGACGCCGCGGACGTTGTTGACCAGCACGGGATTCTCAAAGAAATTCTCCGCGATGAACTTGGCACGGAGGGGATCGCCGGGCATCAGCACGGTCTTGCCGAAGCCGATCTCATTCTGAACATTGATATGGGGGGTAACAGCAAAATTGGACATGTTATTTCTCCTTTTTAATTACAAATTACTAGTTACAAATTATAAATTCAATTGATTGCTCTGGGGATAGTGTTTGCAAATTGCGGTCAGTATTTTCAAGATTTCCACCAAATCTCCATGTATACTTTGGAATTCCCTGTCCGTAATATATTGTGTTTGATGGAGCAGCTTCAGCCAGTATTGGGTTTCATTTGCTTCTTTTAGTGCGATTTTCATCTTCGAAACAAAATCTGCTGTGCTTTGCGCCCGCTGCGCTTCTGCGATATTCGCGCCGATACTTGTGCCGCTTTTATACACCTGCCTGGAAATAACATATTCTTTCTTTTTCTCGGACAAATATCTGTAAAGATTAACAATTCTTATAGAAAACGCAAAACTTTTTTGCACAATTATGTTTTTCTTCATAACCGCTGTGTCCGCAATTTGTAAATTATCATTTGTAATTATAAATTAGTAAGTGCCATCGTTTGCCAGTCCCTTGGCGATCTTAACAATGCGGGAGGTGCCCAGACGGGACGCGCCCAGGGAAATGAACTTCTCCGCGTCGTCCAGGGTGGCAATGCCGCCGGCGGCCTTGATCTTCACATGGGGGGCCACGTGCTTGGCAAACAGCTCCACATCAGCAAAGGTCGCGCCTGCGGTAGAGAAGCCGGTGGAGGTCTTGATATAGTCCGCACCGGAATCGGAGACGCACTTGCACAGGGCGATCTTTTCTTCATCGGTGAGCAGGCAGGTTTCGATGATGACCTTCAGCAGCTTGCCGTTGCAGTGATTCTTGATGGCACGAATTTCCTCGGTGATTTCGTCCCACTTTGCTTCCTTGGCCCAGCCGATGTTGATGACCATATCGATCTCATCCGCGCCGTTCTCCACAGCGTCAAAAGCCTCCAGGCACTTGACCTTGGTGGTGGAGTAGCCGTTGGGGAAGCCGATGACGGTGCAGATCGCTAATCTGTCGCCCACATACTCCTTGGCCTGCTTAACGAAGCTGGCAGGGATGCAGACAGAGGCGGTTTCATACTTCATGCCGTCATCGCAGATGGCCTTGATGTCAGCCCAGGTGGCAGCCTGGCCCAGCAGAGTGTGGTCGCATTTGCTTAAAATTTCCTTCAGTTCCATGATTCATTTCTCCTTTTATATTAGTTCTGTCCGTGGAGTTTGATCTTTCTGTGTTCCCGGATGCCCCGGACCCAGCATTTGTGGCACATGGCGATGTAGGAATCATTGCCGCCCAGCACCACCTGGGCACCCTCGGTGACGATGTAATTGTCAGAGTCAATCCGGGCGTTGACCGTGGCCTTGGCACCGCAGTCGCAGATGGTCTTGATCTCCTGGATGGTGTCCGCCACCTCCATGAGCCGACGGCTGCCGGGGAAGAGCTTGCACTGGAAATCCGTGCGCAGACCGAAGCACATCACAGGGATATTATATTCATCCACGATGGAACGAAGCTGATCGATCTGCCCGGGCTCCATGAACTGGCACTCGTCCACAATGATCACATCGCACCTGCCGCGCATCACTTCACCGAACTGGGCGAACACATCCATCTCCGGGGTGATGATCTCTACCTGAGCCTGGAGGCCGATGCGGCTGCGGAGGATATCCGCGCCGTCCCGGACATCGGCGCTGGGCTTGATAAGCCAGACCTTCATGTCATTTTCTTCATAATTGTATTTGGTGATCAGAGCCTGGGCGGTTTTGCTGGAGCCCATGGCACCGTATTTGAAGTACATCTTCGCCATTGCAGTATTTCCTTCCTTGTAACCGGTTATCCCCGGTGATTCTTTTCCGGACGCCAGCCCAGATCATAGGAGGCCCGCTCCGCCGCCTGCTTCACAGCGTTGATGGCGGTCTTGTCCGCGCCAAGCTGGCCTGCCGTCTGGATGCCCACCACGCCGATGGCGTAGCTGCACCGTCCGTCGCTGGTGTATACCGGCGCGCCCACACTTTGCAGGCCTGCCCGGTATTCGCCCCGTTCCATGGAGTAGCCAAGCTCCCGGGTCAGGGCAAGCTGGGAGGACAGTCCCTCCCAGGTGGTGATGGTATTGGGGGTCAGACGGGCCATACCTTTGCGGCTTAGGATTTCCCTTGCCTGTTCCTCCGGCATGGCAGCCAGAATACATTTTCCCTGGGAGGAGCAGTGCAGCGGAATCCGTGTTCCAGGCTCCGAGGACACCCGGAAGCCGGACCGGGGTTCCACACACTCCACCAGGATCAGCTCATCGCCGCTGAGCCTGGCAAGATAGGCACTCTCCCCCGCGCTCTGCGCAAGCTCCTCCAGCCTGGGCCGGGCAATGCCCACCACATCCCAGCCGGCGGCAACGGCGCTGCCCAGCTCAAACAGGTGGTAGCCCAAACGGTAGCGCCCGTCGGACTTGTCCTGCTCCACCACGGCAGTTTCCACCATAGACGAAAGCAGTCCGTGGACGGTGCTTTTCGCCCAGCCGGTTTTCTGAACCAATTCCGTCAGGGCCAGGCTTCCGCCGGCCTCCCAGAAGCAATCCAGGAGCCGGATGGCTTTTTCCACAGAATGTACGCTTCTTCCCTGTCCGGACATAACAATCCCTCCAATTCCAATTCGTTGTTATCTATTATGATACAGCAGACTGCAAAATTCAAGTGCTATTTGTGAATTTTACAGAACCATTATTCCGCTATGGCGAACTGCGCCCGGTACCAATTCCTGCGCAGTCCCATCCGGCGATTGAAAAAAAACGCTTTCTATGATATAGTAGCGTCAAACCTTGATTTTGGAGGAACAATCCATGAAAACACTGCTGCATACCTGCTGCGCCCCCTGCGCAAATCAGTGCATTGATGTGCTTCAGGGGGACGGTCTGGAGGTCACCGCCTACTGGTACAATCCCAACATCCATCCCTTCACCGAATACCGGGCCCGGCGGAACTGTCTGAGAGATTACTGCGCGTCCATTGATCTGCCTCTGATTGAGCGAAATGACTACGGCCTGCGGCCCTTTGTCCGGGAGGTGGCTCCGGATATCGCCGGACGGTGCGTAAAGTGCTATGAGATCCGGCTGTTCGATGTGGCCCGGGCGGCGGCGGAGGGGGGCTTCGACAGTTTTACCTCTTCCCTGTTCATCTCCCCCTATCAGAAGCACGAGCTGATGCGTGAAGTGGCCGAGCGCGCCGCCTTCGAATACGGCGTAAAATTTGAATACCGGGATTTCCGTCCCTATTTCCGGGCAGGCCAGGAAAAGGCCCGGGAGCTGGAAATGTACATCCAGAAATACTGCGGCTGCGTGTTCTCCGAGGAGGAACGGTATCTGAAGGCAAAGAAGATCATCCCCTGAGCGCCGTCCATGTAATTTCTTACAAAAAAGGTTGCGTTGAGGAAAATCCTGTTGTATAATTAGCTTGTCAATCTACGGACAGTATGTCCGCACCATTATTTTTACAATTATCTGGAGGTAACGTGTCATGTTCAATGCAATGATTGAGACTCTGAAGGCCAATCCCCGTTCCATCGTTTTCACCGAGGGCCATGACGCCCGTATTCTGGAGGCTACCGCCCGTCTGAAGGCTGACGGCTTCCTGAAGGTCATCCTGGTCGGCAACGTCGATGAGGTCAAGGCCAACGCTGCAAAGGGCGGCTTCGACATCGAGGGCGTGGAGATCCTGGATCCCGCAACCTACCCCGAGATGGACGCCATGGTCGAGAAGATGGTCGAGCTGCGCAAGGGCAAGATGAGCGCTGAGGACTGCCGCAAGGCTCTGTCCAAGGGCAACTACTTCGGCACCATGCTGGTGAAGATGGGCTATGCTGACTCCCTGCTGGGCGGCGCTACCTACTCCACCGCTGATACCGTCCGTCCTGCTCTGCAGATCGTCAAGACCAAGCCCGGTTCCCACCTGGTTTCCTCCTGCTTCATCATGGTCCGCGGCGAAGAGAAGCTGGCTATGGGCGACTGCGCCATCAACCTGGGCTACGAGGACAAACTGGACAAGGAAGGCAACGTGGTTCTGTCCGCTGCCAAGCAGCTGGCTGAGGTCGCCATTGAGACTGCCAACACCGCAAAGGTCTTCGGCATCGACCCCAAGGTCGCTATGCTGAGCTTCTCCACCAACGGCTCCGGCAAGGGCGGCACCGTCAAGCTGTCCCACGACGCCACCATCGAGGCCAAGGCTATGGCTCCCGAGCTGGCCATCGACGGCGAGATGCAGTTCGACGCAGCCGTCGCTCCCGAGGTCGGCCAGCTGAAGTTCCCCGGCTCCCCTGTCGCAGGCTACGCCAACACCTTCGTCTTCCCCACCATCGAGGCTGGCAACATCGGCTACAAGATCGCACAGCGTCTGGGCGGCTACGAAGCTCTGGGCCCCATCCTGCAGGGTCTGGCTGCTCCCATCAATGACCTGTCCCGCGGCTGCAACGCTGAGGAAGTCTACAAGATGGCCATCATCACCGCCGCAATGGTGTAATTTCAGAGTTTCCGAAACAAAATGTGCCGGTCGGGTTATCCCGACCGGCATTTTTTATCACTATTTTGTAAAGTTTGTTATATCTCTGCTGCTTCCGCGGAAAGGAGCATGGGCAGCAGAACCTCCACCCGGAAGGTATGGTCGGTTCTGGACTGATTGAATTCACCGCCCATGGCTGTCACAAGCTTGTGACAGGTTTTCAGTCCGATGCCGTTGCGCTCCACCTGCACAGGCCGGGGCGCGATGTGGTTTTCCATGGACACCGTCAGCTCCTCCTCTTCCTGGCGGATGGTCACCAGAATCGGATGCTCTGGATCGGCGTATTTGTTCACATTGGAGATCAGATTGTCAAAGACTCTCCGCAGATGGGTCAGATCCACCTTCAGATTGCCGGAAATCTCCCCTTCATGTACCAGCTCCATCTGGAAGCCCCTCTGGCTCAGATTGAGCTGATGCTCCATCATGATCTGCTCAATGAGCATGGCCGCGTCGAAAAGCTCCGGGGACTGATCCACCGTGGGCTTGCCGAACACCAGGAAAAAGCCGAACAGCTCGTCGGTCAGGCCCTTCAGCCGCCGGGCGTTGTTTTTGCAGATTTCCAGGTAAGCCTTTCGATCCTCCGGGGAAAGGGCTTCGTCGGAAATCACTTCCAGATAGCCCATCAGCGCCGTCAGAGGGGTGCGGACATCGTGGGAGATGGCGGTGATCAGCTGGGTGTTTGCCTGCCAGGCTTCCTCCTCCCGGCGGAGCTTGTCAATGATGGAAAGACGCATATTGTCCACATCCATGGCAAGCTGGCCGATTTCATCCTGGCTCATGGGACGAATCCGCATCTGCAAATCGCCCTGGCTGACCTGGCGTACCTGGCGGCTCAGAGTCTGAACCGTTCGTGTCATGTACTGGTCATACAAAAGCACCGTTGACAGGAACACAATCACCGCCAGCAGCAGCGAGGCCGTCACCACAGCGGCAACATACAGCCAGGTATAGCTGTCATACAGCGCCACAACATGGACGCCATCGGCAAAGTTCACCGGGTACTCCCGGACGCCATCGGACAGCTCTCCTGCCCGGATCACCAGGCCAAGCTCGTTGGAAATCAGCACCGCTCCCTCGGCGGTGGAGCTGACTGTGGAATTCATGCCGTAAACCGTGACCTCGATGTGCTGACGCTCCCGGTTCCAGTTTCCGATGGCGTTCACATCGGTGGAAGCAATCTGATTGGAGGATACATACTCCCGGAAGGACTGTATCTCCTTGCCCAGCCGGGTATCCATTGCGGAGCTGGACAGGAAGAAATGGTCCACCACCTTGCCTCCCACCAGAAAACTGGCCAGAAAGGTCAGCACTGCCAGCGCAAAAGCAAAGCAAACCGCCGCCATCAGCTTGAAGGTCATGGAGTGGAATCGTTTGCGCTCAGCCAAAGCGATACCCCTTTCCCCATACGGTGCGGAGGAGCTTCGGATTGGCAGGGTCTGCTTCCAGCTTTTTGCGCAGATTCAGAATGTGTACCATCACCGTATTGTTGGAGGAGGGCATATATTTCTCTCCCCACACCCCTTCGTAAACCCGGCAGACATCCACAGTCTGGCCCTGGTTCTGGAAGAAGAACCGCAGAATGGCAAATTCCTTGTCCGTCAGCTCGATTCGTTTGCCGCCCCGGAGGACACAGCTGTGTTCCTCGTCCAGCTGTAGGTCATTTCCATCCACCGTTTCCTTCTTGCCCTTATAGATCCGGTAGCGCCGGGTCAGGGATTCCACCTTCATGATCAGCTCATCCTGGGAAAAGGGCTTGACCAGGTAATCGTCACCGCCGGAGCCGTAGGCTTCGATTTTATCGTCCACCGTACCCTTGGCGGTGAGAAACAGCAGGGGCACCGTGGAGAATTTCCGGATCTCCTCACAGGCCTGGACGCCGGAAAGTCCCGGCATCATAATGTCCATGATCACCAGATCCACCCGGTTGTCTCCCCGGAGCAGATCCACCGCTTCATCACCGGAGGCGGCTTCAATCACATCATACCCCCGGTTGGTCAGCAGAATCCGGAGAAGGCCCCGGAGGTCGGGTTCGTCATCCACAGCAAGAATGCGAATTTTGTCAGACATCACTTCATCGCTCCTTCCTTTTTCTTTTATTCTACCACAAATTTCCGAAAAATACAGAGCGTTAAGAATTTTTAAGACTTTCCCGAAAGCAAAAAAATCCGCCCCGGTTGATCCGGGACGGCTTCGGCTTATATTCTCTTTTCGCAGAGGAGCCTCTGTATACCATTCTAACCAGCATGGGAGCGGAACGTCCGTCGCGCGTTCGGGGGCGGACATTAACAATAAATCAGAACACAAGCCATCGCGCACCTTCCTTTTCTCCTCCGGATTCCCGGGGAACCCTGTACAGCCGTTGACAGGCCGTGTATAATGAAGAAGAATGGGTGTCGTGCGCAACGGTTGGTATTATATCCCAGAGCAATCAAAAACGCAAGCCCAATTTCCGATGAATTTCGTAAAAAAACTAAGGAATCTCTGAATAAATCGTCTGCGGCAGCTGACGGATCTTTTGACCCAACTTTTCCGTTTGCAAACCGGGAAATACACAAAGTATTCCTCCGCTTTCCAAACTTCAATTTGGGCCAAAATCTCTCGCCATCTGCTCTTGCCGATTGAATCAGAGCTTCCCCAATCCTTGATTTGGTGATATTGACATGAGATTTTCTTTTTATACCCTTGGCTGTAAGGTCAACCAGTATGAGACACAGGCCATGGAGCAGCTCCTCCGGGGGATGGGCCATGAAATCTGCGGCTTCGAAGAAGCCTGCGACGGCTACATCATCAACACCTGCTCCGTCACCGCCGTTTCCGACAAAAAAAACCGGGCGGTGATCCGCCGGTGCCGCCGGGAGCATCCCCAGGCCCTTATCGGCGTCTGCGGCTGCTACTCCCAGCACGATCCTGCCGCCATTGAAGCCCTTGGGGTGGATGTGGTCTCCGGCAGCGGCGGACGGGAGGAATTTCTGAACATGATGCTCAGCGCCATCGCTGACCGGCAGAAGCGGACACAGGTGGACAACGCCCTTGGCCGGAGAAGCTTTGAGGTTCTGCCTGCCGGCGGTCTGTCCCAGCGGACCCGGGCCATGATCAAGGTCCAGGACGGCTGCGTGAATTTCTGCTCCTACTGCATCATCCCCTATACCCGGGGCCCTGTCCGGTCCGCGCCGCTGGAGCTGGTGGTGGAACAGGCAAAACAGCTTGCGGAGGAGGGCTTCCGGGAGATCGTGGTCACGGGCATCGAGATTGCCTCCTGGGGCGTGGATCTGCCTGGAAAGCCCGGGCTGGTCATGCTGCTCCGGGCCATCTGCGAAGCGGTTCCCGGTCTCCGGGTTCGGCTGGGTTCCCTGGAGCCCCGGATCATTACAGAAGCATTCTGCCGGAGTCTTGCCGGATACGACAATCTGTGTCCCCATTTCCATCTGTCCATGCAGTCCGGTTCTGACACAGTGCTGGCGCGGATGAAGCGGAAGTATGATACCGCCCGGTATTATGAAAGCGTGAAGCTGCTCCGGGAGTACTTCCCCGGCTGCGCCATCACCACGGATATGATCGTGGCCTTCCCCGGAGAAACGGAGGAGGAATTCGGTGAGAGCCTGGCCTTCATGGAGAAGGTGGGCTTCGCGGAAATGCACATCTTCCCCTACTCCCGTCGTCCCGGCACCCCTGCGGACAAAATGCCAGGACAGCACCCCAACGCGGTGAAGGAGGACCGGAGCCGCCGGGCCATCGCTGTGGCGGACTCCATGAATCTGGCTTTCCGGCAGGCCATGGAGGGCCAGGTGGTGCAGGTGCTGTTTGAGGAGCAGTCAGGCCCCTTTGCCACCGGCCATGCCCCCAATTATGTCCGGGTCTATGCCCCCGGTAAGAATTTGCACAATCAGATTCGCTTCGTCCGGATCTCCGGCCCCTGTCTGGACGGTGTACAGGGCGAAATCCTTTGTCAAAATCAGGCGTAACCGGTTGCATTTTCCTGGTTTTAGTGGTATAATTACAATTTAAGAAGATATTTCATCCAGGAGGTGCTGCCTATGCGGCGACTGATCGCTTTGCTTCTTTGCCTGTTTCTCCTGTCTGCCACTGTCTACGCTGACAATGCCGTAACCATGGCCCAGTCCACCGCTTCGGTGAACCAGACCGGCGCCTGTCAGATCACCATGACCGTGACCATCCGGCTGGATACCGCTGTCCGGGATCTGGTTTTTCCCATCGGCACGGATGTGTCCGGCGTAACGGTAAACGGAAAAAAGGCGTCTTTGAAAAATGACAACGGCATTACTGCCATCAGCCTGAAGGAACTGGGCAGTCAGACCGGTCTTTTCAGTCTGACCATTCATTATACCGCCAACCAGGTTGTCACCACCGACCCGGAAACGGGAAAACAGACTGTCACCGTTCCCCTGCTCTACGGCTTCCGGTATCCGGTGGAGGCTCTGCAGTTCTCCGTCACCATGCCGGGACTGTTTGACGCGGAGCCTGTGTTCTACAGCGGCTACCATGAGCAGGATATTGAGCGCAGTCTGACTTATACGATCAACGGTGCCACCATCACCGGCTCCATCACCGCCCGGCTGAAGGACAGCGAAACCCTGTTTTTGCAGCTGGACGCGCCGGAGGGAATGTTCCCCCGGGAGCGTGCCGCCGGCGGCAGTCTGGTGTTTGACACCTGGGCCATGATCGTCCTGGGCGGTCTGGCACTGCTTTACTGGATGGCATTCCAGAGCCGGCTGCCCATTTTGCCCACCTATCGTGCCACAGCCCCGGAGGGTATCTCCGCCGGCGCGGTGGGCAGCTATCTGAACCGGTTCCCTGCGGATCTGACGCTGATGGTCGTTCACTGGGCCCAGCTCGGTTATCTGATCATTCAGCCCGACGGCAACGGACGGGTTCTGCTTCACAAGAAAATGGAAATGGGCAACGAGCGCTCGGGCTTTGAGCAAAAGACCTTCCGCAAGCTCTTCGGCAAAAAACAGCTGGCCGATGCCACCGGTCAGCGCTACGCCGCCCTCCGGGATGAAACCGCCAGGATTTCCCGTCGGTTCAGCGCAGGCTTCCGCAAGGGTGCGGCAGGAATGCTCCTGTTCCGGCTTCTGTGCAGCGGCGTGGCCCTGTTCGCCGGTGTGGCTGTGGGCGACTGCGTGACCAGCTCCCCGATGTGGCGAGTCTTCTGGATGGTGGTCATCGGCGGTGTGTTCGCCGGTGGCTCCTGGATGATTCAGGAGGGTTTCCGGCATCTGCGCCATCCCGGAAAGGCCAAGGCCCTGGTCAGTCTGGCCATCGCAGTGGGTATGCTGGTGATGGGACTGATGGTTCCTGCCGGTCTGATGTTTGCCGCCATTGCCGCAGGCACTTCCCTGCTGGCGGGACTTATGGTTTTCTACGGCGGCAAGCGCACCGACAACGGCGCCCGGATTTACGGCGAGCTGCTGGGTCTGCGGCGGTACATGGGCCGGGTTGCCAAGTCCGAGCTTGGGCGGATTCTCCGGTCCAATCCCAATTATTACTATGAGCTTGCCCCCTTTGCCCTTGCCATGGGTATGGACAAGAAATTCGCTTCCCGGTTCGATAACCTCCATCTGACCGGCTGCGGCTGGCTCCTTTCGGGAATGGCATCCCCCAGAACCGCCGGTGAGTGGTATCTGCTCCTTCGGGAAACGGTGGAGGCCATGAACGCCCTGTCCGATCTCCCGGCACGTGACCGGCGGTAATACTAATTCTTGATAGAACGGCCTAGATGCTCAGCGAGGATAAATTGTGCCAGAAAAGGCCGACGACGACGGTGGGCTGTCGCCCACCTAGGAGGAGAACGCATTCTGGTGCAATTTAGGCCGGTGAGCGTCAGGCT
>JAFVMW010000117.1 GCA_017506735.1 Oscillospiraceae bacterium | reverse complement strand
TTTAGAGCGCATTGGGTAGTACAAGCTTCGCCTGCGGGAACAGCGGCGGCACCTTCACCGCCGACATGACAGGCTATTATTACATCCGGGCCCAGCGGCTGTGCCGTCTGGACATTGAAACCGGCGAAACCACCCAGGTGGAAACGGAGCTTTCCCTGCCTCTGGAATCCATTGCCGACTACCGGATGGCGGATGATGTGCTGCTCATCAACGTCCACACCCAGTATTATCTGACGGATCTGTGCATGGGCGTGGTGGAGGCCGGCACCGGCAGGCTCCTGGCCCTGGCCGACGGCATGGAGACCTATTTTCTGACTTCTGACGGCGTGATGATCCAGTACAGCGAGCTGGTGAACAACTCCGATCTGGTCCGCACCGGCTGGAGCGGTGAAGCCGCCCTGCGTCTTGAGGATGTGCTGCCCCGAACCGCGGAAAAGCGGAGCTGGTGTGTTCCCATGAGCGACTACCAGATCGTCATGGGCTATGATCCGAAAAACGCCTACAATCTGTCCTCCTTCCGGCTGTACCGGTTCCGGGACACCTGGGAATTCGCGGAAATCGCCAAGCTGACGGACAAGATGGACCCGGGCAAGGTGGTATCCCTCCCCGGAGGCAATCTGCTGGCCCTGGACTACAACCGCCGGGGCACCAAGCTGGCCCTGATCCGGCCGGAGCTGCTGGAATTTGAAAGCGCCGGACTGCCGGAGGAAACGGAGCTGTCGCTCACCGACACCGCCATTGTAGAAAATTACGAGGAGCAGTCCGTCTACGTGGAGGTTCCCGAAATCCTTTCTGCGGTCCGGGAACGGGCGGATGAGCTGGAGCAACGGTATGACATCACCATCCTCATGTCCAACCAGTGCGACTCCATCATTGAGCAGTGCGGCTTTGACATTCAGCCCTCCAGCGATGCCGCCCTGGCCGCCGAGGAAAAACTGCTGCGCTCCGCACTGAAGGATCTGGAGGATTCCCTGGAGCTGTATCCCGAGGCTTTCTTCTCCCAGTTCCGGAACGAGGCCCAGGAACGGGGCATCCTGGTGCTGCTGGTGGCAAACATCACCGCCGGCCTGGATGACGACAATGTGGACGTGCTGGGCGTGACCTACGACATGGGCGACTGGTATCCCATCGCCGTGGATGTGACCACCCGGGATCTGCCTGCCACCTACTGCCATGAGATCTGGCACGCCATGGAAAACAAGATCATGGACTCCGACCCCATGCTCCTCAACGATGTGCGCTGGGGAGAGCTGAACCCCCAGGGCTTCAGCTACAAGGGCGTGGTGGAAGGCTACTACAACGACACGGAGCATACCTATCTGGACGGCGATGCCGGAAAGGAAAGCTACTTCGTGGATGCCTACGGCAAGACCATCCCCCAGGAGGACCGGGCCCGGCTGATGGAGTACATCATGACCTCCGACTACACCGCCAGATACCTGATGGAGGCCCCGGTGCTGTACAGCAAGATGGAAATGATGATCGCCGCCGTCCGGGGTGTGTTTGACACCGACGGCTGGCAGGAAGTCCATTGGGAGCGGTTCCACAACACATAATCCGACACCGGAAGGAGCGGCCAGCAGGCCGCTCCTTTTTGCACTTTTGCATACAAAAACCGCTGTACTCCTTTGACACATACATGATTCTATGGTATAGTTACCGAAACAACTTCCCAAGCCTGAAATTCGTACACAAGGAAAGGAATCACCATCTATGCTCGACAAGAAAATGATGTCCGATCTGATCTCCATCGTGCTCCATGGGGGCGCGGATTTCGCGGAGGTCTATGCGGAATATTCTCATAATTCCACCATGTCCTACTCCAACCGGAAGATTGAGTCCATCAACGACCAGATCATCAGCGGCGTGGGCATCCGTGCCTTTGTGGGCACCCGTACCTTTTTCGCCAGTACTACTGACCTGACCCCCTCCGGTCTCCGGGAGTGCGCCAGACGTGTTGCCCAGGCGGTGGGCAATCCCGTGGACAGAATCCCCGATTTCTGCCTGACCGAGCGGATCAATCCCAATATCCATCCCGTCGCCGTTCTCCCTGCCGATGTCAGTGCGAAGGTTCGGGCCGATCTGGTCCGTTCCGCCTGCACAAAGGCCTATGAGGCGGATGAAAAGATCATCCAGGTCAGCGGCAATCTGTTCTGCTTTGACAAGTCCTTCACCGTAGCCAACTCCGAGGGTGTTTACACCTCCGACCGGCAGGTACGCACCCGTCTGGGCGTGTCCGCTGTGGCCTCCGACGGCACCATCAACCAGACCGGTATGTGCTCCCCCGGCCGCCAGATGGGTCTGGAGGTTTTTGACCGGTTCCGTCCCGAGGACATCGGCACGGAAGCCGCCCGGCAGGCCCTGGTGAACCTCCGGGCCATCCCCTGCCCCTCCGGCAAGATGACCGTTGCCATCGCCAACGGCTTCGGCGGTGTCATCTTCCACGAGGCCTGCGGCCACTCTCTGGAAGCAACCAGCGTGGGCATCGGCATGAGCCAGATGTGCGGCAAGCTGGGCACCCAGGTGGCCAATCCCAAGGTCACCGCCATCGATGACGGCACCATCCCCAATGCCTGGGGCTCCTGCAACATCGACGACGAGGGCAAGCCCATGGAGCGCCGTGTGCTGATCGAGAACGGCATCCTGAAAAACTACATGATCGACCTTCTGGGCCAGCGCCGGATGGGTATGCCCTCCACCGCCTCCGGGCGCCGCCAGAGCTACGCCTACGAGCCCACCAGCCGTATGACCAACACCTTCATCGACAACGGCCCCGACACCAACGAGGAGATCATTTCCTCCATTGAAAACGGCATCTACTGCGCCGCCATGGGCGGCGGCTCCGTCAACCCCTTCACCG
>JAFVMW010000116.1 GCA_017506735.1 Oscillospiraceae bacterium | reverse complement strand
TTGCACAGGGATGTCGGCTTCGGACAGGGGACGGAAATGGATGTCCGTGACCTCGGTGTGGGTCACGGCTTTGTCGCCTTTGAGAACGGTCAGGCCCGTCATCACCTGATGATCCCGGCCCGAGAGCATGGAGATCATCCGGAAGGCATCAGCCTCGTCCACCGGCTTGCCCAGGGTCTGGCCGTTGCAGACCACGATGGTGTCCGCGGCAATGACCACATCCTCCGGCTCCCGGGGAATGGCCAGGGCCTTCTCCCGGCTGAGCCGGGCCACCTCATCAAAGGGAGCGGCGGCAGGGTTCATGGTTTCGTCAATGTCTGCCACCCGGACAGTGAAAGACAGTCCGGTCTTTCCCAAAAGCTCCCGCCGCCTGGGCGACTGGGAAGCGAGTATTACGTTCATTGTGTTCCTCCAATTGGTTCGAATTGCGGTTAGCAGAGGTGTTTCGATGATACCGTAGGGGACGGCGTCCACGACGTCCCGACCCAAAATCCGACCTCGATGGGCGGATTTTGGGAAATACGGTGTGGTTACGAGGCGGCAATCGGAGATTGCCGAGCGGGTCGTCGAGGATGCCGACCCCTACAATGTATACTCAGTCCAGTCCCCTCAGGTACAGTCCTCTGGTGCAGGCACCGGGGTCGAAGGGGGCTTCATTCAGCCAGTCATTCAGCACCCGGTCCACCTCCTGGCGGTTTTCCGTGGTGAAATACAGCCGGGTGGCCCACAGGCCCATCCGGGACAGATCCTTCTTCCGGTCGGTCATGCTCAGCTTCTTGCCGTTGAGCACCACGCTGCGGCAGGAGGCCCCGTCCTTGATGATGGGGAATTCCGCGCCGGTGCGATCCACCAGCTTGGCAGGGCCCTGGCTGCAGCTGCACTGACCGGTGCGGTTGCGGATCACGCAGTTTTCCGTGACCATCAGGGGCATTCTGCCGTAGACCAGCATCTCGGTGTCCACCAGCTTGCTCAGATCCCGGATCTGGGGCAGGGTCATCTCAAAGCTGACGGTGGCGGACAGCAGCTGCAAATTCTTGCAGGCCATCATGGCCCGGGAATTATAGATGTTCAGGCCGAAATCGCCCCGGGCACGGAGGCCGCACTCCCGGATGGGCAGCAGATGGCCCAGATTTCCGGCCAGGGCCTCCCGGATGCCCATGCTCCGGGCAAGGGACAGATTTTCCTTCAGGGCTTCCAGCTCCCCGTCGTGAACGATCCGGGGCAGCACCACCGCCAGACGCTGGCGCTGGGCAAGCCCGGCGAAGAACTCCGGCTCCTGCCGGATCAGATGGGCAGGGATGTACAGAATTTCCGGCTTCATTTTCAGCAGACGGCCGGTGATCTGCTCCAGGGTGGTGATCTGGACGGTGAGAACCGGCTCCTGGCTGTGACCGTAGACCTCAGGAATCCGGCTGGGCCGCTTCAGCACCGCGGCCTCCCGACGGGCCCGGAGGGCGGACAGCTCTGCCAGCACATCCCGGCGCATGGCGTTGATGGCGGCGGCGGACAGGGTCACGCCCTCCTCGATCTGGGCACGGACACCGGCACAGCGGAAGGGGGTGCCGCCGGTTTTTGCCAGGCGGGCCGCCAGAGCCTCCTCGGTCAGAGCCACATTCCGGGCAGGCTCGGCAGAGGGCCCCTGGGCACGGCACACATGGCCGTCCGCGTCCCGGACGGTGAGCTGAGAGCCTGTGGCGGTGATCTTTGCGTCGAAGGTCACATTCACCAGGCTGTTTTCCACGGCCTCATAGGTTTCTCTGGCCCACTTGACCCAGGCAGGATCGTCGGTGGTGTCCTCCCGGATGCCGAACATCTGGGGGCCGATGTTGTTTGTGTAATAGCCGTCGGTGAAGCCCTGACGGTTGAAGGCGGTGAGCAGGGCGCCTTCCATATTCCGGGTCACATTGCCCTGATCCAGGGCCTTGCGGTAAACATTGGTGACGGTGGCCACATACTCGGGCTTCTTCATCCGGCCCTCCAGCTTCAGGGAGGCCACGCCCATGTCCTGCAAATCCTCCAGGTAATGGACCAGGCAGTTGTCCTTCAGACTCAGGGGGTAACGCTGCTCGCTTCTGCCGAAGCCGTAGGCCAGGCGGCAGGGCTGGGCGCACCGGCCCCGGTTGCCGGACCGGCCGCCGATGGCGGCGGACAGATAGCACTGACCGGAGTAGCACATACACAGGGCGCCGTGGGCGAATACTTCGATTTCAATGGGGGAATTGGCGCAGATGTGGCGGATTTCCTCCCGGCTCAGCTCCCGGCTCAGCACCACACGCTGCATTCCCCAGGCGGCGCAGAGCAGCACGCCGGGCAGGGAATGGATGGTCATCTGGGTGGAGCCGTGGATGGGGACGTTGGGCGCGGTCTGACGGCACAGCTCCACCACGCCCAGGTCCTGGACGATGAAGGCATCCACACCGGCGGCAGCGGCCTGACGGATCAGACTGACGCACTCCTCCATCTCCCGGTCAGAAACCAGGGTGTTCAAGGTCAGGTGAACCTGCACGCCCCGGACATGGCAGTATTTCACTGCTTCCCCCAGGGTCTGGATGGTAAAATTCTTTGCGCTCTGCCGGGCGTTGAAGGTGCCGCAGCCCAAATATACGGCGTTGGCTCCGTTCTGTACGGCAGCTTTCAGGGCCTCCATGGACCCGGCAGGTGCCAATAATTCAATCATAACGGTATCTCTCCATAAAAATTCATATACTTACGCCCATTATAGCACAAACCCCGGCGCTGTTCCAGTAGGACAATATAAAATTTACAATTTCCCCGGCGGTCATGAGCCGGGGGGTCGAAAAACCGGGAAAATGATTTCTTTTGGCAAAAAATATCCCCAAAGAAAAGCGAAAAAAGTTGTTGCAACTGCCGAAAAGATATGCTATAATACGCCGTGTGTCCAGGTCAGGGTACATCAGCATTGGGATGTCGCCAAGCGGTAAGGCACCAGACTTTG
>JAFVMW010000115.1 GCA_017506735.1 Oscillospiraceae bacterium | reverse complement strand
GGGCCATCGGTATCACCGACCACGGCGTGGTGCAGTCCTTCCCCGATGCCATGAAGGCCTCCGGCAAGGCCAAGGTGGCAGGTACCGAGGACAATATCAAGATCCTCTACGGTGTGGAAGGATATTATGTAAACGATGTGGATGACCGGATCGTGGTTCACGGAAAGAAGGATATGCCCTTCGGGGAAGAATATGTGGCCTTCGACCTGGAGACCACGGGCCTGTCCAGCCGGGATGACACCATCATCGAGATCGGCGCGGTGATTCTGAAGGACGGCGTGGAGGTGGATCGGTTCCAGACCTTCGTGGACCCCCATAAGAAGCTGGACAAGAAGATTGTGGATCTCACCGGCATCACCGATGCCATGCTGGTGGGCGCTCCCTCCATTGAGGAGGTGCTCCCCAAATTCCTGGACTTCTGCGGCGACCGGCCGCTCATTGCCCACAACGCGGATTTCGACGTGGGCTTTGTCCGGGCGGCGGCAAACCGGCTGGGCCTTGCCTTTGATTCCACCTCTGTGGATACGCTGATTCTGTCCCAGAACCTGCTGCAGCACCTGAGCAAGTTCAAGCTGAACATCGTGGCGGATGCCCTGAGCCTGCCGGAATTCAACCACCACCGGGCGGCGGACGATGCCATGACCTGCGGTCTTGTGTTTGACCGGCTGATTCCCAGGCTGAAGGAGATCGGCGTGGAGACCATCCAGGGCATCAATCCGGCCATGCCGGCCCTCCGTTCCAAGGGCAAGATCGGCGACCGCCAGGCCCGGCATATCATCATTTACGCCAAAAACCAGGTGGGCCTGCGGAATATGTACCACCTGATCTCCATGTCCAATCTGGACTATTTCAAGCGTGTTCCCCGGATTCCCAAATCCGAACTCCTGGCCCACCGGGAGGGTCTGATCATCGGCACTGCCTGTGAAGCCGGTGAGCTGTTCCAGGCTATCCTGGCCCATAAAAGTGACGACGAGCTGGAGCGCATCGCCTCCTTCTATGACTTCCTGGAAATCCAGCCCCTGGCCAACAACCGGTTCATGCTGGCCAATGACAAGTATGAGGCCAAAACCGACGAGGATCTCCGGGAGTACAACCGGAAGATCGTCCGTCTGGGCGAGCGTCTGGGCAAGCCTGTCTGTGCCACCGGCGACGTTCATTTTCTGAACCCGGAGGACGAAATCTTCCGGCACATCCTCCTGGCCACCAAGGGCTTTGACGACGCGGACAAGCCCAACCCCCTGTACTTCCGCACCACCGACGATATGCTTCAGGAATTTGCCTATCTTGGTGAGGAAAAGGCCTATGAGGTGGTTGTGGAAAACACCAACTTCATCGCCGACCAGTGCGAACGCCTTCGCCCGGTGCCCAAGAACCTGTTTGCCCCCAAGATCGAGAATTCCGTGGAGGATCTGAAGGACCTGGTCTACGGCAAGCTCCACCGGCTTTACGGCGACAATCCCCCGGAGCTGTTCGTCCAGCGTGTGGAAACGGAGCTGCATGATATCATTTCGTGCCATTACGATGTGATTTATATGTCCGCCCAGCGGCTGGTGCAGAACTCCCTGGAGCATGGCTATCTGGTTGGCTCCCGTGGCTCCGTTGGCTCCTCCATTGTGGCCTTCATGTCCGGCATCACGGAGGTTAACTCCTTCCCACCCCACTATCGCTGTCCGAATCCCGAATGCAAGCACACCATTCTGGACGTGCCGAAGGAATTCAACTGCGGCGCGGATCTGCCGGACGCAAAGTGTCCCATTTGCGGCACCCAGCTGGAGAAGGACGGCTTCAACATCCCCTTTGAAACCTTCCTGGGCTTCGGCGGCGACAAGGTGCCGGATATCGACCTGAACTTCTCCGGCGAATACCAGGCCCGGGCCCATCAGTACTGTATCTCCATGTTCGGCTCCAGCCACGTGTTCCGTGCCGGAACTGTGGGCACCGTGGCGGAAAAAACCGCCTACGGCTATGTGAAAAAGTATCTGGCAGAACGGAGCAAAACCGCCTCCAAGGCAGAGGAAAACCGCCTGGCGGCAGGCTGCGTAGGCGTCCGCCGTACAACAGGCCAGCATCCCGGCGGTCTGGTGGTCATTCCCCAGGAAAATGAGATCTGGGACTTCTGCCCGGTGCAGCATCCTGCCGACGACCCCAAATCCGACCAGATTACCACCCATTTCGAATACCACTCCATGGAGGAAAACCTGCTGAAGCTGGATATGCTGGGCCACGATGACCCCACCATGATCCGCATGATGGAGGATATGACCGGCGTGGACGCCAAGACCATCCCCCTGGACGACAAGGGCACCATGTCCATCTTCACCTCCTCCAAGATTCTGGGCTACGAGAACGACAAGCTCCTTGGCCCCACGGGAGCCGTGGGCGTGCCGGAATTCAACACACGGTTCACCCGTGGCGTTCTGCTGGACACCATGCCCGAGAAGTTCGACTTCCTGGTGCGAATCTGCGGCTATACCCACGGCACCGACGTGTGGCTGGGCAACGCCAAGGATCTGATCAACTCCAAGACAGCCACCGTGGATCAGACCATCGGCGCCCGTGACGATATCATGCTCTACCTGATCTCCTGCGGAATGCCTGACAAGCGTGCCTTCAAGATCATGGAATCCGTCCGAAAGGGCAGGGGACTGCCCCCAGGTGCCGAGGAGGAGATGATCGCCGCCGGCGTTCCCGACTGGTACATCGGCTCCTGCAAGAAGATCAAATATCTTTTCCCCAAGGCCCACGCCGTGGCCTACTGCATGATGGCCTTCCGCATCGCCTGGTTCAAGGTGTATCATCCGCTGGCCTTCTACGCGGCCTACTTCTACCGCCGGAGCCAGAAGGGCGGCTTCGATGCCGGTTTGATGACCGGCGGCATGGAGGCGGTGCTGGCAAACATCAACGCCATCGACAGCAATGACGATGCCACCGCCAAGGACGAGGATCTGCTGACCACCCTGGAGGTTGTCTATGAATTCTACCTCCGTGGCTTCGAGTTCGCCCCCATCTCCCTGTACGACAGCCACGCCACCAAATTCCTGATCAAGGATGGGAAAATTCTGCCCCCCTTCGTGTCCATCTCCGGTCTGGGCGAAAACGCCGCCATCGACCTGATGAACGGCCGGGAGGGCAAGACCTTCATCTCCATTGAGGAAGTCTCCGCTGCCTGCCCCAAAGTGTCGAAAACCCACATCCAGATGCTCAAGGACGCAGGCGCCTTCGGGGATCTGCCGGATACCAGCCAGGTCAGTTTGTTCTGAATCAAAAACACGTCATTGCGAGGGCCGAAGGCCCGTGGCAATCCCCTCCGGGGCTCCGAAATCTGTGGAAGAATGCCACGGCAGTGTGCGCACTGCCTCGCAATGACAGAGAATCTCCGCTTTTTTTCAATGTTACATCCGGTTGCGGAAATGTTTTACCGGGTTGGTAGACAAAATTGCGGGATTTTTGTATGATAGGGCCATCAAGGAGGTGCTTGACCATGACAATGGGAGAGAAGATTTTGAACCTGCGCAAGGCCCGGGGCTGGAGCCAGGAAGAGCTGGCGGAGCGCATCGGCGTGACCCGGCAGGCGGTGAGCCGCTGGGAATCGGATTCAGCCAAGACGGATGCGGATAAGATCATTGCAGTCTGCGACCTGTTCGGGGTGTCTGCGGATTACCTGCTTCGGGATACCTGCACAGCGGATGTGGATCACTGCGGAACCCACCCCCAACCTTCCAATGGGCTTGCAAAAAAGGCACAGGCCATCACGATCCAGCAATGGGCTGCCTGCGGCGCAGCCCTGATCGGTGGTCTGGTGATGCTGGCGCTGAAGCTGGTCTACATCATGCAGGATTCCAATTATGTGTATGTTGATTCCTTCGGAATGGGACACAGCGGTTATCGGGCCTTTTTGAAACTGGAGGGCCTGCGGCTTGTCTGGTGGCTGTCCCTGGCTGCACTGCTGGTTGGAGTGTTTTATCTGTTCCTTCAACCGATGCTTCTGAAGCGCAAAGGAAATCCGGACGAGGAAACGGATTCGGAATAAAACAATTCTTGCAAGCACAGCCGGTTTATGCTATACTCGTTTTATCCAAAATTAACAAAAAAGGGTGAACGATATGCAGAAACTGGACAAGCAGATGCACATTCAGTGCGTGGAGGGCGATGTTGGCCGTTATGTGATCCTGCCCGGCGATCCCGGACGGTGCGAGGCCATTGCCGCCCATTTCGATAACCCCGTTCATGTGGGCATGAACCGGGAGTACAACATCTACACCGGCACCCTGTTGGGCGAGAAGGTTTCCGTCTGCTCCACCGGCATCGGCGGCCCCTCCGCTTCCATCGCCATGGAGGAGCTGGTGAACATCGGCGCGGATACCTTCATCCGTGTGGGCACCTGCGGCGGCATCGATCTGAATGTCCGCTCCGGCGACG
>JAFVMW010000114.1 GCA_017506735.1 Oscillospiraceae bacterium | reverse complement strand
GGCGGATTTTGGGAAATATGGTGTGGTTACGAGGCGGCAATCGGAGATTGCCGAGCGGGTCGTCGAGGACGCCGACCCCTACGATGGGTTATTCCACGCTCCCCTACAAACTCCAATTTAACGAACAACGTTGTGTTCGAGCGTGGTGCTCCGCGCAGCGAATCCAGAATCCCAATGATTGCCGGTGGCAATCATACCGATACAAATTCAACTCGCATGACAACTGCAAACGCACCTGCGCACGAATTGTCAGCGGCGACTCGCCGCAAAAAACCGCCCCGGTTTGCACCGGAGCGGTTCTGGGAAGGCGATGGATTACAGGTTGTCCTTGATCTTCTGGATCATCTCAGCGTACTCCTCGTCGCTGAGCTTCTTCAGACCGGGGTTCATGGCGAAGGGAGTGCCCCACTCGTACTCGTCCTTGTACTTGGGAACGAGATGGAAGTGCAGGTGGCAGCCGCCGTCGCCGTAGGCGCCGTAGTTGACCTTGTCGGGATGGAATGCCTTGTGGATGGCGTTGGCAGCCTTGGCCACGTCGGCGAAGAATGCGTTGCGCTCTTCCTCACTGATGTCCACCAGCTCGGAAACGTGATCCTTGTAAGCCACGATGACGCGGCCGGGATGGCTCTGCTCCTTGAACAGGATGAGCTGGCTGACGCTCAGGTCACAGATCTTGATGCCGAAGCCGGCCAGAATCTCGCCGCCCATGCAGTAGCCGCAGTTACAATCTTTCATTGGAATTACCCCCTAATAATTTTTGACAGTGTTATCATACTCCAATTGTGGATAAAATGCAAGACAAATCGCCGTATATCCCATCCCTTTTTGTACAGGATGATGGGATTCCTGAATGGAAAGTTGACAGTTGAAAGTGCTTATGTCCCTTCGGGACGGATTGAAAATCCTGAACTTTCCAGCTTTCCACTCCCTGCAAGGAGGATTTTATGAAAAATGTGATTTCCCGTCTGCTCTGGGTGGCCCGGATTCTGACGGGCTGCGCCATCTTTGCCCTGGGCTTTGACCTGTTTCTGGAGCCCAACGGGCTGAACGCCGGCGGTGTGTCCGGTATTGCCATGATTGTGCATCACGTGACGAATCTGGGCACTGTGGGTCTGATTTCCGCCATGATCAATCTGCCCCTGTTTTTCCTGGGCGGCAGGAAAATCGGCGGCGAATTCTTTGTTGGCTCCCTCATCGGCACGGTGGGCCTGTCCGTCAGCTTTGACCTGTTCGCCCTGCTGCCGCCCATCGAAACCGAACCCCTGGTGGCGGCCCTCTACGGCGGCATCCTCTGCGGCGCGGGTCTGGGCCTGGTGTTCCTGTGCAACGCCTCCACCGGCGGCTCGGACATCGTGGTGCGGCTGCTCAAGAGCAAGTACCGGAATCTGAACATCGGTCAGATCTCCATCGGCCTGGATTTTGTGGTGGCGGCGCTGACGGCCCTGGTGTTCGGGGATATCACCAATATGCTGTATATCCTGATCACCGTGTTCGTGTCCGGCCAGGTGGTGGACGCGGTGGTGTATAAATTCGACTACTCCAAGGTGGCCTACATCATCAGCCGGGATCACGAGGCCATCGCCAAGCTTATCACCGAAAAGCTGGAGCGTGGCGTGACCTACCTCTACGGCCAGGGCTACTACTCAGGCGCTGATACCAAGGTGATCCTCACCGCCGTGAAAAAGGGCCAGCTGGCTCAGCTGAAGGAGCTGGTGGTGCGCCAGGACCCCAACGCCTTCATCATCGTCCAGGAGGCCCACCAGGTCCTGGGCGACGGCTTCGCAAGCTATTCCGACGATTCACTGTAAAATTGGAGTTTGTAGGGGAGTGTGGAATAACCCATCGTAGGGGTCGGCGTCCTCGACGACCCGCTCGGCAATCTCCGATTGCCGCCTCGTAACCACACCATATTTCCCAAAATCCGCCCATCGAGGTCGGATTTTGGGTCGGGACGTCGAGGACGCCGTCCCCTACG
>JAFVMW010000113.1 GCA_017506735.1 Oscillospiraceae bacterium | reverse complement strand
GGAGGTAAACTCTATGCCTTTGACGACCACACATCTCTTTTGTATACTTATGAAGACAGAGCAGTCGTTTTGCACGGCCGCCTTCCCATAGCACATGCCAGGCTTATTACGGACAGCAAAGGCCGCCTCTGGGCCGCCGGCTCGTATGGCATCGGGCCGGTGAATCTGGAAAAACCGGATGATACACCTGTCTATAAAACACCATCTACAGAACTCTACTGCCTGTTTGAAGACCGCAAGGGCAATATCTGGGCGGGCGGTAACAACGGACTTTCTGTCATTTGTCCGGCGTTTCAACAGGTCCGGACCATATCTTCCGCCAATGTTACGGCCTTGCTGGAGGATCATACAGGGAAAATGTGGATCGGGACTGCCGAAGACAGGGTGTCGGCCTTGTACGAAGACAGTGCCGGAGCCGTTTACGTGGGCCTTTGGAACAACACCGGCTGGGAAGTTTGGAAGGACGGGAGGATGCATAAGGACCGCCTGAGAGGACCTCTCCCGGAGGCACAGCGCGAAGCCCGGCATTTGGACGGAGCTAACTGGATATCCGATTTCCTGGAAGACAGCAACGGCCGCTTCTGGGTGGTCACCTGGGAAGGCGTAGGCCTCAACCAGTGGAACAGAAAAAAGCGGTGCAGCCTGCCTCCACGTTGGCTGAGCCCGTTCCGCTATCCGTCCCCGCAAGTGGATTCCAACATCTACCTGAGTTCCCGCTTGGGAAGCCGGCTCATTGAAGACACCCAAGGAAACCTCGTATATGCCACCACCCAGGCCGGACTGAATATCATTGATTCGGAGACCGGCCTTGTGACAAAGTACTATAAGGGCAATTCGGATATTCCGGACGATTATGTAACCGACCTCTGTCTTTCCCCGGACGGCACGGTTTGGGCCGCCACCCGCAACGGGCTGTGGAGTCCCTCCGGCAAGCAATACCTGGATGGCATGCTGGTGCAGTCGGTGGAGGCTGATTCCGCAGGCAGGCTATGGGCTGGAACTGAAGACGGACTATATTTCATAGACACTGACGGCAGCGTCTGCCGCGTTCCCAAGGAGTTGGGATTTCCCTCCGATATCTACGGAGAACATGTTTCCTGCACCCTCAGGGACGGTTCACTGTCCTTTGGAGGGGCCAGCGGAGCCATAGTATTCCATCCGGACAGTCTGCTTGGCATCAAGGCCGCAGGAACCCTTCCGCTGGAAGGTCTTGTCCGCCACAGGTATCGCCTTAATGGCGGAGACTGGAATGAAGGACGCTTTATCGGCCTCACAGATAATATCCGCCCGGGGCGGTATTCACTTGAAGAGCAAAGCTCGGATATCTTCGGGAGGTGGAATCAAGGCGAGTTTGTTTTACAGCTGCTCCGCGTACCTCCGCCTATATGGCTCCGCTGGCCCTTCTTGCTGGGATATCTCCTGCTGCTTTCCGCCATCGTCTATACGGTGATGAAACTCCGCGAGCGCAGGCTCCTTGTGAAGGAACTGGATATTCGAAACCGCCTTTTCTCCATTATATCCCACGATCTCAGGGGCCCCGTCTCCGGAAATTACATCCTGTCACGGGAACTACTGGAGAAGGTCGACTGTCTCTCCAGGGTGCAGTTGAAAGAGGCGCTTGCCGAGCTGTCCGCCTCGGCCGAAAACACATCCTCCCTGTTGGAGAACCTTCTGCTGTGGTCTCTTAGCCAGAAGGGGATGCTGAAGCCCGTTATGCGTGAGGTGAATCTCCTGGGCGTCGCCAAGGAAGCTGTGGGAAGCGTCCGTGGCCAAGATGTTATCACAGTTGATATTCCCGAAAACCTGATTGTACGCACCGACCGGAACATGCTGCTTACCATTCTTCGGAACCTTTTGGACAATGCCGTAAAGGCCTCGCAGCATTCTGACATCCCGGTCACTCCTGTCATCCTGAGGAGCGAAGCGACGAAGGATCTTCTCCATGCGCGCCGGATTGTCATCATCGATAACGGCCCCGG
>JAFVMW010000081.1 GCA_017506735.1 Oscillospiraceae bacterium | reverse complement strand
CGTCTCCGACAAGATGGACAAGACCATTGTGGTTGCAATCGAGGATAGCGTCCAGCATCCTCTGTACAAGAAGACCATGAAGCGGACTCTGAAGCTGAAGGCCCACGACGAAAATAACGAGTGCGGCATCGGCGACACCGTTGAGGTCATGGAGACCCGTCCCCTGTCCAAGGACAAGCGCTGGAGACTGGTCCGCATCATTGAAAAGGCTAAGTAAGGAGGTCGTCAACTATGGTTCAGATGGAAAGCTACCTGAAGGTTGCCGACAACACCGGCGCCAAGGAAATTCACACCATTCGTGTTCTGGGCGGCTCCAAGCGTAAGTACGGCAACATCGGTGATATCATCGTTGCTTCCGTCCGCAAGGCCAATCCCGGCGGCACTGTCAAGAAGGGCGACGTCGTCAAGGCCGTTATCGTCCGCACCAAGCGCGGTGTCCGCCGCGAGGATGGTTCCTATGTCCGCTTCGATGAGAACGCTGCCGTTATCATCAAGGAAGACAAGAACCCCAAGGGCACCCGTATCTTTGGACCGGTGGCTCGTGAGCTGCGTGAGAAGGACTTCATGAAGATCCTGTCTCTGGCTCCCGAAGTCATCTAATGGAGGACCCAAGGAATGAATATTAAGAAGAATGATACCGTTATCGTCCTGTCCGGCAAGGACAAGGGCGTTAAGGGCAAGGTCCTGGTGGCCATGCCCGCTGAGAACAAGGTCATCGTGGAGAAGGTCAACGTCGCTACCTGCCACACCAAGCCCCGCCGTCAGGGCGAGACCGGTGGCATCGTGAAGAAGGAGACCCCCATTCGCGCCTGCAAGGTGGCCCTGTTCTGCGAAAAGTGCGGCAAGGGTGTCCGCGTCGGTCACAAGATCGACGGCGACAAGAAGGTCCGCGTCTGCCGCAAGTGCGGCGCCGAAATCTAAGGAAAGGAGTAATCTACAATGGCTAACAGAATGAAAGAGCGTTATGTCGCTGAGATCGCTCCTGCCCTGAACAAGAAGTTCGGCTACAAGAGCGTTATGCAGATCCCCAAGCTGGAGAAGGTTATCGTGAACGTCGGCTGCGGCGAGTCCAAGAACAATGCCAAGGAAATCGAGGCTATCTGCAAGGACATCGCTACCATCACCGGCCAGAAGCCCATCACCCGTAAGGCCCGCAAGAGCGTTGCTAACTTCAAGCTGCGTGAAGGCGAAACCGTCGGCGTTATGGTCACCCTGCGCGGCGACAAGATGTACGAGTTCCTGGACCGTCTGTTCAGCGTGGCTCTGCCCCGCGTCCGCGACTTCCGCGGCATCAACCCCAACTCCTTTGACGGCCGCGGCAACTACGCCTTCGGTCTGAAGGAGCAGCTGATCTTCCCCGAGATCGAGTACGACAAGGTGGACAAGATCCGTGGTATGGACATCTGCATCTGCACCACCGCTACCACCGATGAGGAAGCCAAGGAGCTGCTGACCCAGCTGGGCGCTCCCTTCTACGCTTGATTGGAGGAACGAAAATGGCAAAGAAGTCTATGATCCTGAAGCAGCAGGCTGAGCCCAAGTTCTCCAGCCGCCGCTACAACCGCTGCAAGATCTGCGGCAGACCCCATGCATACCTGCGTGACTACGGCATCTGCCGTATCTGCTTCCGTGAGCTGGCTTACAAGGGCCAGATCCCCGGTGTCCGCAAGGCCAGCTGGTAAGGTCGAGTAAACTAATGTAAATAAGATATGGGAAGTCGGGTGAAGATGGCCCGGGGCCTTGCCTCAGGCGCATTCACTCCGATACCCCCACATCTTCACGGGTTTAGCCCGTAACTTCATTAAGGAGGATTATTAACATGCAAATCACCGATCCCGTAGCAGATATGCTGACCCGTATCCGGAACGCTAACTCTGCAAAGCACGAAACCGTGGATGTCCCCGCTTCCAACCTGAAGAAGGCCATCGCTGAGATCCTGCTGGAGGAAGGCTACATCAAGTCCTACTCCATCGTCGACAACGGCAACCAGGGCACCATCCACATCACCCTGAAGTATCTGGCCAAGAAGCAGTCCGTTATCTCCGGCCTGCGCCGCGTCTCCAAGCCCGGTCTGCGTATCTACGCCGGTGCTGAGGAGCTGCCCAAGGTTCTGAAGGGCCTGGGTATCGCCATCATCTCCACTTCCAAGGGTGTTATGACCGACAAGAAGGCCCGTGAGCTGCACATCGGCGGCGAAGTTCTGGCCTTCGTGTGGTAAGGAGGTAGCGATATGTCTAGAATTGGTAAGAAGCCCGTCGTTATCCCCGCAAACGTCACTCTGACCGTTGCTGAGAACAACGTCGTTACCGTCAAGGGCCCCATGGGCACCCTGACCAAGGAGATGCACCCCGACATGATCCTGAAGGTCGAGGGCAACGTCCTGACCGTCGAGCGTCCTGACGAAGAGCATCTGCACAAGTCCCTGCACGGCCTGACCCGTACCCTGATCGCCAACATGGTCGAGGGTGTTGAGAAGGGCTACTCCAAGGAGCTGGACGTCAACGGCGTCGGCTTCCGTGTGGAGAAGAAGGGCAAGCAGCTGGTTATGCGTCTGGGCTTCTCCCATGAGGTCATCATGGAGGAGATCGACGGCATCACCGTCGAGTGCCCCACTCCCAACAAGATCCTGGTTAAGGGCATTGACAAGCAGGTCGTCGGTCAGTTCGCTGCCGAGGTCCGCGGCAAGCGTCCCCCCGAGCCTTACAAGGGCAAGGGCATCAAGTACACCACTGAGGTCATCCGCCGTAAGGTTGGTAAGACCGGTGGCAAGAAGTAATGGAGGTGTATTGGAATGGTCCGTAAGGTTAATAAGAAGGCAATGCGCCTGCATCGCCATGTCCGTGTTCGCGGCAAGATTTCCGGCACCCCCGAGCGTCCCCGCCTGAATGTGTTCCGCTCCAATGCGAACATCTACGCCCAGATCATCGATGACGTCAACGGCGTCACCCTGGTTGCTGCCAACACCCTGGAGAAGTCCTTTGAGGGCGCTACCGGCAACGCCGAGGCTGCCAAGAAGGTCGGCCTGGTCCTGGCTGAGCGTGCAAAGGAAAAGGGCATCACTGAGGTCGTTTTCGACCGCGGCGGCTACGTTTATCACGGCCGTGTTGCTGCTCTGGCTGAGGGCGCCCGTGAAGGCGGCCTGCAGTTCTAAGGCTAGAGGAGGAAATACAAATGGCATACAATAAGTCTAACCACAATGAAGCTCCCGAGCTCATTGAGAAGGTCGTTTACCTGAACCGCGTCTCCAAGACCGTTAAGGGCGGCCGTGTTATGAAGTTCTCCGCTCTGGTCGTCGTCGGCGACGGCAAGGGCACTGTCGGCTACGGCCTGGGCAAGGCAGCTGAGGTTTCCGAGGCTATCATCAAGGGCATCGCTGACGCTAAGAAGCACATGGTTAAGGTCAGCCTGGCTGGCACCACCATCCCCCATGAGGTCACCGGTATCTTCGGTGCCGGCACCGTTCTGCTGAAGCCCGCTCCTGAGGGCACCGGCGTTATCGCCGGCGGCGCAGTCCGTGCTGTCATGGAGGCTGTCGGCATCCACAACATCTGCGCTAAGTGCCTGCGCTCCAACAACCCCCAGAACGTGGTCAAGGCTACCATGGCTGGCCTGGAGGCTCTGCGTACTCCCGAGCAGGTGGCTGCTATCCGCGGTAAGTCCGTGGAAGAAATCGTCTGACAAGGAGGGCAATTAACATGGCAAACCTGAAGATTAAGCTTGTTAAGAGCCTGAACGGCCGTCTGGAGAAGCACATCGCCACCGCAGAGTCCCTGGGCCTGCGCAAGATCGGCAATGTCACCATCCAGCCCGATAACACCCAGACCCGCGGCAAGATCGCCAAGATCGGCTATCTGCTCGAGGTCACCGAAGTTGAATAAGGAGGAGTAAAGAAATGAAGCTTCATGAACTTTCTCCTGTCGCTGGCTCCACTCATGTGGGCAAGCGCAAGGGTCGTGGCGTCGGTACCGGCAACGGTAAGACCGGCGGCCGTGGCCACAAGGGTCAGCATGCTCGTTCCGGCGGCAAGGTCCGCGTCGGTTTCGAAGGCGGCCAGATGCCTCTGGTCCGCCGTGTTCCCAAGCGTGGTTTCAACAACGTTTACGCAAAGCCCCTGACTGCTGTCAACCTGGCTTGCCTGAACAAGTTTGAGGATGGCGCTGTTGTGGACGCTGCTGCTCTGATTGCTGCGGGCATCATTCATGACTGCCCCTACGGTCTGAAGGTGCTGTCCAACGGCACTCTGACCAAGAAGATCACCGTCAAGGCCGCGGCTTTCTCTGAGTCTGCTAAGGAAAAAATCGAGCAGGCAGGCGGAAAGGCCGAGGTGGTCTAAGTGTTTACCACACTGCAGAACGCCTGGAAGATTCCCGAACTTCGCAAGAAGCTGATGTTCACCGCGCTGGTCCTGCTGCTGTACCGGATCGGCAACGTGATCCCTGTTCCCTATGTGGATGTTCACACCCTGAGCCACTACTTCGAGAGCGTGCTCAGCGGCACCATCCTGGGTATGTTCAATGCCATGTCCGGCTCCGCCTTCTCTCAGGCAACCGTTCTGGCACTGGGCATCCAGCCCTACATCAACTCCTCCATTATCATCCAGCTGCTGACCGTTGCCATCCCCGCTCTGGAGCGCATGGCAAAGGAGGGCGGCGAGGAAGGTAAGAAGAAGCTGAACATGATCACCCGCTACACCACTGTTGGTCTGGGTCTTCTGATGGGCTGGGCTTACTACACCATGCTGAACAACTACGGTATCATCACCGAGTCCGGCTTCCTGCCCGCTCTGGTCATCATCCTGGCCTTCACCGCAGGTTCTTCTGTGGTTATGTGGCTGGGTGAGCAGATCTCCGAGCACGGCATTGGCAACGGCATCTCCATGATCCTGTTCGCCAACATTATTTCCGGTGTCCCCGGTGCTGTTTCCGCACTGTTTGCACTGACCTGGTGGCAGGCACTGATCGTCGTCGCTCTGATGGCTGGTCTGATTCTGTTCATCATCTTCATCAATGACGCAGAGCGCCGCATTCCCATCCAGTATGCCAAGCGCGTGGTTGGCCGTAAGGTTTACGGCGGCCAGAACACCAACCTGCCCATTAAGGTGAGCATGTCCGGCGTTCTGCCCGTGATCTTCGCCCAGTCCATCTGCTCCATTCCCGCTACCATCTGCACCTTCATGGGTAACACCGAGGGCTGGTGGTACACCAATGTGTTTGCATCCAATTCCTGGATCTACGCAATCATGTACTTCCTGATGATCTTCTTCTTCAGCTGGTTCTACGCAACCATCCAGTACGATCCCGTCGAGATCGCCAACAACCTGAAGAAGAACGGCGGCTTCATCCCCGGCTTCCGTCCCGGCAAGCCCACCGCCGACTTCATCCAGAAGGTCATCAACAAGATCATCTGGTTCGGCGCCATGTACCTGGGCATCGTTGCTCTGATGCCCATCCTGGCCGGCAACCTGCTGAAGGTTCAGAACATGGCCATCGGCGGTACCTCCGTCATCATCGTTGTCGGTGTTGCTCTGGAGACCGTGAAGGCCATCGAGGCTCAGATGCTGATGCGTCACTACAAGGGCTTCCTGGACTAAGAAAAGAGGTAGGCTGAATGAACCTGATTCTGTTGGGTGCGCCCGGTGCTGGTAAGGGCACCCAGGCTGAGCTCCTGATTGAACAGCTTGGAATTCCCTCCATCTCCACCGGTAATATGCTCCGTGAGGCAGTAGCCAATGGCACGGAGACCGGCCTGAAGGCCAAGTACTACATGGAAAACGGTCTGCTCGTTCCCGACGATGTCATCATGGGCATCGTTGCGGAGCGTGTGGCTCAGCCTGACTGCCAGAACGGCTTCATCCTGGACGGCGTGCCCCGCACGCTGGCTCAGGCTGATGCCCTGGAGGCAGCCGGCGTCCGGATTGACCATGTTGTTTCCATTGAGATTGACGACGAAGTGATCGAGGGCCGTATGACCGGCCGTCGGGTTTGCTCCAAGTGCGGCGCAAGCTACCACATCGTGGCCAACCCCACCAAGGTTGAAGGCAAGTGTGACCTTTGCGGCTCCGATGTGACTACCCGTAAGGACGATGCTCCCGAAACTGTTCGGAAGCGCCTTGTGGAGTATCACGCCAAGACCGAGGTGCTGAAGGAGTTCTACGCCAAGCGCGACAAGCTGCGCCTGGTGGAGGGCAATCAGCCCATCAAGGCAATTACTGCTGAAATCCTGAATAAGATCGGTGCACGTGTATGATCGCAATAAAAAATGGACATGAGCTTGAGGCAATGCGCCAGGCCTGCCGCATTACCGCTGAAGCCCGTGCTTTGGCAGGTAAGATGGTACAGCCCGGCGTCACCACCAAGCAGATTGATAAAGCTGTTCACGATTTTATCGTGAGCCAGGGCGCGAAACCGTCGTTCCTCGGCTATGGCGGCTTCCCGGCAAGCACCTGCATCTCTGTGAATGAGGTCGTTGTGCATGGCATCCCCGGTGGGTATGTTCTGCAGGATGGCGACATTGTGACAGTGGATGTTGGCGCTTACTATAAGGGATTCCATGGCGATTGTGCAGCGACCTTCCCCTGCGGAAAAATTACTGACGAAGCCCAGCGGCTCATTGATGTGACCCGCCAGAGCTTCTTTGAAGGGATCAAGTACGCAAAACGCGGACACCGCGTGTCCGACATCTCCCACGCCATTCAAAAGCATGTGGAGTCCAACGGTTTTTCAGTTGTGCGCGCGTTCATCGGTCACGGTGTGGGCGCCCAGCTGCACGAAGATCCGGAAGTGCCCAATTACGGCCCTGCCGGACGCGGGCCCCGGCTTCTGCCGGGTATGACGCTGGCCATCGAGCCCATGGTGACCGCAGGTCGCTATGATGTTCGGGTCCTGAAGGACAAGTGGACAGCCGTCACTGTCGACGGTTCGTTGGCAGCCCAGTATGAAAATACTGTACTCATCACCGACGGGGAGCCGGAAATACTCACCGTCATCGAAGGGCTTTGATTATGGAACCTGATATACGTATTTCCGATGTGCTGGTCTCCTGTGCCGGCCGGGACAAGGGCGAGCTGTTCTACTGCGTGGGACAGGATGAAGCCGGAGTCCTGCTGGTGAACGGTAAGGACAGACCATTGGACAAGCCCAAACGTAAAAACCACAAGCACGTAAGTAAAGTCCTTCGCGCTGAGACCAGAGTTGCCGGTAAGCTTCGATCCGGCGACAAAGTACTCAACAGCGAATTACGCAGGGACCTGGCGTTTCTTGCCAGGGAACTAGCAAGTCACAACCAAGGAGGTTAATATCTTGGCAAAGGACGACGTAATCGAAATTGAGGGCATCGTTACCGATGCGCTGCCGAATGCGATGTTCAAGGTTGACATTGGCAACGGCCACACCATTCTGGCACACATTTCCGGCAAGCTCAGGATGAACTTCATCAAGATCCTGCCCGGTGACAAGGTAACCGTACAAATGTCTCCCTACGATCTGACTCAGGGTCGGATCACCTGGAGAAGTAAGTAAACAGAGATTTATCTCATATGGAGGTTAAACAGTATGAAGGTAAGACCGTCCGTTAAACCCATGTGCGAAAAGTGCAAAATCATCAAGCGCAAGGGTCGCGTTATGGTAATTTGCGAAAACCCCAAACACAAGCAGAGACAAGGCTAATAGGAGGTGCTGAAAGACTATGGCACGTATTGCTGGTATTGACCTGCCCCGCGAAAAGCGTATTGAAATTGGTCTGACTTATATTTACGGCATCGGCGCTACCCGCGCCAAGGAGATCCTGGCTAAGACCGGTATCGATCCCGACATCCGCGTCAAGGATCTGACCGATGACCAGGAGGCTCAGCTGCGCGACGTCATCGAGCACGAGTACCTGATCGAGGGTGACCTGCGCCGCGCTACCGCTATGAACATCAAGCGTCTGTCTGAGATCGGCTGCTACCGCGGCCTGCGCCACCGCCGTGGCCTGCCTGTCCGCGGCCAGCGCACCAAGACCAACGCTCGTACCCGCAAGGGTCCCAAGAAGACCATTGCGAACAAGAAGAAGTAAGGAGGGATATGTAACATGGCTAAAACTGCTAAGAAGGTTGTCAAGCGCCGCAGAGAGCGCAAGGTTGTTGAAAAGGGCGCCGCTCATATCCGCTCCTCTTTCAACAACACCATGGTGACCATCACCGACCTGGAGGGCAACGCTCTGTCCTGGGCTTCCTCCGGCGGTCTGGGCTTCCGTGGCTCCCGTAAGTCCACTCCCTTTGCCGCTCAGAGCGCTGCTGAGACTGCCGCCAACGCTGCCAAGGAGTATGGCCTGAAGACCGTTGAGGTCTACGTCAAGGGTCCCGGTCAGGGTCGTGAGGCCGCCATCCGCGCCCTCCAGTCCGCCGGCCTGGAAGTTGTTATGATCAAGGACGTCACCCCCATTCCCCACAATGGCTGCCGTCCTCCCAAGCGCCGTCGCGTTTAATAAAACAAGGAGGAAATTTAAGCTATGGCAAAGAATACACAGCCTGTTCTTAAGCGCTGCAGAACTCTGGGCGTTTCTCCG
>JAFVMW010000080.1 GCA_017506735.1 Oscillospiraceae bacterium | reverse complement strand
GACCCAAAATCCGACCTCGATGGGCGGATTTTGGGAAATACGGTGTGGTTACGAGGCGGCAATCGGAGATTGCCGAACGGGTCGTCGAGGACGCCGACCCCTACAATGGGTGATACCAAACTGCCCTACAAACTCCAATTTGCAGATATGTTGTTGTCGAGCGTGGTGCTCCGCGCAGCGAATCCAGAATCCCAATGATTGCCGGTGGCAATCATACCGATACAAATTCAACTCGCCTTACAATTTCCGACGCACCTGCGCACGAATTGTCAGCGGCGACTCGCCGCCAAATTCCAATTTGGCTGTCAATACACATTCACTCACCTGGAAAGGATATATTTATGGAAAAAATCTATCAGGAATCATTTCATCTGAAAAGCACGGACTGCGACCGGTTTGGCCGGTTGAAGCCCGGGGCTATGCTGGGGATGCTGCAGGAGGTGGCAGGCAGCCACTGTCTGGGCACAGAGGTGGAATGGACCGCCCTGGCACGGAAGGGGCTGTTCTTCGCCATCACCCGGACCCACATCCGGATCGCCCGGATGCCCATGGCAGGGGAAACCATCACCCTGGAGACCTGGCCCGGCGTTACCACCCGGGTGGCCTATCCCAGAAACACCGTGGCCTATGACGCACAGGGCCGGGAGGTATTCCGGTGCATCAGCCTGTGGGTTCTGATGGATGTGGAAAACCGTTCCATGGTGACCCCGGGCAAGAGCGGCGTATCCCTGGACGGCTGGACCCGGGGCTGTGAGCTGCCGGTGCCTGCCTCCATCGGTCTGAAGCCTCTGGAGGGCTGCCGGGAGCGCACCGTCACCTTCTCCGAGCTGGACCGGAACGGTCACATGAACAACACCCACTGCGCCGACTGGGTCCAGGATCTGCTGCCCAGCGCCTTCCACGCGGAGCATCCCCTGACTGAGCTGACGGTGTGCTATCTCAGCGAGGCCCTGGAAGGGGATCGGATTCGTCTGAGTCACGGCTTCACCCCGGAGGGGGAGCTGCTTGTGAACAGCTTTGTCACCGACTGTACCGGGGGTGTGGAAAAAGACCGCCGGGTATTCGCGGTGAAGGCCCGTTACCTGTGAATAACTATTTGTCCACAGGTTTGTGGACAAAGAAGGTGGAAAACCGGCGAATACCGGGAAATCCCCGGCCCAGGGCCGGTTTTGCACCCTTTTGCCTGTGGACAACCCTGTGGACAATGTGGACAACTTCCCATTGGTACAATGTGGATAAGTCTTTGCACACCTGTGGATAACCCTGTGGCCAACTGTGGATAACTGGCTTCTTTCCACAGATAACCAAACAAATTGCCGGGATGCCTTCCTGATTCCAGGAGGGCGTCCCGTTTTTTTCTTTTTCATGGCCCCTCTGTGATATGATTCAAAGGCCGAATTGGAGTTTAGGTTATCGGCTTTATTAAGCAATCAAATACTTCTTCTTGCCTCTCCCTCTGGGAGAGGTGTCCCCGGAGGGGGCGAAGAGGGAAAATCCCCTCTCAGTCACGGCGAAAGCTGTGTAAAGCCGATAACCTAAATTGGAGTTTGGCTCGCCAAACTCCAATGGATCAATCCCTCCGGCGGCTGTGCTGAGTCCTTGCACAATGCCCATAAAACGTGGGCCGGGGGATTCTTTTTTTTCGGAAAATATCGATAAAAAGATATTTACATTTACCGTTTCATATGATACTATTTATTTGGTGGAAATTGGGTTTATTTCACTGAACTTCCCAAATTGTGATATATTTTGTGTTGCTTCAGGTAAATTTATCCGTTTTTACTCGTCTTTTTTAACCAACTGTCATTTCCTGGCAATTACGAGTTGGTAAAAATATTTACCGGTACGGGCTTTTTTGCCGGAAGCCCTGAGCCGGTCAGCGTACTTTATTTTTTATGGAGGTTTTTTTCAATGGCAAGAAAAGTTCAGTTTGTTGAGACTGTTCTGCGTGACGCAAACCAGTCCCTCATCGCAACCCGACTGCCCTTCGACAAGTTCGAACCCATGCTGGAAACCATCGACAAGGCTGGTTTCTATGCAGCCGAGTGCTGGGGCGGCGCTACCTTCGACGTTTGCCTGCGCTACCTGCACGAAGATCCCTGGGAGCGTCTGCGCAAGATCCGCGCCAAGATGCCCAACACCAAGCTGCAGATGCTGCTGCGCGGTCAGAACGTTCTGGGCTACTCCCACTATCCCGATGATTTCGTGAAGCTGTTCGTCCAGAAGGCTGTGGAGAACGGCATCGACGTGATCCGTATCTTCGACGCTCTGAACGACGTGAGCAACCTGAAGGTCGCTATGGAGGCCACCACCAAGGCCGGCGCCATCGCTTCCGGCACCATCTCCTACACCACCAGCCCCGTCCACACCCACGCCAAGTACGTGGAGATGGTCAAGGAGCTGAAGGAAATGGGCGCTTCCACCATCTGCATCAAGGACATGGCCGGCATCATGGGTCCCCAGGAGGCTTATGACATGGTTTCCGCCATCAAGGACGCCGTGGATATGCCCATCGACCTGCACACCCACTCCACCACCGGTCTGGCATTCATGACCTACCTGAAGGCTGTTGAGGCAGGCGTTGACATCATCGACACCGCAATCTCCCCCTTCTCCGGCGGTACCTCCCAGCCTGCTACCGAGACTCTGGCCTACGCTCTGCGTCAGCTGGGCTACGAGGTTGACCTGAACGACGAGATGACCACCAAGATGGCCACCTTCTTCAAGGGCATCCGGGATGAGTTCGTTGCCGACGGCACCCTGATGCCCAAGGCTATGGCCACCGACACCCAGTGCCTGACCTACCAGGTTCCCGGCGGTATGCTGTCCAACCTGATGAGCCAGCTGAAGCAGATGAACGCCATGGACCGTTTTGACGAGGCTCTGGCTGAGACTCCCAAGGTCCGTGCCGACATGGGCTATCCCCCTCTGGTTACTCCCACCTCCCAGATGGTCGGCGTCCAGGCAGTCCGCAACGTGCTGGACGGCCAGCGCTACAAGACCGTCTCCAAGGAGATCAAGGCTTACTGCCGCGGCGAGTACGGCAAGACTCCTGCTCCCATCAACGCTGACATCCAGAAGATGATCCTGGGCGACGAGCAGCCCCTGACCACCCGTTACGCTGACTCCCTGGCTCCCATCGTCGAGCCCACCCGTGAGCAGCTGAAGGGCATCGCCAAGTCCGACGAGGATGTTCTGTCCTACATCGCATTCCCCAGCCTGGCCGAGAAGTACTTCGAAGAGCGCAAGGCGAAGGAAGAGAACGAGGTCACCTACACCATCGTTGAGTGCTAAGGAGGACTGTTCATGCTGTTTCTCACTGCTACCACCGGCGCGGTTGACCTGGTGAACATCAGCATCCTGAACGCCGCCATCGTTGCCGTTCTGGGCTATGCCGTTGTTTTCTTCGGCCTGATCCTGCTGATGTGTGTCATCACCGCCCTGGGCAAGTTCTTCATTGCCAAGGACGCCAAGGCCAAGGCTGCCGCTCCTGCCGCCGCTGCTCCCGCAGCCGCTGCCGCCGCCGCCCCTGCTGAAAAGCCCACCGCTCCCGGCTCCGCCGGTCAGCTCAAGCTCCATGACGTGGAGCCCAAGACCGCAGCTATGCTGATGGCCATTGTGGCCGACAAGATGGGTAAGCCCATCAACGAGCTGCGCTTCATTTCCATCAAGGAGGTTAAGTAAAAATGAAATATAAGGTTACTCTGAACGGCCGCACCTATGAGGTTGAGGTCGAAGCAGGCAAGGCCATGCTCCTGGATGAGTATGAGGCCATTGCTCCCGCTCCTGTCGCTGCTGCTCCCGTGGCCGCCGCTCCTGTGGCTGCCGCCCCTGCCGCTGCTCCTGCCGCTCCTGCTGTCACCGGCGCAGGCGAGCCTGTCACCGCTCCCATGCCCGGCAACATTCTGAAGGTCAACGTCGCTGCCGGCGACCAGGTCAAGGAAGGCCAGGTCCTGGTGGTTCTGGAGGCCATGAAGATGGAGAACGAGATCATGGCTCCCAAGGCCGGCACCGTTACCCAGGTCGTGGTTTCCAAGGGCTCCACTGTTGATACCGGCGCTCCCCTGGTCGTCATCGGCTAAGGAGGAACTCCAATGATCAATATTGGTGAAGTACTTCTGAATCTGTGGGAAAGCTCCGGTTTTGCCTACATTTTCGCGAATTTCGGCGGCGGCGGCTGGCAGAACCTGGTTATGCTGGTCATCGCCTGCGGCCTGCTGTACCTGGGCATCGTCAAGCAGTTCGAGCCCCTGCTGATGGTCGGCATCGCCTTCGGCTGTCTGCTGACCAACCTGCCCCTGGGCGGTCTGTACCACCAGGAGCTGTGGACCAACTTCATGGACGCAACCCATGAGGCCTACCACTCCTACGGTGTCATCCTCCGGGAGGGCGGCCTGCTGGACTTCTTCTACATCGGTGTTAAAACCTCTATTTATCCCTGTCTGATCTTCATGGGCGTTGGCGCCATGACCGACTTCGGCCCCCTGCTCAGCAACCCCAAGAGCCTGCTGCTGGGCGCTGCCGCTCAGATGGGCGTGTTCGTGGCCTTCTTCGGCGCAATCCTGCTGGGCTTCACCGGCCCCGAGGCTGCCTCCATCGGCATCATCGGCGGCGCTGACGGCCCCACCGCCATCTTCCTGACCAGTAAGCTGGCTCCCCACCTGCTGGGCGCCATCGCCGTGGCCGCTTACTCCTACATGGCTCTGATCCCCCTGATTCAGCCCCCCATCATGAATGCTCTGACCTCCGCTGAGGACCGGAAGATCAAGATGGTGCAGACCCGTCCCGTGTCCAAGTCCGAGAAGATCATCTTCCCCATCCTGGTCACCATCTTCGTGGCTCTGCTGCTGCCCGACACCGCTCCCCTGATCGGCTGCCTGATGCTGGGCAACCTGGCTAAGGAGACCGGCGTTACCGACCGTCTGTCCGACACCATGCAGAATGCTCTGATGAACATCGTCACCATCCTGCTGTCCACCTCTGTGGGCGCCACCATGGTTGGCTCCACCTTCCTGACCGCTGAAACGCTGAAGATCGTTGTCCTGGGCGTTGTGGCTTTCGGCCTGTCCACCGCAGGCGGCCTGCTGGGCGGCAACATCATGTGCAAGCTGACCGGCGGCAAGGTCAACCCCCTGATCGGCTCTGCCGGCGTGTCCGCTGTTCCCATGGCTGCCCGTGTGGCAAACACCGTTGGCCAGAAGAACAACCCCTCCAACTTCCTGCTGATGCACGCCATGGGCCCCAACGTGGCTGGCGTTATCGGCTCCGCCATCGCCGCAGGCTTCCTGCTGAGCGTCTTTGGCTAATTCCTGAAGCACAAAACCCCACCTCAAGGTGGGGTTTTATGCACCCTTTAAGCCATAGCGTGGCAGGAAGAATGCGCAAGCAGGCTTCCTGCTGAGCGTGTTTGGCTAATACTTAAAAATGGAACCTCCGCCGAAGGGCGGAGGTTCTTCTTATTTGTCCACAGATTTGCACAAGGCTGGGGATACCGGCGAGTCGCCGGTGACAATTCGTGCGCCAGTACGTTAGAAAGCGCCATGCGAGCAGAAACCGCTCGACAACTGCATAGAGAGTCAAATTACGATTTGTAAGGATGTATTCAAATCCATTGTAGGGCGAGGGCATGCCTCCGCCCTACAAGAGGGGCGTACCGAATCGAAAAATTTTTTCCACAGAATTGCACAAGATTGGGGAAAAATTATTCTGCTTCATTTGAAAACTGTATTTGCTCCATCAGCAGAGCGATGATCCGCTGATGGTAAAGATGACCCAATGTCGGAAACGCGCACAGCTTGTCCCGAAGAAATTTGGGAAGGCGAAATACAATCTTTTCAAACTGAACCCTTGCTGCCAGGTATTCCGCTTCCAGGGCCATACAGTCCCGATCCTGCCGCATCAATTCATATAGCTTTTCCCACTGTTCCAGACGGATATCCTTCATTTCCTTTTCCTCCAATTCTTTGGATATACTGTATATCTATCAAGCACATTGTAACATATAAAAGCCATAAAATAAACATACAATATATCCACAAGAGGAGATATTTATGGCAATCAAGAGTGTATCCATCCGAATTGAAGAAGAAATGCTGGAAAAAATCGGATATGTAGCTGATTATGAGGGAAGAAGTGTAAACAGCCATATCCTGGTTCTGATCCGGGATTGTATCAAAGCCTTTGAATCAGAACACGGCCCCATCGAAGGGGAAATTCGCCCCGATGTGAATGTTAAACCCTCCCGAAAATGAACCTTTGCGTAAAACCTCCGCCGAAGGGCGGAGGTTCTTCTTATTTATCCCCAACCTTGTGCAATTCTGTGGACAATTGTGAAAAAAGCTGCCACCGCATTTTTTCGGTGGCAGTTTTCCTTATTTCAGTCTTTTTTCCAGGGTGGAGGAATAGTATTCCGTCAGATAGATCCGGGGGATGCCGTACTCGGCGGTGAGGATGAAGGACTTGGGCAGGTCGTCGCAGGGGACAATCTGGCCTTCCTGCTCCGCCTTTTCCAGGAACTCCATGGTGCGCCTGGAGGTGGAGGTGTTGTCCAGATCGAAGATGCCGATGATGGAGGAATCCCGGACCGCAAGGTCTGAGCCGATGGACAGATACATCCTTATTTCTCCAGAATCACGGCGGCGGCTTCCAGCTCGGCGTTGAAGGCCAGAATCTGGGCCGCGGCCTCCTCGGCGGTGACGGTGACCTGCTGGCCGGTGCGCATATTCTTCAGCGCGCACTTGCCTTCGGCAATTTCGTCCTCGCCCAGCAGAACGGCGAAGGGCACGCCCAGCTTGTTGGCGTAGGCCATCTTTTGCTTGAACTTCTTCTGCTCGCCGTAAACCTGGACCCGGACCCCCTTGGCTCTCAGGCTCTGGGCCAGGGAGATGGCGGCGGCAGGGTCAGCGGTCATGGGGATCACCAGAGCGTCAGCCGGGGCGTTGTTCTGGTCGGGGTTCAGCAGGCCCTGCTCGTCCAGCACGTAGAACAGACGGGTCAGGCCGATGGAAATGCCCACGCCGGGCAGACTCTTGTCAATATAGTAGCCAGCCAGATTGTCATATCGGCCGCCGGAGCAGACGGAGCCGATCTCCGGATGATCCAGGAGGGTTGTCTCGTAGACGGTGCCGGTGTAGTAGTCCAGACCTCTTGCGATGGTCAGATCCACGGCAAAGTTCTCCTCGGGCACACCGAAGGCGGCCAGGTTCGCGGTGACGGCCTTCAGCTCACCCAGGCCCAGATCAAAGATCTCGTTCCGGCCCTGGTAGCCCTCCAGGGCGGCGATGACCTCGGCGTTGGTGCCGGTGATGGCGATGAACTTCAGAATCTCGTCGGCGTTCTCCTCGCTCAGACCGCAGTCGGTCATCAGAATGGCCTTGACCTTCTCCGCGCCGATCTTGTCCAGCTTGTCCACGGTGCGCATGATCTCGCCGGACTGCTCGGACAGACCCAGCATGGCGTAGAAGCCGTTGAGGATCTTCCGGTTGTTCACCCGGATCTGGAACCGCTTCAGGCCGAACCGGTTGAAAATATTATAGATGATGGAGGGGATCTCCGCTTCGTTGAGAATGTCCAGCTTGCCGTCGCCGATGATGTCGATGTCGGCCTGGTAGAACTCCCGGAACCGGCCTCTCTGGGCACGCTCGCCACGGTAGACCTTGCCGATCTGATACCGGCGGAAGGGGAATGCCAGGTCATTGTAGTGCAGGGCCACATACTTTGCCAGGGGCACGGTCAGGTCAAACCGCATGGCAAGGTCACTGTCGCCCTTCTGGAAGCGGTAAATCTGCTTCTCGGTCTCGCCGCCGCCCTTGGCCAGGAGGATCTGGGCATCCTCAATGATGGGGGTGTCCAGGGGGGCGAAGCCGTAAGAGGCGTAGGTGGTGCGCAGAATGTTCATAATACGCTCCATCTGAGCCTGATTGGCAGGAAGGAGCTCCATAAAACCGGACAAGGTCCGGGGCTTGATGATTTCCATAATGATTTTCCTTTCTAAAAAACAGTATGTCATTGCGAGCCAGTCCGCAGACTGGCGTGGCAATCTCCCTCAACATTCCGGAAATCTTTGGGGATTGCCACGTCGGGGCTACGCCCCTCCTCGCAATGACATCACATGGATCGTTGGTGTTATCTCAGTAGCGGGGCTTGGTGTGCAGCATTTCTCTCCAGTCCAGATCGCCGCGCTGGAGGCCCATGATGAACATTTCGGCGCTGGCCAGGTTGGTGGCGATGGGGACGTTATGCTTGTCGCAGTGACGGATGGTCTCGATCATGTTGGCATCGTCATAATGATCGTTGGTATTGGGATCGGTGAACAGCAGCACCAGATCGATCTCATTGTAGGCGATCCGGGCGTTGATCTGCTGGTGGCCGCCCTGCTTGTGGCTGAGCAGCATGGTGATGGGCAGACCGGTATTGTCCGCGATGAGACGGCCGGTGGTGGCCGTGGCGAAGAGGCTGTGCTTGGAAAGAATGCTCTTGTAGGCGGTGCAGAACTGAACCATCAGTTCCTTCTTCTTATCATGGGCAAGAAACGCGATATTCACATCATTCACTCCTCGTTGGTATAGTTAAAGAACAATTGTAGGGGACGGCCTCCCGGACGTCCCGATGCCGCGTAAGCGGCGATCAGGGATTGCCGGGCGGGTCGTCGGGGACGCCGACCCCTACACAATAAATACTCATTTATTTTACAGACAGGGGCACCGTAATGCCCTGGATCCGTTTGGCGATGTTTTCGCAGGCCTTTGCCGCGCCCTTGCTGGTGTAGGACAGCAGGGCATTGCCGAAGGCGGCGGCCAGGGTCACATTGGGGTCCTCGGGGACGATGCCCAGCAGGGGAATGCCTGTATCGTCCATCACATCGTCGATGGTCACGGCCATGGTGGAGAAGATCTTCCGGTTCACCCGGTTCACCACCAGGCGCACGTCGGTTTTTCCCATCAGCTCCAGCCGGGCGCCGGCGTATTTGGCATCCCGGACGGCGGCAGGGTCTGCAAGGGTCACTAAGATCACCCGGTGGGCGTGGCGCACTGCCAACTGGAAGCCCTCGTCAATGCCTGCTGGGGCATCCAGGAAAATATAGTCATATTCCTTCGCCGCCTGCTTCAGCATTCTGCCGAAGGCATCGTGATCCACCTCCCGGGGGCTGAGATTCACCGGCGAGGTCAGAAAGGACAGTCTGGGGAAGGCAGGATGGGCTGCCGCCTGATCCAGGCCGTAGCCGCCGCCATAGACATCGGCAAAGCTCAGCGCGCCGGCATCCGACAGGCCCAGGGAAATATCCAGATTTTGCAGTCCCACATCACAGTCGATGGCCAGCACCCGGAAGCCTTCCCGGGCCAGGGCGGTGCTGACTGCGGCGCAGGTTGATGTTTTGCCGGTTCCGCCCTTGCCGGACAGAACGGCGATGATCTCTCCCAATGGACAGTCCTCCCATTTTTTACGATACCTTCATTATAGTGGTATATCGCACAAAAAGCAAGAGCGTTTTATAGGATTTTTGAAACTTTTTCATCATTTTAACCAAAATTTTTTCTGTGGCCTTTTTTTCAAAAATAATGCTTTACAAATCGGGATCGGCGTGTTATGATCTAGGCGTAAATAAGAATAATTCACATTTACAGACAACTCCACACAGAAAGGATGTTGCCTATGGAGCCCCAGACAAAACGCTTCCGCAAGCGGGAAGCCATCCTGAGCTACCTGCAGCATACCGACGCCCACCCCTCTGCCGAGACGGTCTACGCCGGTCTGAAGTCTACTATGCCGGACATCTCCCTGGGCACCGTCTACCGGAATCTGTCGCTGTTCAAGGATCAGGGTATGATCCGGAGCCTGGGCAGTGTGAAGGGTGTGGAACGGTTTGACGGAAACATCAACCCCCATGTCCATTTCATCTGCACCTGCTGCGGCGCGGTGAAGGACCTGCACGAAATGCACATTCCCCAGGAGCTGAACAGTCAGGCCGCTGTTCTGTCCCACGCGAAGATCCAGGCCTGCCAGCTCTCCTTCACCGGCATCTGCCAGGAGTGCGCTGAAAACAAGTAACAACAGCCTTCCCCTTTGGAGGGGCGGCACCCTCCCCAGAGGGGAGAGACTCAATCGTAAAAATCTAAAAATCAAAACATATTATTTGGAGGAAAAGATTATGAAGAAGTTTGTTTGCCCCGTTTGTGGTTATGTTCATGAGGCCGAGGAGATGGCCGCTGATTTCCGCTGCCCCCTGTGCCGCGTTCCCGGCTCCAAGTTCAAGGTTCTGGAGACCACCACTCTGGCCGCTGAGCACGACTTCGGCGTGTATGCCAAGACCGTGAAGAATAACCCCGACATCTCCGCCGAGGACAAGAAGTTCATCTTCGACCAGCTGATGGCCAACTTCCAGGGCGAGTGCAGCGAGGTCGGTATGTACCTGTGCATGGCCCGGATCGCCCATCGTGAGGGCTACCCCGAGATCGGCCTGTACTGGGAGAAGGCAGCCTGGGAGGAGGCTGAGCACGCAGCCAAGTTCGCCGAGCTGCTGGGCGAGGATCTGGAGCCCAACATGAAGGCCACCACCAAGGACAACCTGGCATGGCGCGTTGACTGCGAGTTCGGCGCTACCGCCGGCAAGGTTGATCTGGCTGTCTGCGCCAAGAAGAACGGCCTGGATGCCATCCACGACACCGTCCACGAGATGGCTCGTGACGAGGCTCGCCACGGCAAGGCTCTGCAGGGTCTGCTGAACCGCTACTTCAAGTAAGCAGGGCCAGTGCCCTGCACCCAAACTCGGGACTGGGAGTCTGTGCTTGCTGTCATGCGAGTTGAAACCGCCCGGGAAGGAACATTGCAATGATACAGCCGGTGGGCCTTGTGCCCACCGGTTTTTTGTCCCATAACAGACATCAACCGCCCCCTGTTTCTTCATTTCCTTGTACTGCTGCAATAAAATCAGCATTTTATACGCTACAAATAACAGAAGAGGAGATATACTGATGTGGTTGTTTGCGTCGAAAAACAAACGTATTCCAAAAAAGGAACACTTGCGCTGGGGGATCTGCTACGGTTTTTGTGTCAGGAACAGGACATCTCAAAAGCATATTGATTTGAATGACCGGAAAATTACGGTTTGCCATACTTCTGCTGATTGACCACTTGGGACGGACCTTTGACACCGCCTCCTTGCTCCACCACTATCCTGCCTGCAAGAGCAAGCAGTTGAATGTATAGGAAGGGAAACGTTTGACCCAAATGAAACTTGCGGAATTTGTTGAGATCTACCGCAGTCATATCAACGCAATCGAGTTGGGAAATGTGAGTGGTATCCTTTGATGTTATTTTTCGTAAGAACTTTTTATTTCAGAGATTGAGGGCGGAGAAATCCGCCCTTCAGCTTGTCGAAAAAGTGTTTTCGACAAGCTGCCCTATGAAAATCCAACTTCAAAAAGTTGGATTTTCGGGGTCTTATTGAACGCGAAGGGGGAACCCTGACGGTTCCCCCTCACACTCCCCCTCCCTCCGAAATCGTCACAGAGAGGGTTTATCGACAGTCTGGAGGGCGGAGAAATCCGCCCTTTTTCTTTTTGGCATGACTTCTTGACTCTGCCGGTTATTTTTGATACTATGGAAATATATTACACACGAATAAGAGGTGTTTTTTCATGGCAAAAATCACATATCAGACCTCCAGCTGTCCCAGCTGCGGTGCGACCCTGGAAATTTCGATGCCCGGCAGCGCCTATTTGTACGGAAGTCCCATCCGTCAATGCCCCAGCTGCGGAAATTCCTATTGGGATCAGAATTACCATGAAATCGCCGTGGAGGGCATCCGGGAAGCTGATGTCACTGTCAAAAATTTCGGCCAGAATCTGTTTGGAAGTCTGGTTGCCACGGTGATTTGCGGTGGGCTGCTTGGATTCTTTCTGAACCGGGGCAGACTCCACATCGGACTGCTGATCGTCACCGCTTTTTTCGCCCTTTTCTTTGTATACACCATCGTTAATGCCATCAAGATCAAAAGCGGCTCCAAACAGAAGGAGCTGGAGCGGGAACGGCAGGAATCCATCCGCCGGCTTCAGGACAGGGAATATGCCTGGATGCTGAAAAACATTGGCTATCCCGTTCCGGAACAGTATCTTTGATCTGAAAACCGTCAGGGTTTGATATGATCCCCCTAAAGTAGACCACGGAAATATCCAAAGTCTATTTTAGGGGGTATTTCTATGTCCAAATCAAAATGGACACCGGAGCAAAAGATTTCAATGGTCCGGGCATATCTGTCTGGAGAGGGTTCCTATTTGTCTATTGCAAAAGCAAACGGCATCGCGCATTCGACATTAGAGGTTTGGGTAGCTCGATATTGTGAGCAGGGCGAAGCAGGCTTTTCAAGGGGCCAGGAAATCGACATTACACGAAAGAATTCAAAACGCTGTGTGTGGAAGCGGTATTGCGTGGCGACGGCTCTGTCGACGATATTGTTGCAAAAAATAATATTTCTGATAGAAGCGTTCTCCGCCGCTGGATTGCGTGTTATAATGCCAATACGGAACTCAAAGATTACGAACCAAAACGGGAGGTCTATATGGCAGAAGCACGGAGAAAGACAACGCTGGAAGAACGTAAGGAAATTGTGGACTACTGTATCAGCCACAACAACGATTACAAAGGAACTGCATCCAGATATGAGGTTTCCTACAGCCAGGTATATTCCTGGGTCAAGAAGTACCGCGAAAACGGCGAAGAAGGTCTTGCAGATAAGCGCGGCCACCACAAGAGAGATGATGAAGTGGACGAGCTGGAGCGACTTCGCAGAGAAAACCTTCGACTGAAACGCCAGCTGGAGGAAGAAAAAAGGACGGTACTCCTGTTAAAAAAAGTGAAGGAATTCGAAAGGATGTGAGGCTTGGCAAGGTACGCTTTGAATCAAAGTACAGGACAATTCAGTACTACCACGCAGAAGAAGGCTGGGGCATCCGCTGGATGTGTCAGCAGTTAGGTGTAACCAAGGCAGCTTATTACAAATGGCTACATCGTGATATTCCTGCCGCAGAACAGGAAAACATTCTGCTGTCCCAGCTAATTCAGGAATATGATGACAGATTTAATCACATTCTGGGCTACCGTCGTATGACATTATACATAAACAGATTCAACAGTAAGCATTACAGCAAAAACCGTGTTCACCGAATTATGAAGGTGTTGGATATCCATTCTGTTATCCGGAGGAAACGAAAGAAATATCAACTTTCTACTCCGGAAACCACTGCAGAAAACATTCTGAACCGGGATTTCTATGCAAAGGCTCCCAATGAGAAGTGGGCTACCGATGTAACGGAATTCAAGTGGTACGATGGACCTGTTGTTCACAAAATATATCTGAGCGCCATTCTTGATCTGTATGATTTATCTCCGGTGGCATGGGTTCTCAGCAAAAGAAATGATAACAAGCTGGTACTGGATACCTTTGAAGATGCAATCCGTAATAATCCGGATGCAAAGCCCATTTTCCATAGTGACAGAGGTTTTCAGTACACCAGCAAAGTATTCCAGAGCAAGCTGCAAAAGCAGGAAATGGTGCAATCCATGTCTAGAGTAGGTCGTTGTATTGATAACGGACCTACAGAGAACTTCTGGGGCATCGTAAAGAGTGAAATGTATTATCTGAATACGTTTACAGACGAAGCTTCTCTTTGCAATGCCATAGCGGACTATATGAATTTCTACACAACAGAGCGGATACAGAGTCGCTTTGGCGGTAAGACCCCAGCAGAGGTTCGTGCCGAAGCTCTGAATGCCGGAACACCGACGCAGTATCCAATTCCCGTCAATAAGCGAATCCAGAAGTACAAAGCCCGCTATGCAGCATAAACCAGCTAATGAGAGGAGTATCAATTATGCGATTTCATAGAAACATTTCTGCTGAATTAAGGAACATTTTGTCGGCTCAGCTTCAGGATTATGAGAAAGCAACAGATATGTGTATTGAGGAACGCAGAGAGCTGCGCCAATGGGTCCTGGCCGGTCACAGTCCTTATGACAACGGTTGGTATCTTTGCAATGAAGATGGTTGCCCATTGGATTTTATCCATGCACTGCGCATTGTGGAAGATGAAGCAGCTATGAAAGAATGTACATATGCTTACGACACGGCTCCGAGCGAACCGATGATCCTGGTCAGACTCAGTGGACACACGGATCCTGCCGAAGAACTGCCGTTCTAACAAAGTATGCTCGCAGATTCGAAAATCTACGAGCATGCTTAGTGTATATATTTTTTATTATTTCTCTGGTCTACTTGACAAGGGGCGGTTCAGTTTGCCCACCGGTTTTTTTGATATGCTTTCTGCGTACTGATCCTCCTGAAAGCAAAGAAGGAAAGCTGAAGCCTGTCACGGCAGCGTTCTGCTGATCCTGGCCTGTCTGCCGGGGAATTTTTCCGGGGCAGCTATGTCAGCGGCCCCCCTGGCGGACAACGGGTCCGGGTGGCCAGCGTCCATATTCTCCCGGAGAAGCAGAGCGTTCTCCCGAAAAAACCATGTTTCACGTGGAACATTCCCCAGAACCGGAGCGGCAAAGGCCGCTCCGGTTTTTCTGTTTTTCCCGGGAGATTGCAGGAGTCCCCGGTGACATAGTGCATTGTTCATCGGAGTTTATCGAGCTGTCTTGCTTCGCAGGGGACGGGAAACCCGTCCCCTACATGCCCTTTCCGGCCGCCGTTCGCCTTGCAGCAGGGTCGGTTTTATGACAAGGCGGTTGGTATCTGCAGTTATCCGTCCATTATGGAAACCGTAACAAGGTCGGCGGAGGCGTGCCTCCGCCCTACAGAGGAATATCCAGCAGCCCAATTAAATCAAATTCACCCCTCCGTCTTTCCGCTGGCGTGAGATGCACAATTTGTTGGATTTTTTGGGCCTTGTTTTTATTAAATAGTATCTGTCAAAATACTCTTGTTTTTTATCCTCAATTGTGTTAAACTTATTGTGTATTTTTATGCCCGTTTTTCGGGCTTTCCATGCCCGATGCAATACAGACAGATATGAAAGGAGCCGCTTCGTATGTATTCTTCCGCCTATGTCTGGGCAAAGGTGCTGATCCACCTGGAGGATCAGCTTGGCGCCGTGACCATCTCCAGCTGGTTCGATGACGCCGAGGTGGTGGAGCTCAACGATGAAAATCTGATCATCTACTCCCCCTCCGACTTCCGCCGGGACATCATCCGCAAGCGCTGCACGGACTACATCCAGAACGCGCTGAAGGAAATCTTCAACTCCAACGCCAAGCTCATCGTTTTTGACGAGGAAGAGCTGAAAAACTACCGCTCCAGAGGCAAGAGCAACACCAAAATGGACTTTGCCCCCCAGTTTTCCTTTGAAAACTTCGTGGTCGGCCCCTCCAACCGGTTCGCCCATTCCGCGGCCATCGCCGTCAGCAACAACCCCGGCACGGTCTACAACCCCCTGTTCATCTACGGCCCTCCCGGCGTGGGCAAGACCCATCTGCTCTACGCCATCGCCAACGACATCCGCCGGGACAATCCCGACGCGAAAATCGTCTACATCAAGGGCGACCAGTTCACCATTGAGCTGATCGAAGCCCTGAGAAACGGCCGAAACGCCGAATTCCGCACCAAATACCGGGAATCTGACCTGTTCCTCATCGACGACGTTCAGTTCATCGCCGGCAAGGAATCCACCCAGGAGGAATTCTTCCATACCTTCAACAAGCTTTACGAATCCGGAAAGCAGATCGTCATGACCTCCGACCGGAGGCCCAGCGATATGTCCACCCTGGAGGACCGGCTGAAGTCCCGGTTCGAGTGGGGCCTGCTTGCCGACATTCAGCCCCCGGATTATGAGACCAGAATGGCCATCATCAAGAACAAGGCCCGGTCCCTTTCCCTGGATCTTGACAACGAGGTGTGCAACTACATCGCCATCAACATCACCAACAACGTCCGGCAGATTGAGGGCACCGTGAAGAAGATCATGGCCTACCACAATCTTTCCCAGATGCCCCTGGATCTGCCCAATGTTCAGCGTGCCATCAGCGATATGTTCAAGGCCGAGGGCAACGCCCTGCCCACCCCCAGTCTGATCATCAGCCAGGTCTGCAAGTTCTACTCCATCGACGAAATCGTTCTGCGCGGCAGCAAGAAGAACAAGGGCACCGCCGAGGCCCGGCAGCTTGCCATGTATCTGATCCGTCAGCTCACCAATCTGAGCCTGCCGGACATCGGCCGGGAATTCGCCCGGGACCACACGACGGTCATCCACTCCATCCGCAAGGTGGAAACCGCCCTGAAGAGCGGCAATACCACCCTCCAGGACAACATCCGGGATATTACCGCAAATATCAATTCCTGCCTTTGACGCAGGCATTGCCTGCGTCAAGTTGAAAGTGTAAAGTGGACAGTTGAAATTGATTGCATTTGCTCCGCATATCATTTCAGAATTGTCCCGAAGGGACACCTTCACTTTTCACTTTCAATTTTCAACTTTACGCTCCCACCAAGGGTTGATTTTGCCCTGAAATTTATCCACAGGCTGCTGTGGAATCCACGGGATGGAATCTGTGGACAAATTTTCTGCACACAGCTTCGTCACCAACCTGTGGATAAGTTTTGGATTTCCACAGCAGGGGCTGTGGAGAAAAAACCGTTGGGACAGCAGGGCTTTTGGGAGTTATCCACATAAGTTGTCCCTACTGCTGCTACTACTACCCTTATTCTTTCTGTTTATATATTTTCTTTATCTTTTACAAAGAAGGAGTTTGCTCATGCGCTTCACCTGTGAAAAAAGTGTACTGGTTTCCGGACTGAGCATTGCCAGCCGGACTGTGGCTCAGAAGTCCAGTCTTTCCGTCATCGAGGGCATCCTCTGCCGGGCCGGCATGGGGCTGAGCCTCACCGGCTACAACATGGAAACCGCCATCACCTATCAGATTCCTGCCGATGTGGCTGACCCCGGCGAATGCATTTTGCCTGCCAAGCTCTTCGGCGATATCGTCCGCCGGCTCCCCGAGGGCCCCGTTACCGTGGTGGTGGACGACAATTATAAGGTTTCCATCCGGGCCGGCTTCGCTTCCTTCAACATTGCCGCCGAATCCGCCGACGATTATCCGGAGCTGCCCGACGTGGGCGAGGGCCGGGGCGTGCAGATTCCCCAGAACGCTCTGAAGAATCTGATTTCCGGCACCATTTTCTCTGTTTCCGAGAACCAGGCCCGGCCCATCCACACCGGCGTGCGGTTTGAGGTAGAGGACAAGTCCATTTCCGCCATTGCTGTGGACGGCTTCCGTCTGGCCCGGCGGACCTTCCATCCCGAAATCAGCACCGGCCGGACCCTTGCCTTTGTGGTTCCTGCCCCTGCCCTGAAGGAAGTGGAAAAAATCCTCACCGACACCGAGGAAAACGCCTCCTTCACCCTGGGCACCCGGCACATTCTGTTCCAGATCGGCACGGCCACTCTGGTCTGCCGTCTGCTGGACGGTGATTTCCTGGACTGGAAAAAGGTGGTTCCCACCGGCTGCCCCATCAAGCTGGTGGCCCATGTATCCGATCTGGCCAGCTCCATCGAGCGTGTGGGTCTGATCGTTTCCGAAAAATTCAAGAGCCCGGTACGCTGCGTGTTCTCTGACCAGGTGCTGCTGCTGCGGACCTCCACCACCATCGGCGCGGCTGAGGATCAGTGCGCCATCGCCGGCGACGGCAAGGATCTGGAAATCGGCTTCAATGTAAGATATCTGGCCGATGCCCTGAAGGCCGTCCCCAGTGAGGAGGTCTGCCTGGAGCTGACCAACGGTCTGAGCCCCATCGTGCTGACCCCTGTGGATGACAAGCAGGATTTTGCCTATATGGTGCTGCCCGTCAGACTGAAGGGCTGATTGAAAAAATATTGTAGGGGGCGGCGTCCTCGACGCCCCGTTCGGCAATTACGGATTGCCGCTTACGCGGCAGCGGGACGTCCGGGAGGCCGTCCCCTACAAATGGATACGTTGTGTTTGACAATAGGAGATAAAATATGCGAGTTGTTGTGAAAAAGCGTGGCGAGTCCCCGGAGATTCCGGTGATGATCGGCACCGAATTCATCAAGCTGGAATCCGCGCTGAAGCTGGCAAACGCGGTGCCCACCGGCGGCCAGGCAAAAATGCTGATCCAGGAGGGCGAAGCCAAGGTCAACGGCGAAGTCTGCACCATGCGGGGCAAGAAGCTCTATCCCGGCGACCGGTTTGAATTCATGGGCCAGACCTATCTGATCACCGTTCATGCGCCTGTGTGAATTATCCCTTTCCGGGTTCCGGAATTATGAGGAGCTGTCCTTTGAAGCGGCCCCGGGGGTGAATCTGATTGTGGGCGACAACGCCCAGGGCAAGACCAATCTGCTGGAGGCCATCGTATATCTTGGCTCCGGAAAAAGCTGGCGGACTCAGAAATCCGGGGAGCTGATCCGGTTCGGCTCGGATTTTGCCGATCTGAACGCCAGGGTGGAAAGCCAGGACAGAATTCAGACCCTGCGCTCGGTGATTTTTCCCGGCAGGCCCCGGCAGCTCTGGCGCAATGGGGTGAAAAAGAAATCCGCCGGGGAGCTGAGCGGCGTGCTCAACACCGTGCTGTTCTGCCCGGAGGATCTGATGGTGCTGAAAGCCGGGGCATCTGCCCGGCGGCGGCTGGGAGATTCGGCCCTGTGCCAGCTCCGGCCCAATTATGACGCGGCCCTGGCGGAATACAACCGGCTGCTGGATCAGAAAAGCCGGATTCTGAAGGATCGGTTCGACCATCCTGCACTCCTTGAAATTTTGCCGGATTACAACCTGCGTCTTTGCCAGGTGGGGGCTTTGCTGATCTCCTACCGGGCCAGATTCTATGAGGGCCTTGGAAAAGCGGCGTCCGTGTACCACGGACAGTTTTCCGGCGGTGCCGAGGAATTCCGGCTTGCCTACCACACCGTTTCCACGGTGGAGGATCCCTTCGCCAGTGTGGCAAAACTGACGGAAGACCTGCAAAATCACATGGAAAGCCACGCCCGGGCGGAGCTGGAATCCGGCCAGTGCCTGACCGGCCCCCACAAGGACGATTTCGATGTGACCTTAAACGGCCTGTCCGTGAAAACCTACGGCTCCCAGGGCCAGACCCGGACCGCCGCCATTTCTCTGAAGCTTGCCCAGCGGGAGCTTGCCAGACGAGAGCTGGGGGAGGAGCCGGTTTTGCTTCTGGACGATGTGCTGTCGGAGCTTGATCCGGGACGGCAGGATTTCGTGCTGAACCAGATCACCTCGGGCCAGGTGTTCATCACCTGCTGCGAGCCGGGAAGGTTTACAAAGCTTGGACAGACCATCCAGATCAGCAAGGGAAAAATTGTTTGACACCGTGAATTGTAGGGGGCGGCGTCCCCGACGCCCCGTGCCGCGGAAGCGGCAAAGCCTTCCCCTTTGGGGAGGGCATGACGTCGGGGACGCCAGCCCCTACAAATGAGATTTTTTGATCATTGAAGGAGGACAAAAATGTCTGACGAAATGAAAGTAACCGAAGAATATGGCGGTTCCCAGATCCAGGTTCTGGAGGGTCTGGAGGCGGTTCGGATGCGGCCGGGTATGTACATCGGCTCCACCTCCGCTTCCGGTCTGCACCATCTGGTGTACGAGATTGTGGACAACGCCATTGACGAAGCGCTTGCAGGCTACTGCAAGCATATCACCGTGACCATCAACCCCGGGGATTCCATCACCGTCACCGACGACGGCCGCGGCATCCCTGTGGACATCCAGCCCCAGACCGGACGGCCTGCCCTGGAGGTTGTTTACACTGTCCTCCATGCCGGCGGCAAGTTCGGCGGCGGCGGCTATAAGGTCTCCGGCGGCCTCCACGGCGTGGGCGCCTCCGTGGTCAACGCCCTGAGCCAGTGGCTCCGGGTCCGGGTTCACAAGAACGGCAATATCTACGAGATGAAGTTTTCCCGGGGCACCATCACCCAGGAAATGACCATCGTGGGAAAGACCGACAAAACCGGCACTGAGGTCACCTTCCAGCCCGACCCCGAGATGTTCGACACCCTGGAGTATGACTACGAGATTCTCCGGGACCGGATGCGTGAGGAGGCCTTCCTGAACGCGGGCCTTTCCATCCAGATCACCGATGCCCGGGGGGAGGAGCCGGTTTCCAAGACCATGTGCTACGCCGGCGGCATCCGGGAATTCGCTTCCTGGAAGAACAAGCACAAGACCGTCATCCACAATGATGTGATCTATATGCACGGCACGAAGGGCGACGCCTCTGCCGAGGTTGCCATCCAGTACAATGACGGCTATCAGGAAAATCTGCTGTCCTTCGCCAACGATGTCCGCACCCCCGAGGGCGGTATGCACGAAACCGGCTTCAAGACCGCGCTGACCCGTGTGCTCAACGCCTACGGCATGAAAAACGGCATCATCAAGGGCGATGACAAGGTTTCCGGCGAGGATTGCCGGGAGGGCATCACCGCCATCATCTCCGTGAAGCTCACTGACGCCCAGTTCGAGGGCCAGACCAAGGCCAAGCTGGGCAACGCCTACATCCGCACATTGGTTGACCAGATTGTGACGGAGCAGCTTGCCACCTACTTTGAGGAGCATCCGGCCACCGCCAAGATCATCCTGGAGAAGGCCATGATGGCCAACCGTGCCCGGGAAGCCGCCCGGAAGGCCCGGGACAACGCCCGGAGAAAGACCGGCCTGGAGTCCGGCGGTATGCCCGACAAGCTGAAGGACTGCAACGAGCGTGACCCTGCCCTCTGCGAAATTTACATCGTCGAGGGTGACTCCGCAGCCGGCTCTGCCAACCAGGGCAGAGATTCCCGGTTCCAGGCCATTCTGCCCATGTGGGGCAAAATGCTGAACGTGGAGAAGGCAAGAGTGGACCGGATCTACGGCAATGACAAGCTGTCCCCCCTGATCCAGGCCCTGGGCGGCGGCATCGGTGAGGATTTCGACCTGAACAAGCTCCGCTACCACAAGATCATCATCATGTCCGATGCGGACGTGGACGGCGCTCATATCCGCACCCTGCTTCTGACCTTCTTCTTCCGGTATATGCGGCCTCTGATTGAGCATGGCTTTGTTTACTCCGCCGTGCCGCCCCTGTACAAGCTGACCCGTGGCAAGAAAACCAGAGTGGCCTACTCCGACGAGGAGCGTGATGCCGTTTCCGCCGAGATGCGGGGCGACAGCAACGTCAAGATCGACATCCAGCGCTACAAGGGCCTTGGTGAGATGAACAAGGAAGAGCTTTGGGAAACCACCATGGACCCGGAGCGCCGTACCCTGCGCCGGATCACCCTGGAGGACGCCATCCGGGCCGACGAGATCTTCACCGTCCTCATGGGCGAACAGGTGGAGCCCCGGAAGGAATGGATCGAGCGCAACGCGAAATACGCCATCAATATTGATTTCTGAGGAGGTGACGCAAATTGGCAAAGCATAATCGTAACTACAAGCCCGAGGACATTCTGTTCCCGGATCAGCACATCACCGAGAGCAATCTGGTGGACGAGATGGAGAAATCCTACATCGAGTACGCCATGAGCGTCATCGTGGGCCGTGCCCTGCCGGACGTTCGTGACGGTCTGAAGCCCGTCCACCGCCGGATTCTGTACACCATGTACGAGGACGGCCTGACCTCTGACAAAAAGTATAAAAAATCCGCAACCACCGTGGGCGCGGTGCTGGGTTCCTACCATCCCCACGGCGACGCTTCCGTGTATGATGCCATGGTGCGTCTGGCCCAGGACTTCTCCATGCGCTATATGCTGGTGGACGGCCAGGGTAACTTCGGCTCCGTGGACGGCGACCCTGCCGCTGCCTACCGATACACCGAGGCCCGTCTTTCCAAGCTCTCCAACGAGATGCTCCGGGACATCGACAAGGATACCGTCAACTGGGACCCGAACTTTGACGAGAGCAAGAAAGAACCCCGGGTTCTGCCCAGCCGGTTCCCGAACCTGCTGGTCAACGGCACCAACGGCATCGCTGTTGGCATGGCCACCAACATTCCCCCCCACAATCTCACCGAGGTCATCAACGCCTGCGTCTGCGTGCTGGATGATCCCGAGGCCGATATGGCCGACCTGATGGAGCACATCACCGGCCCCGATTTCCCCACCGGCGGCATCATCATGGGCCGCTCCGGCATCCGGGCCGCCTATGCCACCGGCCGGGGCAAGATGATCGTCCGGGCAAGAACGGAATTTGAGGAATTCGGCAAGGACCGGGTGCGGATCATCGTCACCGAGCTGCCCTACCAGGTGAACAAGTCCGAGCTGGTGCGCAAGATCGCCGAGCAGGTCCGGGACAAGAAGCTGGACGGCATTTCTGACCTCCGGGACGAGTCTGACCGGATCGGTATGCGCATCGTCATCGAGCTGAAGAAGGACGCCAACCCCCAGGTGGTGCTGAACAACCTGTTCAAGCAGACCGCCCTTCAGTCCACCTTCGGCATCATCATGCTGGCCCTGGTGGATGACCAGAAGCAGCCCAGAATCCTGTCCCTGCGGCAGATCATCGACGAGTATCTGGCCCACCAGATCGACGTGCTGACCCGGCGCACCGAGTTCGACCTGCGCAAGGCCCGGGAGCGTGCCCATCTGCTGAAAGGCCTGCTCATCGCCCAGGACAACATTGACGAAGTGATCCGCATCATCCGCAGCCGCTATGACGACGCCAAGGAAGCCCTGATGGAGCGGTTCGCTCTGGACGAGATCCAGGCCCAGGCCATTCTGGATATGCGGCTGAAGGCCCTCCAGGGCCTTGACCGGGAAAAGCTCCAGGCAGAGTTCGACGAGCTTCAGGAGCGGATCTGCTATTTCATCTCTCTGCTTGAAAACCCCGAGAAGCTCAAGGGCGTGCTGAGAGACGAGCTGATCGCCATCCGGGACAAGTTCGGCGATGACCGCCGGACCGAGATCCAGGATGTGGAGGACGAGATCGACATTGAGGATCTCATTGAGGAGGAGCAGTGCGTATTCTCCCTGTCCAACCAGGGCTATGTGAAGCGGATGCCCGTGGACACCTACCGCACCCAGAGTAGAGGCGGCAGAGGTGTCAGCGCCCAGAATCTGAAGGAGGAGGACTTCGTCAAGAATATCTTCGTGGCCTCCACCCATGACCATATGCTCTTCTTCACGGATAACGGCAGAGTCCACCACCGGAAGGGCTACCAGATTCCCGAGGCCGGCCGTACCGCAAGAGGCACCGCCATGGTCAACATCCTGCCCCTGGAGCCCGGGGAGCAGGTTACTGCCGTGGTTACTACCCGGGAGTTCCGGGAGGATGAATACCTGATGATGGTCACCCGGAAGGGTACCATCAAGCGCATGGAGTTCATCGCTCTGAAAACCAACCGCAAGGGCGGCATCCGTGCCCTGACCCTGGAGGAGGGGGATCACCTGATCAACGTGATCCGCACCAATGGCTCTGACAATATCCTCATTGCCACCGCCCAGGGCATGAGCATCTGCTTTGCCGAAACCGACGCCCGTCCCATGGGCAGAGATGCCACCGGCGTGAGGGGCATCGCTCTGAGCCTGGACGACTACGTGGTGGGCGCGGAGAAGGCAGAGGAGGGCAAGTGCCTGCTGACCGTGACCCAGAAGGGCTACGGCAAGCGCACGGAGCTGAGTGAATACCTGCGCACCGGCCCCGACGGGGAGAAGATCCCCCAGATGCGGGGCGGCAAGGGTCTGAAGAACTACAACATCACCGAAAAGACCGGCATCGTTGCCGGCTGCCGTGTGGTGGGCGAGGACGACGATGTCATGCTGATCGAAAACGGCGGCGTGATCATCCGCATCCCTGCTTCCTCCATCAACGTGTATAAGCGCGATGTCCAGGGCGTCATCGTCATGCGCATCGAGGAGGGCAACCAGGTGGTGAGCGTGGAGCGCATCGCCAAGGTGGAAGAGGAGGAAGCCTGATGAAGCAAGGTCGCGTGACCCTTTTGGGCGGCTTGTGCCTGCTGGCAGGAACGCTGCTGCTGCTTTCGGGCAGCCTGTGGGCACTGGTGCTGTATTTTGTTGGACTGGGCCTGCTGGGCAGTGCGGCGGCCTCCGTGTTTCAGGTCATCCTCTGCCGGATGGACAAGGAGGAATAAACCGTGAAAAAAATCAAGCTGGGAACGCTGGGTATGATCGATATGGCGGCAGGTATGCTGCTGATGGTGCTGGGCAAGATCCTGCCGGGACTGATCCTGCTGCTGATCGGCCTGTGTGCCGTGGCCATGCACTATACCACGCTGATGCGGGGCATGGGCCATGACCCGGAACAGGGCCTGTATCACGGCATGGGCGGCCAGGGCAAACAGCAGTCCGAAACAGTGGACGCCAATCTGCCCGAACCGGGAGAACAGACCCCTGGGATCTGGGAGAAAATGACCAAGTGAAAACCGTAACCATCTACACCGACGGTGCCTGCTCCGGCAACCCCGGCCCCGGGGGCTGGGGTGCGATCCTTGAGTACAACGGCATCGAAAAGGAGCTGTCCGGGGGAGAGGCCAACACCACCAACAACCGGATGGAGCTCACCGCCGTGATCCGGGCCCTGGAGGCCCTGAAGGAGCCCTGTGTGGTTGAGCTGTACTCCGACTCCAAATACGTCATCGACGCCCTGGAAAAGGGCTGGGCCTGGGGCTGGAAAAAGCGGAACTGGATCAAGTCCGACAAAAAGCCGGCCCTGAACCCCGACCTCTGGGACACCCTGCTGAAGCTCACCATGCGCCACGAGCTCCACTACCACTGGGTCAAGGGCCACGCTTCCAACCCCAAGAATAACCGCTGCGACGAACTGGCGGTTGGGGAGTGGAAGAAGCTGAAATGAAACAGGAACTGCCGGTCAGAAAAGATAATCGGATCAAAAAGTACGATTACAGCCAGAATGGGGCGTATTTCATTACGGTCTGCACGAAAAATCGGAAATGTCTGTTATCTCAGATCGTAGGGGGCGGCGTCCTCGACGCCCCGCAGAACCACCTGACGGGATATGGACGTATTGTGGATGCACAGATTCGTGAAATGAATCAGGTTTACACCAATGTGCAGGCAGAGAAATATGTGGTCATGCCAAATCATATCCATTTGCTCATCGGTATTTCAGACCCGGAACATCGTACAGGCGGGACGTCGAGGACGCCGTCCCCTACGAATGCGGTGATTCCAAGCTATTTGTCTACCTTAAAGCGAATGTGCAACAAGGTATTCGGAGAGAATATATGGCAGCGTTCTTATCACGACCATGTGATCCGTGGAGAACGGGATTATCAGATGATCTGGCAGTATATTGATGCGAATCCGGCTCTTTGGGAGAAGGATTGCTTCTATACGGAGGAATAACATGGAACAAAAATTTATTGAAGCCTGGCTTTCTGCCCGGGAGACTGCGGCCCGGATGGGGGTGCGGCTGCGGCCGATGGCGGCAGAGGATGCCATGAAAACCGCCCACCGCGCGCTCCAGGGCCACCGGGAGTCCGACGGCTTCCTGATCCTTGCCGACAAGCACCATCTGGAGCTTTCCCTGGAAGCCCTGGCGGTGGACAAGCGCTTCGGCGCCCTGTTCTCCGACGAGGAGGCCAACACCGCCCTCATGCGGCTGCTGAACGCAGGCTATTATTTCTGAATACGCGAAAAAGCACCGTCCGGAATGGGCGGTGCTTTTTCGCGTTGGTGGTCAAGTTGGAGTTTGTGGGGACGCCCCCACGGGCGATTCGTGCGTTTGTGCGTGTGTAGCTGTCCTGCGAGTTCAATTTGTATCGGTATGATTGCCACCGGCACTCATTGGAATTTTGGATTCGCTGCGCGGAGCACCACGCTCGACAACGGCAGCTCTGACAATTGGAGTTTGCAGAGGTACCGGGATATCCCCGTAGGGGCGTGCATTGCACGCCCGATGCCCTCCCCTTTGGGGAGGGTGGATTTTCAAAATGCAATGGATTTTGAAAAGACGGGTGAGGTAAAAAACGTACCATTGCGCAGAAGCACACAGAAAAACGGAAGGTTTTTCACCTCATCCGTCACGGCGTTCCGCCGTGCCACCTTCCCCTTTGGGGAAGGCCGGGCGACCAATGGTCGCCCCTACGGTATCATCGAAACACCTTGCCAAACTCCAATTTCATTTACGAAACCAGCTCCTCCAGTGTTCCAAACCGGTAGCCCATTTCCTTCCATCGGGTGATCAGCTGATCCAGAACCTGGGCGTTGGTCTTGGAGGTGGAGTGGAGCAGGATCACGGCGCCGTTGTGGACTCTCCCGGTCAGCTTTTCCATGGCGGTTTCCGGGCTGGGCTGGTTTTCATTGTCCCAGTCGGCGTAGGCCAGGCTCCAGAATACGGTTTTGTAGCCCAGCTTCTGGGCCATTTCCAGATTTTCCTGGGAGTAGATTCCCTGGGGCGGACGGTAGAATTTCGGCATTTCGGCTCCGGTGATTTCCCGGTACAGCCCCTCCAGCTCCTGGAGCTCTTTGGAAAAGCTTTCAAAATCCGTAATTTTGCTCATGTCCGGGTGGTGCATGGTGTGGTTGCCCACGGTGTGGCCCTCGGAAACCATCCGGCGGACCAGATCCGGATTCTCCTTCAGATAATGGCCCACCAGGAAAAAGGCCGCCGGGACCTGGTGCTTTTTCAGGGTGTCCAGAATGGCCGGGGTGAAGCCGTTTTCGTAGCCGGCATCGAAGGTCAGATACAGCACCTGCTCCCCCTCGTCCCCCACATAGGCGCCGCCGTACCGGGCAAGCTCCTCCTTCGTGGCGTTTCCGGCCGGGGTCTGGCCGGTGATGCCGAAGCTCAGCCCCCAGCTTCCCGTTTCCAGCACCGCGCCTCCAAATCCTGCCAGCAGCAGGGCAAGCGCCAGGGCAATGGCGAAGATGATGATGAAGATGTCCAGTTTTTCCATAGGTTCAGCCCCCTTCCCTGGAAATTATGTTGGTTTTGTTGGAAATATTACTGGGAAAGAACGGGGATTTTGCGAAATTTCCAATTGATATTTTTATATCTTTTGTTATAATGGAAATTGGCCTATATTGAGCCAAATTATGGAAATGCAAATTCAAAAACGATAAGGAGTGAATCTTGATGTGCTGCAATCACGAGAGTGTGGATCTTGCTCTGCTTGAGGACGTTCTGGCCAGCTATGCCAATGTCAAGGGCAGCCTGATCACCATTCTGCAAAAGACGCAGGAGATCTATGGCTACATCCCCATCGATGCAGTTTACCACATTGCCGAGCGTACCGGCTCCACCCCTGCCAAGGTTCTGGGCGTTGCGACCTTCTATTCCCAGTTCCGCTTCCAGGCTGTGGGCAAGTACCTGATCATGATCTGCAAGGGTACCGCCTGCTATGTCAACGGCGCGGAGCGGATCATTGAGGCTGTGCAGGAGGAGCTGGGCATCGGTGACAATCAGACCACCGCTGACGGCCTGTTCTCCCTGAGCCTGGTGTCCTGCCTGGGCTGCTGCTCCCTGGCACCTGTTATGATGATCAACGAGGATACCTATGGCTCCCTGACTCCCGACAAGGTCAAGAAGATCCTGCGGGATATCCGTGAGAAGGAGGGCAAGTAAATGAATACCAGAATCGTTGTTGGCCAGGGCTCCTGCGGCCTGGCTGCCGGCGCAGGCGCGGTGTATTCCGCTCTGGAGGCCAAGCTGAATGCCTCCATTCCTGCCGAGCTTTCCATCACCGGCTGTATCGGCATCTGCTACCTGGAGCCCATCGTGGACGTTTACGCTCCCGACGGCAAGCTCTACCGCTGCGTCCAGGTGACTCCCGACCATGCTGACACCATCGTCAAGGCCGCCGAGACCGGCGACTTTGCCCTGCTGAATGACATCGTCATCAAGGATGAGGACGCTCAGTTCCTGTCCAAGCAGACCCGTATTGCCCTGCGGCACTGCGGCATCATCAATCCCGACGAAATCGACGCATACACCGCCGATGACGGCTACCAGGCTCTGGAGAAGGTTCTGAAGACCATGAGCCCTGAGGACGTCATCGAGCAGATCAAGATCTCCGGCCTGGGCGGCCGCGGCGGCGCAGGCTTCCCCACCTGGTTCAAGTGGAACGCTGCCCGTCAGAGCCCCGGCGATGAGAAGTATCTGATCTGCAACGCCGACGAGGGCGACCCCGGTGCCTTCATGGACCGTGCCGTCATCGAGTCCGACCCCCACAACCTGATCGAGGGTATGCTCATCGGAGCATACGCCATCGGCGCGAAGGAAGCCGTGGTTTACGTCCGTGCCGAGTACCCCCTGGCCATCGTCCGTCTGACCAACGCCATTAAGCAGGCCGAGGCAAAGGGCTACCTGGGTGAGAACATCCTGGGCACCGGCTTCAGCTGCAAGATGCGCATCAAGGCCGGCGCAGGCGCCTTCGTCTGCGGCGAGGAGACCGCTCTGATCGAGTCCCTGGAAGGCAACCGCGGTATGCCCCGTCTGAAGCCTCCCTTCCCTGCACAGGCCGGTTACTGGCTGAAGCCCTCCAACATCAACAACGTTGAGACCTTCGCCAACATCGCATGGATCATCAACAACGGCGGCGCTGCCTTCGCTGCCATGGGCACCGAGAACTCCAAGGGCACCAAGGTCTTTGCCGTCACCGGCAAGGTCAAGCGCTCCGGTCTGGTGGAAATCCCCATGGGCAAGACCCTGCGGGACGTGATTTTCGATATCGCAGGCGGCATCCGTGACGGCCACGAGTTCAAGGCTGTCCAGATGGGCGGCCCCTCCGGCGGCTGTATCCCTGCCCACCTGCTGGATACCATCATTGACTACCGCGCCCTGGGCGCAACCGGCGCCATCATGGGCTCCGGCGGTATGGTCGTCATGGACGAGACCACCTGTATGGTGGGCATCGCCAAGTTCTTCCTGGAGTTCACCACCAAGGAGTCCTGCGGCAAGTGCGTCCACTGCCGCATCGGCACCAAGCGTCTGTCCGAGATCCTGGACCGCATCGTCAAGGGCGAGGGCAAGGAAGGCGACGTGGAGCTGCTGGAAGAGCTGTGCACCACCATCAAGGACGGCGCGCTCTGCGGCCTGGGCCAGACCGCTCCCAACCCCGTTCTGACCACCATCCGTTATTTCCGTCACGAGTACGATGCCCACATCCGGGACAAGAAGTGCCCTGCCAAGGAGTGCGTTGCCCTGCTGACCTACTCCATCGATCCCGAGAAGTGCATCGGCTGCTCCCTGTGTGCCAAGAAGTGCCCCGTGGGCGCCATCACCGGCGAGCTGAAGAAGACCTATTCCATCGATCCCAACGTCTGTATCCGCTGCGGCGCCTGTATCAACTCCTGCCGCAAGGGTGCCGTGTGCGTGGAATAAGGAGGTACCTGAAATGTCTGAAATCAAACTGATTATCAACGGCAAGGAGTGCGTTGGCACCAAGGGCCAGACCATTCTGGAGGTCGCCCAGGCCAACGGCATCTTCGTGCCCACCCTGTGCCACCTGGCCACTGTCAAGCACTACGGCGCCTGCGGTGTCTGCGTCGTCGAAGGCAAGAATATGCCCAAGCTGATGCGTTCCTGCTCCACCCTGGCTGCCGACGGCATGGACATCAACACCGAGTCCGCAAGAGTCGTCCAGGCCCGGAAGGTGGCTCTGGAGCTGCTCATGTCCGATCACGACGGCGACTGCAAGGGCCCCTGCGGCCTGAACTGCCCTGCCCACACCGATGTTCAGGGCTACGTCAAGGCCATCGCAAACGGCGATGACCACGAGGCTGTCAAGATCATCAAGGAGAAGATCCCCCTGCCTGCCTCCATCGGCCGTGTCTGCCCCCATCCCTGTGAGGACAAGTGCCGCCGCGCTCTGGTGGAGCAGCCCCTGTCCATCGCTTATCTGAAGGCCTTTGCCGCTGACAATGACCTGGCCTCCGAGAAGCCCTACAAGTCTGCCGTCGCTGCCGCTACCGGCAAGAAGGTCGGCATCGTGGGCGGCGGCCCTGCCGGTCTGACTGCCGCTTACCAGCTGGCTGTCCTGGGCCATGAGGTCACCGTCATGGACATGATGCCCGAGATGGGCGGTATGCTCCGCTACGGCATCCCCGAGTACCGTCTGCCCAAGGCAGTTCTGGCCGCTGAAGTGGCTGCCATCGAGGCTCTGGGCGTGACCATGATCAACAACATCAAGGTCGGCTCCGATGTGACCCTGGAGACTCTGAAGGCTCAGTTCGACGCCGTTCTGGTTGCCGTTGGTGCCTGGAAGTCCACCAACATCGGCTGCGAGGGCGACAAGCTGGAGGGTGTTCTGGGCGGCATCGACGTGCTGCGCCAGGTCAACCTGGGCGAGCGTCCTGACCTGGGCAAGAACGTGGCTGTCGTGGGCGGCGGCAACGTTGCCATGGACGCCTGCCGTACCGCTGTCCGTCTGGGCGCGGAGAACGTCTACGTCATCTACCGCCGTACCCGTGCCGAGGCTCCTGCTGAGGATCTGGAGATCGAGGAGGCACTGGAAGAGGGCGTGAACTTCAAGTGGCTGACCAATCCTGCCGAGATCATCGGCGAGAACGGCAAGGTCAGCAAGATCAAGCTCCAGGTCATGGAGCTGGGCGAGCCCGACGCTTCCGGCCGCCGTTCCCCCGTGCCCGTGGAGGGCAAGTTCGAGATCCTGGATGTGGATACCGTCATCTCCGCCATCGGTCAGCGGTGCAACCTGGCCGGCTTTGAGGAGCTGACCCAGACCCGTAAGGGCACCATCGAGGCTTCCGAGAACAACGGCACCACCAACGTTCCCGGCGTGTTCGCCGTGGGCGATGCCACCAACCGTGGCCCCAGCATCGCTGTCCGCGCCATCGGCGAGGCCAACGACGCCGCCTACGCCATCAATGCTTACCTGAACGGCCAGGATATGACCGTCAAGGCTCCCTACTACTCCGAGCGGAAGGTCACTGCCGAGGAGTTCGCTGACCGGGAGAAGATCGCCCGTGCCGAGATGTCCTGCAAGGACCCTGCTTACCGCCGTGGCAACTTCGATGCCGTCATCAACGGCTTCACCGACGAGCAGGCAAGAGCCGAGGCAAAGCGCTGCCTGGAGTGCGGCTGCCATGATTTCCATGACTGCTCCCTGGTCCATCACGCAAACCTGTATCCCGTGAATCCCGGCCGGTTTGCCGGTGCCAAGCGTCAGCAGAATTCTGAGCAGAAGCTGGTCTGTATCGAGCGCAACGAGGGTAAGTGCATCCTCTGCGGTCTGTGCGTCCGTGTCTGTGAGGAGGTTGCCGGCGAGGGCCTGCTGGGCCTGGTTGGCCGTGGCTTCGGCACCGTCATCAAGCCCGAGTTCCGTGATCCTGCAAAGATCGCCAAATGCGCGGACTGCATGAAGTGTGCCTACGCCTGCCCCACCGGCGCGCTGAAGATCCTGAAGTAATCTGTGCATACTGTGGAAAACCTCCCTTTTTGGGAGGTTTTTCTTTACTTTTCCACAGCCTTGCGCAAGGCTGTGGAGAAATTGCAGTTTATGGGGACGCCGACCCCTACGGGAGGTAGATGTTTTGTGAAAAATATCCACAGCTTTGCGCAAAGCTGTGGACAAAATTTCGATCAATTCACAGTTTACACTGGCCCTTGCTTCTTATGGGCATTTATGGTATGCTATAAATTGCAAAAGAATGACCACCCAATGAAAGGGAGAACATATATGTACGAACTGATTACCGAAAAAACCATGCCCGAATATGAGGCGTTCATCCAGTCCCATCCCCAGGGCCATTTCTGCCAGAGCCATATGTGGGGCAAGCAGAAATCCGCCTGGAAATTCCAGGCAGTGGTCGTCCGTGGGGAGGACGGCAAAATCCGTGGCTCCATCGGCGTGCTGATCCGCAAGGCTCCTGTGTTCCCGGTGAGTATGCTCTACATCTGCCGCGGCCCGGTCTGCGACCTGGAGGATACCGACACCCTGGCCCAGCTTGTGGAAGGCGCGAAGGCCCTGGCAAAGGAGCATAAGGGCTACGTCATCAAGATCGACCCCTACGTTCCCGTCACCAACACCGCTTTCAAGGCCTCTCTTGAGAAGCTGGGCTTCAAGTGCATGCAGGAGGGCAAGAACTTCGAGGGCATCCAGCCCCGGTTTGTCATGCACCTGGACGTGGAGGGCAAGACCGAGGAGGAGGTCATCGCTTCCTTCACCCAGTCCCACCGGCGGAAGGTCCGCACCGGCCCGAAAAAGGGCGTGGAGGTGCGGGTCTGCGGTCAGGAGATGATTCCCGAGTTCACCCGGATCATGGTGGAAACCGGCCTCCGGGACAATTTCGTCACCCGGGACGAGCGGTATTTCTCCAATATGCTGAAGAATCTGGGGGAGCACTGCCGGCTGTACATGGCCTTCTGCGAGGGCCAGCCCATCGCCGGCACCCTGGCCATCCACTTCGGCGACAAGGTCTGGTATCTCTACGGTGCCAGCTCCAACGTCAAGCGTGAGACCATGCCCAATTACCTGCTCCAGTGGGAGATGATCCGCTGGGCCATCGAGAACAAGTGCCGGATCTACGATTTCCGCGGCGTTTCCGGCGATCTGGACGAGAATAACCCCCTGTACGGCCTGTATAAGTTCAAAAAGGGCTTCAATTCCGAGCTGGTGGAGTTCATCGGAGAGTTCGACCTGGTGATTTCCGGCTTCTGGTACAACACCATCAAGGTGGCCACCAAGGCATACCATAAGGCCGCCCATATCAAGTATATTCTGAAGAATAAGAAGTAATGATTCTGTCATTGCGAGGAGCGTAGCGACGTGGCAATCCCCGAAAGCATCCGGAAACCCAGAGGGGATTGCCACGCCAGTGTGCGCACTGGCTCGCAATGACGTAGATATACTCCAACTTACAGAGGTACATCCATGAAACGCTATCTTGTAAAGAGAGAAGATCTGCATCACAACATCCGTCTGATTCTGGAGAAGGCTGCCGGAAAGACGGTCTGGGGCGTGATCAAGGGGGACGGCTACGGTCTGGGCGTGGTGAACATGGCCCGGGAGCTGGCAGGGCAGGGGATTGACCACTTCGCTGTGACGGACGTGGCAGAGGTCCGGGCCCTCCGGGACAGCGGCTTCACCGGCCCTGTTCTGATGATGAGCGCCACCGCCGAGGCCGATACCCTTCGCCAGCTTCTGGAGCTGGAAGCCATCGTCACTGTAAGCTCCCGGTCGGATGCCGCCGCCATTGCGGCCCTGGGGTGGGAGAAGCCCGTCCAGGCCCATGTGAAGATTGACACGGGTATGGGCCGGTACGGCTTCCTTCCCGGCGATCTGGAGGCGCTGGAGGCCCTGTACCGGGATTATCCCGGCATCACCTTCGCCGGAATTTATACCCATTTCTACAACTCCTCCGAGCCCGAGCCTACCAAGGCCCAGTTCGCCGCCTTCACCCGGGTGGTGGAGGGTCTGAAGGAACGGGGCATTGACCCGGGCATGGTTCACTGCTGCAATTCCTCCGCCTTTCTGAAGTATCCCGAAATGCACTGCGATGCCGTCCGGGTAGGCTCCGGCCTGTTGGGCAGGGTCACTGTGGGATGCAATACGGGCCTGAAGGTCATCGGCCAGTGCCAGGCCACGGTGGAGGAGCTGCGGACCCTTCCGGCAGGCCATACCGTGGGCTACGGCGCAGGCTGGAAGGCCAGACGCCAGACCCGGACCGCCGTTATTCCCATCGGCTATCACAACGGCTTCGCCGTAGACCGGGGCTTCGACCTGTGGCGCCTGTCCGACTGCGTGAGAGGTGTGGCCCGGTATGTGAAGGCGTTTTTGCAGAAAAAGGCCCTGTATGTGTCCATCAATGGCAAAAACTGCCGGGTTCTGGGCCATGTGGGCATGGTGAACCTGGTGGCCGATGTTACAGACTGCGACTGTGCCGTGGGCGATGTGGCAGAGGTGAACATCAACCCCCTGGTGCTGAAAGCAGTGCCGGTTGTGTTTGAGTAATTCGTGGATCGGAATTGGGGGATTGTTCCCCGGAGAGGGGACAATGTAGAATTTTTTTATAAAAATTCCTTGACAAAACCGGGTGCTGTGCTTATACTATAGGTAGATAGCAACCAGTGTGTCTATCGCAGTGTTGAAGCAAGCGGCTGTTTCAGGACGCAGTTGTTTGTGGAGCTTAATCGAGGGTTATGTGTTACCTCAACCTGAATAGGCTGTGCCGAACGAAAACACTTTTCAAAAAGACCTTGCTGTGTGAAGCAAGGTCTTTTTGCGTATACATACCATGGAGAGAAAAAGATGGATCTTCTGTACGATGCAGCGATGGTTTGGAATCATCTGCTGGGATATAAATATGATATTGTTTGTGGAAGAAGTGGTGTGCTGTATCCGATTTCGCTGGATTTTGAAGCCAGTGAGTTTTATCATCTGGCAGGATTTCCGCACATGAAGGATATTGTCCTGCCCGTTCGGTTTTCTCAGAAGCAGACCCTTAGCAAGGTGCTGAAGGGGACTGTTAAGGAATCCATGATTGTCAAGAGTGATAATTACGAACCGATCATTCGCCGGAAACTGGAGGCATTAACCCAGCTGGAGGAGCTGCTGAACAGCCCGTTCCAGGTGTACCAGTATGACCGGTGGAAGAGTCCGTTTTACACCGAAATTCGGGCGCGATATCTGCTGGTGGATGAAAAAACGCAGGTTGTGTTTCTGTTTACAGATACCTCTGACGGCGGAGCTACTTATTTTGCCCGTTCCACCTTTGTGATGGATCATCGGGATTTCCGAAAGGGACAGACCAAGCTGACTGTTTTGAAGATTAACCGTACAGAGCTGGCTACCGGCAGGGAAGATGTGATCTACTGCAGAGAGGGATTTGCTTCGGAGCAGTGAAAAGAATGACCGCGTCTGCTGAAATGTGATGAGGCAGACGCGGTTTTTGATTGTTTTTTCGGAAGTGTGGTGGACGATATAGGACTCGAACCTATGACCTGACCCACTGCAAGCGATTTACCGCTTGACAAAAAAGAAAAAACCCGAACCGAGGTTCAGGTTTTTTGGTGGACGATATAGGACTCGAACCTATGACCTTCCGCACGTCAAGCGGATGCTCTAGCCAGCTGAGCTAATCGTCCATTTTGCCCCGGGTTTTCCCGGAACATTAAGCAAAGAAAAAACCGGAACCGAAGTTCAGGTTTTCTTTATGGTGGACGATATAGGACTCGAACCTATGACCTTCCGCACGTCAAGCGGATGCTCTAGCCAGCTGAGCTAATCGTCCATTTTGCTCCGGGTTTTCCCGGAACAAGATGTATTATATAACGGCGTACCGGATTTGTCAACCATTATTTTCGCGATTTTCGAAAAATTTTCCGGGGAATCAGGATACGGCGTCGATCTCCTGTTCTCCTGCGAACCGGATCACCAGGCGGTTGGGCAGGCACACAATATCGCCGCCGGAGGAGCGGAAGCCCCGTTTGACGCAGTACTGATCGGGACACTCTGCCCAGGTCACGGCGATCCTGCCGTCCTTCACCGTCACCGTGTTTCTGCCATCCACGGTGAATTCCTGATCAATGGAAAGGGCCACGGTTTTGATCAGTGTTCCGCCGGAGTAAATCTCAGCATATTCAGCCGCTTCGCCGCCCAGCAGGGGGAGGGTGAACAAGGCACAGATCACCGCCAGCAGAGCAAAACAGAGAAGCCAGTATTTCGTTTTCATAAACATCCCTCCTGGGGTGATATATTGGAGCATGGCGGCGAGTCGCCATGCTCCAATTTGAATGCCAAATACATATGGAGTATATCAAAAAAACTGAAAAATATCAAGAAAAAGCTGTGAAAAGTTCTTGACTTTTGATTTTTGCCATGCTAAAATATTCGAGCCGCATTGAAGGGGCTCTAAAAGTCATGCATTCCATGCGCCTCAAGAGCGAGTCTACACAAAAAAAGTAGGTGAAAACATGAAAGCAGTTATCGTTACCGGCGGTAAGCAGTACACCGTCGCTGAGGGTGATGTTCTGTTCGTTGAGAAGCTGAACGCTGAGGAGAACGCCACCGTCAAGTTCGAGGAGGTTCTGGCTGTCCTGGACGGCGAGAATTCCAAGATCGGTGCTCCCGTGGTTGAGGGCGCAGCCGTTGAGGCTAAGGTCGTCAAGAATGGCAAGGGCAAGAAGATCACCGTCTTCAAGTACAAGGCCAAGAAGAACGAGAAGAAGAAGATGGGCCATCGTCAGCCCTACACCAAGGTCGAGATCGTCAAGATCGCTCTGTAATAGGTGCTATGACCAGATGTGAATTTTTCACCGAGGGCGAGAGAATCACCGGATTCTCCGTTTCCGGTCACAGCGGTTACGGCGAGGCAGGCACGGATATCGTGTGCGCCGCCATTTCCGCGGTTGTTACCATGGCCGAAGCCACCATCAATGATGTGTGCGGCGCAAAGGCCAAGGTCCGGGTCAAGGACGAGCAGGCTCGCATCACTCTGACCCTCCCCGCATCCTGCGACGAAGAGGACACTGTCCAGGCGGTTCTCGCCGGCATGATGGTCACTCTCATGAGCATGCGGGACGACTATCCTGATTATATCGAAGTTTTGGAGGTGTAACACCATGCTGAAGATTGGTATTCAGTTCTTCGCTCACCACAAGGGCGGCGGTTCCACCAAGAACGGCCGTGATTCCAACGCCAAGCGTCTGGGCGCCAAGCGTGCTGATGGTCAGTTCGTTCTGGCCGGCAACATCCTGGTCCGCCAGAGAGGCACCCACATCCATCCCGGTGTGAACGTCGGCATCGGCTCCGACGACACTCTGTTCGCTCTGGTTGACGGTGTTGTCAAGTTCGAGCGCAAGGGCAAGGATCGCAGACAGTGCTCCGTTTACGCTGCACAGTAATTTGAGTAAAAAGCTGCCGCAGTTCTGCGGCAGCTTTTTTCGTGTAAAATTGAAAGTTGAAAGTGGAAAGTTAAGGTATTTTTTCGGAAAACGGTTATCAGACCTGCGAATCGGATATCATAACTTTCAATTTTCAACTGTCAACTTTCAACTTATCCGACGATAGGAGGATTTCTATGTTTGTAGATAAAGTACGAATTACCGTCATCGGCGGTCGCGGCGGCGACGGCGCGGTGGCGTTTCATCGGGAAAAGTATGTGGCCTCCGGCGGTCCCGACGGCGGCGACGGCGGTCATGGCGGCTCCGTGATTCTCCGGGTCAATGACAATATGACCACCCTTCTGGACTTCCGCTATAAGCGCAAGTACCAGGCCGGGGCCGGTGTCAACGGTCAGGGCCGGAAGATGGCCGGCAAGCGTGGCGAGCCTCTGGTGATCCAGGTTCCCCGGGGTACCGTTGTCCGGGACGCGGAGACCAATCAGATCATCGTGGATATGTCCACCAACGATGACTTTGTCATTGCCAAAGGCGGTCGCGGCGGCTGGGGCAACTCCCATTACGCCACTGCCACCCGTCAGGTTCCCCGGTTCGCAAAGTCCGGCCGGAAGGGTGAGGAACGGGACATCATTCTGGAGCTGAAGCTGCTGGCAGACGTTGGCCTGGTTGGCTTCCCCAACGTGGGCAAGTCCACACTGCTCTCCGTCACCTCCAACGCCCGGCCCAAGATCGCCAACTACCACTTCACCACCCTGTTCCCCAATCTGGGCGTGATCTATGTGGAGGAGGGCGTGTCCTTCGTCATGGCAGACATTCCCGGCATCATCGAGGGTGCCGCTGAGGGCGCTGGCCTGGGCCATGACTTCCTGCGGCACATCGACCGGTGCCGTCTGCTGGTTCATGTCATCGATGTGTCCGGCAGCGAGGGGAGAGATCCTGTGGAGGATTTCGATGCCATCTGCGCCGAGCTGAAGAACTACTCTGTGGATCTGAGCAACCGGCCCATGATCGTGGCTGCCAACAAGACGGATATCATGGACCCCGAGTCCGATAATCTGGAGCGGCTGAGAGCCCATGTGGAGGAAGCCGGCTGCGAGCTGTACGAGATTTCCGCCGGCACCACCCAGGGCACCCGTCAGCTCATGCGTGTGGTGGCCGAGAAGCTGAGAGAGCTGCCTCCCGTGACCATTTATGAGCCGGAGTATGTGGCTCCCATGCCCATGGCCGGAGATCCCCACGAGCTGACCATTGAGCATCTGGGCAGCACCTGGGTTGTCACCGGTCAGTGGCTGGAGAATCTGATTATGGACATCAACTTCGACGACTACGAAGCCCGGAACTACTTCGACCTGATCCTGCGCCGCTCCGGCCTGTTCCAGCGGCTGGAGGATATGGGCATCCAGGACGGCGACACCGTGGACATCTACGATTTCGAGTTCGAGTACCAGAGATAACGATTGTGACTCCCACCCGGCGCCGGGTGGGAGTTTTTGCAGTTTGGCTAGGCGTTTGATAATCTATTGTAGGGCGTGGGCATGCCCTCGCCCGACAATGGATACCATCCATTGCTCCCACGTTCCAGTCGGGCGGTGCCCAATGGCGTTGGATTTTTAAGGGTCCTGAAGGCACGAATTGTCAGCGGCGACTCGCCGCCATACTCCAATTTTGCTGTCCGAATAAATTTCCCGGGGAATGCTGTTTCGATGGGATTCCCAACGGAAAGGGGCTATACTGGTGGCACTACTTCAGCGAAAGGGGAGCGCACGATGCAGTGTACCAAACTCAGAACCTACATGGAAACCGGACGGGTGGTGTTCCTGCCGGCCCGGGCCATCCGGCCCAATCCGGAGCAGCCCCGTCGGGTGTTTGAAGAAAAGGCCCTGGAGGAGCTGGCGGATTCCATCCGGCTCCACGGGATTCTTCAGCCCCTGTCTGTCCGCCGGGTGGGGAACGCTTACGAGCTGATCGCCGGGGAACGGCGGCTCCGGGCGGCCCAGATGGCGGCGCTGACGGAGATTCCCTGCATCGTGATGAACATGGATGACACGGAGTCCGGAGCGGTGGCGCTGGTGGAGAATCTGCAGCGGCAGGATCTGGACTTTGTGGAGGAGGCCTTGGGAATCTCCCGGCTGATTCAGCTCCGGAATCTGAGCCAGGAGCAGGCGGCGAAGCTGCTGGGAAAGAGCCAGAGCGCGGTGGCCAATAAGCTCCGGCTCCTGCGGCACACGCCGCCGGTGCTTCGGGCCATCCGGGAGGGGGGACTGACGGAGCGCCACGCCCGGGCATTGCTGAAGCTTGACCGGGAGGAGGAAAAGCTGCTTGCCATTTCCCAGATCGTCCGGCACAGCCTCAGTGTGGCCCGGACGGAGCGGTACATCGAGGAGCTGCTGGCAGAGGGGAAGGTTCACAGCCCCAGAAGAGTGAACGTGGGGGGCTTCCTCAATCACCTGAATCAAACCATGGCCCGGTTCCAGTCCGCAGGCATCTGCGCCGTGTCTGAAAGAAGGGAAACGGAAAAGGAAATCGTGGTGACGATTACGATTCCGAAATAGAAAGAGAAATTGGAGTTTTACGCTGTCATTGCGAGGAGCGAAGCGACGTGGCAATCCACTCCGGGTTTCCGGAAACTTTCAGGGGATTGCCACGCCAGTGTGTGCACTGGCTCGCAATGACGTGCGTTTTTTCGGGTACGACCGTAGGGGTCGGCGTCCTCGACGACCCGTGCCGCGTAAGCGGCAATCAGCGATTGCCGAGCGGAACGTCCGGGAGGCCGTCCCCTACGATTTCGTTACCTCTATAAACTCCAACTTATCGTTCCGTTATCCAGAAAATACCGCCCGGTTTTGGTACCAAGGTACCGAACCGGGCGGTTTTTACTCGCATTACATTTACAAACGCACTACAGTCCCGTAATACTAATTCTTGATAGAACGGCCTAGATGCTCAGCGAGGATAAATTGTGCCAGAAAAGGCCGACGACGACGGTGGGCTGTCGCCCACCTAGGAGGAGAACGCATTCTGGTGCAATTTAGGCCGGTGAGCGTCAGGCT
>JAFVMW010000112.1 GCA_017506735.1 Oscillospiraceae bacterium | reverse complement strand
GTGAGATGAAGGGCACTCTGGAGACCCGTCCGATCTATGTGAACACACCTGAGCATATCTACGCCCACCTGATGATCTGCTTCATAGCGCTGACAATGATGCGTGTGATACAGTACCGGATCACCGCTGTCCATCCGGTCACGAAAGAAGACATCGACTGGAGCTACGGACTGAGCGGGAAGCGTCTGGCGGAAGCGCTGCGAAGCTGGCAGACTGATGAGTTGCCCGGAAATATTTTCCGAATGCTCCGGTCTAGTTCTGAGGACCTCGACCTTGTGCTGAAGGCGATGGGGATTACCATCCCGAACAAGCTCTTCTCCCGTGGAGACCTACGGGCGCTGAAATCCGCAGTTCAGGTCTTCTGATGTAGGTACTAAAAAATTATGAAAAAACACCCGAAGTCTTGACATGACTTTGGGTGTTTCTGCTGAGTATGATGTTGTTTTCCGGGACTTTCCAGTCGTAAAAGTTTGGATTTCTCCGGGTCCGTTTTTTTGCAAGTGGCAAACTCCGGTTATAACACACTATTTCCGGTTTTGCCAGAAAAAATGTGCGCCCGGCTGAGCGCACATTTGTTAAAAATCTCAGAACTCCAGGCCCATGACCTCTCTGCGGTAACGGGCAATGCCCTTGCCCAGAAGATCGATGGCCCGCTCCAGGTCTTCCTTCTTCAGAACGTAGGCAATACGGACCTCGTTGATGCCCTTGCCGGGAGTTTCGTAGAAGGGTGCGCCGGGGGCGAACATGACGGTTTCGTTCTGGTCGCTGAATTCTTCCAGGAGCCAGTACTGGAATTTGTCCGTGTCATCCACGGGAAGGCTCGCCATGACATAGAACGCGCCCATGGGCTCCTCCACCATGACGCCGGGAATCTGACGCAGAGCGGACACCACAGTGTCACGGCGAAGCTTATACTCAGCCTTGCACTTTTCAAAGAACTTGTGATCCACACTGTACAGTGCTGCCGCGCCGATCTGGTCGATGGTGGCAACGGACAGACGGCTCTGGCACATCTTCAGCAGAGCGGCCTGCAGATCCTTATTCTTGGTGACCACACAGCCCACACGGGCGCCGCAGGCGGAAAAGCGCTTGGAAACGGAATCGATGATAACCAGATTGTCCGCAATGTCATCAAACATGGCCATGGTGGGAACGCCGAAGGCATCATCATAGCAGAACTCACGATAAACTTCGTCGCAGATCAGGTACAGATCATGCTTCTTGGCAATGTCTGCCACCATACGCATTTCTTCCTTGGTCAGAACAACGCCGGTGGGGTTGCCGGGATTGGTGATCATGATGGCCCGGGTGTTGGGGGTGATCAGACTCTCGATCCGGTCCCGGTAGGCATAGCGGTAGCCGTCCTCGGGAGAGGTGGGCAGTGCACGGATGACACCGCCGGAGGCGTGGACGAAGGTGGTGTAGTTGGGATAGTAGGGCTCGGGAATGATGACCTCGGTATAGGGGTCCATGATGCACAGGAAGGTCAGAAGCAGGGCCTCAGAACCGCCTGTGGTGATCAGAACGTCACTGTTGTCCAGATCCACATTCAGATTCTTGTAGTAGGAACGGATCTGATCAATGAGAATGGGCATACCGGGGGAAGCCTCATATTCCAGCGTCTTCTGGTTAAAATGCTGCACTGCGGCATAAAAGGCATCAGGGGTCTTCAGATCGGGCTGGCCGATGTTCAGATGGTAGATTTTCTTGCCCATATTCTGGGCTTCAACCGCGTAGGGATGGAACTTTCTCATGGGAGAAGGCTGGCAGCGGTTTGCATTGATGGAAATTCTCATAAGTACCTCCGGCGGCAGGGATCAGCCGCTATTGTTTTTTGCGTAATCTATGGTCAGCCGCCGCAGTTCGGGCAGCAGCAGAATCATTGCAGTCAGGTTTGGCAAAGCCATCAGGGCGTTCATCAGATCGGAAAGGGACCAGATGAGTCCTGTATTCAGAACCGTCCCCAGAAGGACACACAGGCCCTGGCAGACGGAAAAGGCAGTCCAGTTCATGGAGCCCAGCAGATATTCGGCGCATCTTCCGGCATACAATCCCCAGCCCAGAATGGTGGCCAGGGCGAACAGGCACAGGCATCCGGACAAAAAGGCGGCAGCCCAGGGGCCAAGGCTTGCAGACAAGGCCCGGGCAGTCAGTGGAGAACCGGCATCCAGTCCATAAGGAATGGATACGCCGCTGGTCAGAATCACCAGTGCGGTAAGGGTGCAGATGAGCAGGGTGTCCAGAAACACTTCCATGATTCCCATCAAGCCCTGTTCCACGGGATGGGTCACGGAAGCGGAGCCATGGGCCATGGCAGCTGTCCCCATCCCGGCTTCGTTGGTGAATACGCCCCGGGATACTCCGGTTCGCAGGGTGGTCATCATTCCGGCCACAGAGCCTCCCGTAACCGCTTCGGGACGAAAGGCACCGGAGAAAATCCGGAAGAAGGCATTGCCCAATTCCGCCCTGCGAAGCCATATGGCAGCGGCGCAGATCAGCAGATACGCCATCGCAGCCACAGGAACCAGAACCTCTGCCGCCTGACCGATCCGTCGCGCGCCGCCGGAAACCAGCAGCGCAACACATACCGCCAGCAGCAGGCCGGAAGCCCGGAAAAATGCAGGCGAGAAACCATACCCATATCCGGCTGCCGTTTCCTCCATGGCACGAAACACCGCGTTGACCTGGGTAGCATTTCCAACGCCGAAGGCGGCGAAGAGGCCGAAAAAGCAGTAAAGGGTTCCCAGAAACCGACAGGGTTTCGGAAGTCCCTGGCAGATCATGTACATGGGGCCGCCGATGGGATTCCCGGCGCTGTCCCTGCCGGGATAGCGGACAGCCAGGGTGCTTTCAGCGAACTTGGTGGCCATGCCGAACAGGGCGCTGATCCACATCCAGAAGACCGCGCCGGGACCGCCAAGGGCGATGGCTCCGGCTACACCGGCGATGTTTCCGGTGCCAACGGTGGAAGCCAGCGCCGTGCAGAGGGCACGGTAGGAGCCACGCTCCGACGCCCCTCCTTTGCCGGAAAAAGCGGAAAGGAACCGGACCAGCGCCCTGGGAAAGAGCCGAAGCTGGGGGCAGCGGCAAAGCACTGTAATTCCCAGGCCAAGCCCCAGAATCAGGACAATGGTTGGGATTCCCCAGAAGAAATCCCGGGCAAGGGCCACAAAATTGGAAAACACTTTGATAGTATATCACCCTTCTTTCTTAATGGCAAGCCATTTTTGTCCATTTTTTGCCGGAATGAACAAAAAAAGCAGTTTCCCTTTGGAGAAACTGCTTTTGTGATATGAAATTACTCCCAGGTTTCCCAGATTTCCGGGCAGAAGCCGACGGTTGCCTGCTTTCCGTTACGGACGATGGGGGCCTTCATCAGCTCGGGAGCGTCGAATACCTTGTCTTCCTTGGCACGCTTGTCATCCATATAGCGCATCAGTGTGATTTCCGGGGACTTGCTGTCCCAATCGATCAGATTGTCGATGCCGCCCACGGCACGGAGGACGGAGTCGAACTCCTTGCCGGACATTCCGAACCGAACCAGGTCGATGGACTGGAATTTGATCCGGCGCTCCTTGAACCAGCGTTCCGCTTTTTTGGTGTCAAAGCTTTTGGATTTTCCAAAAATCTGAATGTTCATCAATAAAGAACCTCCTCCAGACACAGACCCTTTCCGGGAACCAGAAAGCCTGCGTCCGCTCTTCTTTTCTCAAACAATTCCTGTACGGACTCCGGTGTCCGATCTCCCCTACCCACCTCGATCAGCGTACCGACGATAATGCGCACCATGTTGTGGAGGAAACCGTTGCCGGTGACGCGAATCCGCAGCTCCGGGCCTGCCCGTCGGATTTCAATGGATCGGATGCAACGGACGGTGGACTTTTTGGTTTTCCGATGGGCGCAGAAGGCACCGAAATCGTGGGTTCCCAGCAGATGGACGGCGGCAGATTCCATCCGGTCTGTGTCCAGCGTCTCCGGCAGCTGGTAAACAAACCGCCGCTCAAATACGCAGGGACGGTCGGAATTCCAGATCCGGTACTCATAGGTCTTTTCCCGGGCATTGAGCCGGGCGTGGAAGCGGTCGGAAACCTCTTTGCAGGATTCTATGCCGATGTCCTCCGGCAGATACCGGCGAAGCTCCGACAGAATCTGCTGCGCAGGCATATCGCTGGCGCAGTGAAAATTCGCAACCTGCCCCCGGGCATGGACACCTGCATCGGTGCGGCCGCTGCCGGAGATCTGGATCTCCTCCCCCAGAATCCGGGACAGGGTCTGCTCCAGGCGGCCCTGGATGGTGTTGTCCGTTCCGGACTGGCGCTGCCAGCCCTGGTATCGGGTGCCGTCATAGACGAGATCAAGGCGTATGTTCCTCATAGGTTTCGATTTCCTCCCATGCTTCCCGTTCGTTGTCAGCAGAGAACAGGAAGTTTCCATTTCTGTCATAAACCAGAACATGACCGCGGACTTTTTTCAGAGAATACATAACCGTCACCCTTTCGTGTGTTTCTGGTTATATATTACACTATCCGCAGTCCAATAAAACGGACATTTGCTCCCGAAGATTCCTCCGGGAGCAAGTCAGATTATACCATTTCCTCCAGCAGGCAGTCAAGGGCGAACATGATTCTCGCTGCCTGGGCGCGGGTCAGCTCCGCTGCCGGATTCAGCAGGTCACCTGCTTCGGAGCCGGTAAGCAAGCCGTTTTCCACAGCCCACTGAATGGCCGGAAGGGCATACTGGGCGATGAACTGGGAATCGGCGTAACCGCTCAGATCCAGGTCGGAGGAGCCGTCATGATTCAGATACTTCTCAAAATAACGGTGGAAGATGGTGACAGCATCCTGCCGGGTTACTTTCCGGTTGGGGGCAAAGGAGGCTTCGGAAACACCGTGGACAATGCCATTTTCCTTGGCCCAGGCCACGGAACGGCTGAAATAGTCCGTCTCCTTGACATCATCAAACATACCGAAGAATTCCTCGCTGACCTCCGGCTCGCCGGCCAGACGGTACAGCACAGTCACCAGCATGGCACGGGTCATGCTCTCCTCAGGGCCGAAACGGGTGGCGCTCATACCCTGCATATAGCCCTTTTCAAATACATGGGCCACACACTCCCGGTACCAGGAATCCTCGGGAACATCCTCGAAGGGGAATTCCGGCTCGGTAGGTTCGGGTTCAGTGGGTTCGGTTTCCTCGGGTTCTGTAGGCTCGGTGGGCTCGGTTTCCCCGGGCAGGGTGGATTCCGAACCATCGGGCCAGGTGTCCTCGGGAGCCAGCAGGGATACATAATCCAGGCAGATCCAGCCGCTTTCGATCCGGCCCCAATCCCGCGTTCCGTCAGAACGGCGTTCGGTAATCTCCACCCGCTCATCCCGGCTCAGCAGCCCCACGGAAGCATAATCCACGCCGGGACCGGTACGAACTGTCAAAAGATCGGTGGAAACATAACCGACCACAGTCTTGGGTGGGTCCAACAGTACATAGTCCAAACAAATCCAGCCTTCATCCATACGACCCCAAAAACGGGTGCCATCGTCTCTGCGCTCGTAAATGATAACCCTTTCATCCCGGATCAGATGTCCGACAGATTCATATTCCGTGCCGGGGCCGGAACGGACAGTCAGAACCGCGGTATTCACAGTACCGGTTCTTGCAAAGAGATCTGATTCCTCAGGCTCAGTGGGCTCAGGCTCGGTTTCCTCGGGTTCCGTTACCTCAGGTTCGGTAACCTCAGGCTCTGTCTCATCGGGTTCGGTTTCTTCCGGCTCCGTTGACTCAGGCTCGGTGGGCTGGGTTTCTTCAGGCTCGTCCAGAAGAACATAGTCCAGGCAGATCCAGCCCTCCTGGATCTTTCCCCAGGTGTAGCCGTCGCCGGTGGCGGTGGCGGTAATCTCCACCCGGTCGCCCTGACTCAGAAGAGCCAGAGACTGATAGCCCACGCCGGGGCCGGTGCGGATGGTCAGCAGCTTGGTGTTAACCGTTCCGGTCAGCGACACGGGCACAGAATCAAAGGTTTCCCCCGGAACATCGGGATCGGGCTCCACTTCCACTTCACCCTCGGCCCACTGGGCAACGGCGTAAAGATTCTCTTGGCAAAGGGTCGCCTTCCGCAGGGGGTAGGCTTCCGAAATGGAAGAATTGCGCTCCTTGGTGACCTGCCAGCCCAGGAAGGTATAGCCCTCACGCTCAGGGATGGGATAGCTCCGGATGGGCTGGTCCGCCAGATAGAACTGCATCTGACCGGAGAGTCCGTCGGATTCACCGCCGTTGCAGTCAAAAATCACCACATGGTAGTAGGGCAGATCATGATTGGCCACTACCTGCAGCTCGGTTTCGAAGCTGCCGTTGCCGTAGGTCAGATAGTATTCGCCCTTCAGGAAGATGATGGCTTCCCGAATCCGGCGCATACAGGTGGAGTAGCTGGGCTTGCTGTTGACCCTGCCCCAACGGCCCATGGCATTGACCAGGTCCAGCTCGGTGGTGGGATTCTCCAGCCAGTCGGTCAGCATACAGCCTCTGGTCCAGTTGCCGCCCAGATTGTATGTAAAATCCAGAAGGGCGTCAAACTGCTGCTGATTGGGCTGTCTGCCGATGGAGCTGCAGTAATCGTTGACGATCTTGCCGTACTTGGCATTCACGTCCATCAGAAGCATTTTTTCAGCTTCTTCCCGGGTCACAGTCATATCCGGCTTGCTGCTCCAGTTATAGCCGCAGGCGGTACCGTAACCAATGGTCCACTGGGTAACATCCCAATAGGGGGTGGGACTGAAGCCCTCCACATCCTTGATGATATCCAGCATATTCTGACTGACGCACATTTCCCTGTAGGATTCGCCTTCGGCCAGCTTTTGCAGGCCGATGCCGGACTCCGCAGCAGTCGCTGTCAGAGGCAGAAGCCCCAGAAGCAGGAGCACGGAAAGGGAAAGGCAAAGCATCCGTTTGATCATAGTGGTTCTCCTTCGCAGGTTATCCCAGAATAAATTACTCCATAATTATAACAAATTGTAACCATTTGTCAATGGAGGCCTCCGCTTTTCAGTGAAATTGCACAGGTATTTTCTGGAAATTGGAGGTTTTCATACAGGAATCCCTGGTTTCTGCACCGATTATCAGGATGCTTTCTACCTTTTGGGCAGATTGCGCAATGCTTTGGTGGTCACTGAAGGATCTGATAGCCTGCCTCCCGGATGGCGTTTTCCAGGGCGGCGCGGTCCGGGTTCCCCCAAACCGTGACCTTTTTTTCATCCAGGTCTGCCAGGGCTTTGGCAGTACCGGGAACCGATTTGCAGGCCTTTTCCACCGCGGCGGTGCAGTGGTGGCACATCATTCCCTGGACACCGATGACCTGAACGGGGGTGTTTTCGTCCACAGGAGCCTCCTGCTGGGTATTCTCAGCAGCGGCTGGCACAATGGTGCGGCTGGGCTGGAAAAGACGGAGCCGGAGGGCGTTGGTTACAACGAACACCGAACTCATGCTCATGGCGGCTGCGCCCAGCATGGGACTGAGCTGGAGACCGAAGGCAGGATACAGCACACCTGCGGCCACGGGAATGCCCAAAGAATTGTAGAAGAAGGCCCAGAACAAATTCTGTCGGATATTGCGGATGGTGGAACGGCTCAGCTCCACAGCGCTGCCCACCTGGGCCAGGCTGCCGCTCATCAGCACCACATCCGCAGACTCGATGGCGATGTCCGTGCCAGCGCCGATGGCGATGCCCACATCCGCTGTAACCAGAGCAGGGGCATCGTTGATGCCGTCACCCACCATGGCGACCTTGTGACCCTGGGACTGGAGCCGGGCAACCACAGCGGCCTTGTCACCGGGAAGCACATCGGATACTACGCGCTCAATGCCGGCCTCCCGGGCAATGGCTTTGGCAGTCTTTTCATTGTCACCGGTGAGCATGACCACATCCAGGCCCAGGCTCCGGAGATACTCCACCGCCTGGGCAGAGTCTGCTTTCAGCACATCAGCGGCGGCAATGGCACCCAGATACTTGCCCTTCTCATCGGCAAAGTAGAGAGGCGTTTTGCCCTGTGAGGCCAGGAAGGGATAGTCCGGCGCTTCCACGCCGATCTGCTCCATCAGACGGCGGTTGCCGCCGTAGACCCGGGTGCCGTTGTAAATGCCGGATACACCCAGGCCGGGCAGGGTCTGGAAGTCGCTGATCTCCCGGATGGAGATGTCCTTTTCCTTTGCGTAGGAGAGAATGGCCTTGGCGAAGGGATGCTCGGATCTGGCTTCCAGGGCCACGGCTGTCCGGAGAAGGACAAACTCGGTAGCCTGTCCGGTGAGTACATCGGTGACCTGGGGCTTGCCTTGGGTTATGGTTCCGGTCTTGTCCAGGACCACGGTATCCACAGTGTGGAGGTTTTCCAGAGCTTCCGCGTTTTTGAAGAGGACACCCATCTTGGCACCCCGTCCGGTGCCTACCATGATGGCAACAGGAGTTGCAAGTCCCAGGGCGCAGGGACAGGAGATGACCAGCACCGCAATGGCGGTGGTGAGGGAGAATTCCAGGGTCTGTCCCACCGCCATCCAGACAGCGAAAGCAATGGCCGAAATGGTCATGACCACGGGGACGAAAATGCCTGCGATCTGATCCGCCAGCCGGGCGATGGGGGCCTTGGAGCCGCCGGCTTCCTCCACCAGGCGGATGACCTGGGAAAGGGTGGTATCCTCGCCCACCTTGTCTGCCCGGAATTCCAGATAACCGGTGGTCAGAATGGTAGCGGCGGCGACGGTATCGCCGGGTTCCTTCTCCACGGGAACGGACTCACCGGTGAGGGCACTCTGATCCACAGAAGCCCGGCCCTCCAGAACGGTGCCGTCCACGGGAATCCGTCCGCCGGAGCGGACGATGACAATGTCGCCAGGCTGAACCTGGTCGGCAGGAATTTCGGTTTCCTCCCCTGCCCTTCTGACCCGGGCAGTTTTGGGGGCCAGATCCATCAGCTGGCGGATGGCATCGCCGGTGCGGCCCTTGGCCCGGGTTTCCAGGAATTTGCCCAGGGTGATCAGGGTCAGGATCATGGCGGCAGACTCAAAATACAGGTTCTTGCTGTACAGCTCCACCACATCCCACTGGCCGTGCCCCAGGGCATAGCTCATGCGAAGCAGGGCCACAACGCCGTAAATCAGGCTTGCGCCGGAGCCAACGGCGATGAGGGAATCCATATTGGGGGCCTTATGCCACAGGGCCTTCAGACCGCGGGTAAAATAGGAGCGGTTCAGAATCACGGCAGGCAGGGTCAGCAGAAACTGAACCAGCGCAAACAGCAGTGCGTTTTCCAGGCCGTGGAAAATATGGGGGGCAGGAAGGCCCACCATGTGTCCCATGGTCAGGTACATCAGCACCGACAGGAACGCTCCGCTCCAGAGAATCCGGGTTTTCATTTCCTGCATGGCAGTCTCTGCCGGGGCTTTTTCCGTCTGGGGCTTCTTTTGGCCCCCATCGTCGGGCACCGTGGGATAACCGGCATCCGTGACCGCGCGGCACAGGGCCTCCGCCGCTTCGGCGTTATCCACATCCGCGGTCATTCTGCCGGCAAGCAGATTCACTTCACAGCCGGAAACGCCTGCAACCGTTTTGGATACCTTCTCCACCCGGGCCGAGCAGGCGGCGCAGGTCATGCCGGACACCAGAAATTTTTGTTTCATAGAGATTCCATCCTTTCCTTTGACAGTGGTTTTATTCTGTGATATCATCATATCATAAAATACGCTGAACGCAAGTACGCACTATTTTGTACATCAGTATCAACTTTGATAGCATGGAGGTAGACCGAATGGAACAGATCCACTGCCCTGTGGAAACCGCACTGAATCTCATCGGCGGCAAATATAAGGCTCTGATTCTCTGGCGTCTTTCCGGGGGAACCCTGCGTTTTTCCCAGCTCCAGAAGCTGGTTACCTCCGCCACCCCCAGAATGCTGACCCTCCAGCTCCGGGAGCTGGAAAAGGAACATCTGATCACAAGAACCGTTTATCCCGAGGTGCCGCCCAGGGTGGAGTATGCCATGACGGAGCTGGGAAGGAGTCTGATGCCCATTCTCACCGCCATGCGGGACTGGGGAACGGAATACCTGCGGAGCCGGGATATCGAACCCAACTGCTCCATGACAAGAACAGACGCATAGCATCAAGCGCGTGCCGGAACGTAACGGCACGCGCTTAAAAATCAACTTTTTCTTCTGTTTTTCCGGTAAATGACCATCAGACCCTTCAAAAGCAGATCCGGGTCGTAGATCATCTCGTGGGTACAGTAGGGGGTAATGGCACCGGCAAGGCCGCCGGTGACGACCACGGTGCATTTTCTTCCCAGCTGGGCTTCAATCCGTGCGATCATCCCATCCACACCGGCGGCATTGTGATAGACGATGCCCGATCGCATACAGTCCACCGTATTCCGGCCGATGGGCTCCTTCGGGGGTTCCAGGGAGATGTGGGGCAGCTGGCTGGTGCCGCCGGAGAGGGCGTTTAAGGACACCTTCACGCCGGGGACGATCATGCCGCCAATGAAGCTGGCGGTTTCATCCACCACGCCGATGGTGGTGGCGGTGCCCATATCCACCGTGATCAGAGGCAGGGGGTATTCATTGATCGCCGCCACAGCGTCCGCCACCCGGTCTGCGCCCAATGCGCCGGGATTATCGATGTTGATCTTCAGTCCGGTACGGATGCCGGGGCCTACCACCACGATGTTCCGTCCCACAAATGGCTCCAGGGCCAGCTTCATGTTCGCTCCCACCATGGGAACCACGCTGCAAAGCACCGCGCCCTCCATCTGCCCCGGGGCCATGCCGTTGAGCTTCAGCAGATTCCGGAGCTGTACCGTATACTCAAGCTCCGTGGCCCGCCGGTCTGTAGCCAGACGGCCAAGCATTTTCATGCCGCCCTCGTCAAAGCAACCCACCACAATGTTGGTATTGCCAATATCTACCGCCAGCACCATTGGCCCTTACCTCCCCACCAGATGGGCTTTGTAAATGGCCTTTCCCAGCGCCGCCACCAGAATCGTGGCGCAGGCCATCTCAAATACAGCGTTCACGCCCACGAAGGTCACAATAAACAGCAGGACATTCTGTCCGCCGATGAGACTCTGGACATACTCCGTTTCACCGAACAGAAGCACCAAGCCTCCCATAAACAGAACCGTGTTCAGAAAGGCAGACAAAAAACCCACCAGGTACCGGGCAGGGTTCGGACAGCGGCCCGACAGCAGCTTCCACACCAGGCCCACGGAAATGCCCATCAGGAATCTGGGCAGGAAGGCCAGGACAAAATACCGGACAGGGCTGATGGAAATCAGCATGGTGCCCATGGGGCTGCCGCCGGACAGGGCGGAGAAGAAGCTGGTCAATCCGAACACACATCCGGTGACCGCGCCGCCCAGGGGGCCAAGGGCAATGGCCGCGATGCCAACGGGGATCATGTTCAGCGTAGCAGACAGAGGGCCGATCCGCAGATAGCCCAGTGGGGTCACGGACATCAGGATCAGAAGTCCCGAAAGCAGTCCCAGCAGAGTGACCTGTCTGGGCTTCAGGCTGTGTTTCATATGATATTCCTCCTTGTTATCATTCCCCATACAGCCGGGGATACAATACAATCGCTACCATTGTACCACAGATCTCCGAAAAATCCATATATCATTTTGGGAAAGTTTATGCTATACTGATTATACAATGACAGAAAGGGGAAATGCGCCCATGCTGAAGGGAAAAACCGTACTGCTTGCCGTTACCGGCAGCATCGCAGCATACAAGATTGCGAATCTTGCCAGTATGCTGAAAAAACTCCACTGCAATGTTCACGTTCTCATGACCCGGAACGCCACCAATTTCATCAATCCAATCACCTTTGAAACCCTCACCGGCAACAAATGTCTGGTGGACACCTTTGACCGGAATTTTGAATTCTCCGTGGAGCACGTGTCCCTGGCAAAGCAGGCGGATGTGGTGCTGGTGGCTCCGGCTTCCGCCAACGTGATCGGCAAAATCTCCTGGGGCATTGCAGACGATATGCTGACCACCACCGTCATGGCCTGCACCTGCAAAAAGATCATCTCTCCGGCCATGAACACCAATATGTTCCGCAACCCCATCGTTCAGGACAATCTGGCCAGACTTCAGCGCTATGGTTACGAGATTATCTCCCCTGCCAGCGGTTATCTGGCCTGCGGCGATGTGGGTGAGGGAAAAATGCCGGAGCCGGAAACCCTGCTTGCCTACATTCTGAAGGAAGTGGCCTTCCCCAAGGACTTGGCAGGAAAGAAGATCCTGGTTACTGCCGGCGCTACCCGGGAGTCCATTGATCCGGTGCGTTTCATCACCAACCACTCCTCCGGCAAGATGGGAACTGCCCTGGCCCGGGCCGCCATGCTCCGGGGCGCGGAGGTGACCCTGGTGGCCGCCCACATGGAGGCAAAGGCTCCCCTGTTTGTGAATGTGGTTCCTGTGAAGTCCGCCGGGGATATGTTTGAGGCTGTGACTTCCCTGGCACCGGAAATGGATGTAATCATCAAGGCCGCCGCTGTGGCGGATTATACTCCCCAGACCACCGCCGATTCCAAGATGAAGAAAAAGGACGGGGAGCTGTCTATCCCCCTGAAGCGGACCCAGGACATTCTGAAGTATCTGGGCGAGCATAAAAAGCCCGGTCAGATTCTCTGCGGCTTCTCCATGGAGACGGACAATGTGATTGAAAACTCCCGGAAGAAGCTGGCCGGTAAGAACGCGGACATGATCTGCGCCAATTCCCTGCGGACCGCAGGTGCAGGCTTCGGTACGGACACCAATGTGATCACCGTCATCACCCCGGAGGCAGACTACGAGCTGGAGCTGATGAGCAAGGACGATGCCGCCCACCGGATTCTGGATCTGATCAGGGAGCGGCTGTAACAAGGATAACGCCAGGCTGATTGCTCAGCCTGGCGTTGATGCTTCAGGAGTCCCGGTCCATATCGTCAATGATGGTCTGAATTTTCTTGGTCAGCTCATAGTAATTATTGAATTCCTCTTCGGTCAGTCCTTCCCGGAGCCGATTATAGAACAGATTCTGAATCTCATTTCCGGACTCCACCAGCTCCTGGGCCTTATCGGTCAGGTACAGCCGCTGAATCCGGCGGTCCTTGGGATCGACCTTTCGTTCCACCAGACCCCGGGCCACCAGATGCTCAATGGACACAGACACAATGCCGGTTTTCAGTCCCCGATGCACGCACACATCCCGGGCGGTATTGTAATCCGGGAAGCTTGCCAGAAACATGAGGATCTGGAAGCAGGTGCTGTTGATTCCCCATTCCCGGATCACATGCTGACAGTATTTATCATAAACCGCGTAGGCCTGGCGCATCAGGGAGAAGAAACTTTTTACAACCATAGGAATGCCTCTCTTTCTGTAATCGTTTCAATGATTAGACTGTCTACATTTTACATAGAGTTGCCGCCCCTGTCAATCCCATTCACTGATTTTTTTGTCGGAACGCTTGTTTTTTCCCGGGTGCGTGTTATACTGAATACCATCAACACACTCTGAGGTTTCATCCATGAATGAACGTTTGCTTTTAGAAATGGCAACCTCCCTGGGCTACCGTCTGGCCATGGCCGGTGCGGAAACCTACCGGGTGGAGGAATCCATCATTTACGTCCTCAGGACCTATGGCCTGGAGGCTGAATGCTTTGCCATTCCCAACTGTCTGATCGTCAGCATCATCACCCAGGAGGGAAAGCCCATAACCCGGATGCGGCGGATCGGCACCCACGGAAATGACATGGACTCCGTGGAACGCTACAACAATCTCAGCCGCAGGCTCTGCGCGGAAAAGCCGGACCCGGAAACCGCCATGGCTTGGCTGGAGGAAACAGACCGGAGTCTGCGGCAGTATTCCCCTGCCGGAAACGCTCTGGGCTATTTCCTCGGCTCCTTCAGCTTCGCCCTGTTTTTCGGCGGCACCCTGGCAGACGGTCTGTGCGCAGGCCTGTGCGGATTGTTCCTGCTGATCGTGGATCATTACATGGAGCAGATCCGTTCCACCCAGTTTTTCCGGGTCATCACCGGGGCCTTTTTTACCGCAATGCTGACTTACCTCATGCAGCAGGCCGGGCTATGCGCCAATCCCGACGCTGCCATCATCGGCACTCTGATGATCCTGGTTCCCGGATTGCTGTTCACCAATGCCATGCGGGATGTGATGTACGGCGATACCAACTCCGGTCTGAACCGGGTGGTGCAGGTGCTTCTGATTGCCATCGCCATTGCCCTGGGAACCGCCGCCGCCCTGCGGCTCACCACCCACCTGTGGGGCGATCCCATCGGTGCCGGTCTGATCGATTACGGCTTTTGGCTTGAGAATCTGGTGTGCTTTCTGGGCTGCATCGGCTTTGCCATCCTGTTCAACATTCACGGCCCCGGCGTATTCATCTGCGCCGTGGGAGGTATCATGGCCTGGAGCGCCTATCTCATTGCTGACGGTCTGGGCTGCGGCATTTTTGTGGCCAATCTGGCAGGCGCCATTGTGGCTGCCCTGTATTCAGAGATCATGGCCCGGGTTCGCCGGTATCCTGCCATCAGCTATCTGGTGGTAGCCATCTTCCCCCAGCTCCCCGGCGCAGGCGTGTACTACACCATGAGCTACGCCGTCCATAACGATATGCTCCGGTTTGCCGAAAAGGGCATGGAAACTGCCTCCGTGGCAGGTGCTCTGGCTGTGGGTATTCTGCTGGTTTCCACAGCCTTCCGGCTCTGGAGCAAATGGCTGTACCACAACCGGGGAAAATTCGGACATCACTGATCCTGTGCCGCCCATTTCGATACAGAAATGGGCGGTTTCTGATACTTGCAATCGGTTGCCTGGTATTGTATAATATGTAAGGTTAAAGACCACCTACAGAAGATTTACACAGAATTTCGTTTATGATACAAAATCGATTTTTGAAAGAGGTACTGCGATGAATACAAAGCCCTTTGAGCAATATGAGTCCCAGGTCCGTTCCTACTGCCGCTCCTTCCCTGCCGTGTTCACCAAGGCTGTGGGCAGCGAGATGTTTGACGAGGACGGCAACCGTTATATCGACTTTTTCTGCGGCGCCGGCGCCCTGAACTACGGCCACAACAACCCCTATATCAAGGAGCGTATGGTGGAGTATCTGATGGCTGACGGCATTATCCACGGCATGGATATGTACACCGCCCCCAAGCGCGCCTTCCTGACCACCCTGCAGGAGAAGATTCTGAAGCCCCGTGGCTATGACTACAAGGTCATGTGCTGCGGCCCCACCGGCACCAACGGTGTGGAGGCCGCCCTGAAGCTGGCCAGAAAGGTCACCGGACGGACCAATGTGTTCGCCTTCATGGGTGCCTTCCACGGCATGAGCATGGGCGCGCTGAGCATGACCACCGAAGCCTATGCCCGGAAGGGCGCAGGCGTTCCCCTGTGCAATGTGACCCACATTCCCACCCCCTATATGTTCCCGGGTCTGGATGTGGTTGCCTATATGCAGCAGCTGCTGGATGACGATCACTCCGGCGTGGACAAGCCTGCCGCTCTGGTGATGGAGACTGTCCAGGCCGAAGGCGGCATCTTCCCCTTCTCCCCCGAGTTCCTGAAGGGCTGTGAGGAGTTCTGCCGGAAGAACGGCATCGTGTTCATTGTGGACGACATCCAGGCCGGCATCTGCCGCACCGGCACCTTCTTCTCCTTTGAGCGCGCCGGCATCCACCCCGATCTGGTGATCCTGTCCAAGTCCATCGGCGCCAGCATGCCTCTGACCCTGCTGCTGATCAAGCCCAATGACGATATCTTTGGACCTGCTGAGCACAACGGCACCTTCCGCGGCAACCAGCTGGCCTTCATTGCCGGTAAGGCAGGTCTTGACTTCCTGCTGGAGAGCAATCTGGAGGCCGAGGTTCAGCGCAAGAGCAGGATCGTTGAGAACTTCATCATCAACGAGATCCTGCCTCTGGACAGCCGTCTGCATTATCGGGGCATCGGTCTGATGTGGGGCGTGGACTGCGACAAGCTGGGCGGCGGTGTGTTCTCCAGGGCTGTCATGCAGGCCTGCTTCCGCCGGAAGCTGATCCTGGAGCGTGCCGGCCGTGACGACAGCGTTGTGAAGATGATGCCTGCGCTGACCATTCCCGATGAGATCCTGCTGGAAGGCCTCGCCATCGTGAAGGAAGCCTTCATCGAGGTTCTGGAAGCCAACAAGTAAAAAATTCTGCGCCCGGAAGAAATTCCGGGCGCGTATTTTATAGCTGTGAGAATACCTTCCCAAGACTGTCATGGATCACAAGATCTGCCTGGTGGTCATAGGGAGTTTCGTCCCGGTTGATCAGAACCAGACGATTTCCCCGGTAATAACGGAGCAGCCCTGCCGCCGGGTAAACCGTCAGCGATGTACCGCCTACGATGAGCAGGTCTGCATGGTATATGGCGGTGACGCTTTTTTCGATGGTGTCCTGGTCTAGGCCCTCTTCGTAGAGCACCACGTCGGGCTTGACGATGCCGCCGCAGGCGCATCTGGGGATGCCGGGAGCGTTTTTGACAAACTCCGCGCTGTGAAATTTCCGGCACCGCTGGCAGTAGTTGCGCAGGACGGAGCCATGGAGTTCATAGACCGTTTGGGAGCCTGCTTTCTGATGAAGGCCGTCGATGTTCTGGGTGACTACCGCTGAGAGTCTGCCCTCCTGCTCCAGCCTGGCAAGGACCCTGTGGGTGATGTTGGGCTCAAAGCCCAGAGGCAGCATTTTTTCCCGGTAGAAGCGGTAAAAATACGCCGGGTCCCGGAGGAAGAAGCTGTGGGAGATGATCTCCTCCGGGGGATACTCAAATTTCTGGTTGTACAGGCCGTCCACGCTGCGGAAATCAGGAATTCCCGACTCTGTGGATACACCGGCGCCGCCGAAAAAGACAATGCGCTTTGATTCGCTGATCCATTGCTTCAGTTTTTCAATCTGATCCATACTCATCGTCGAGTAGACTTTCTCGACTTCCTCCTCTCTTTAACCCAAGTTTTAGTTTGAGTGAGAGGTTCAGTCTTACAGCCCCTCACGGAACCCATCGTGCCCAATTAAGGCAATGGGCTCTTCAATAGAAAATTCACATTTC
>JAFVMW010000111.1 GCA_017506735.1 Oscillospiraceae bacterium | reverse complement strand
GTATCCGATTCCAGTAAACAAACGAATCCAGAAATACAAGGCTCGCTATGCGGCCTAAACAAAACAGCTGCCACCATGACGGCAGCAGCTGCTTGCTATTTTTAGTTATTTTCCCGGTCTACTTGACAAGGGGCGGTTCACCCAATAGGCCGGTGCGTTTTCATGTGCTGAGTCCCCTCCGCTTTGGAGGGGGCTCGGTTTTTGCTCAATGAATCAGAAATGCTTCGTACATCTGCTGATATTCAGGGCTTTCCATGGCCTCCATCAGCATCCAGTAATCCGAAATAAACCGTCCCATTCCTTGTCCGTTGAACCAGACATAGTTGTCATCGATGGACATATTGGGTAGACCAGGAATCTCATTTCCTGCAAGCCGGTCAAGGTCTGCCAGATACTGGGCGATGTCCTCCTGGAAGTTGGCGTTCACCACGGTGAATCCGTACCGCAGGGACTCGTTGGCCATCAGCTCGTCGTAGATTTCGGGGTAATTATCCCTGGCATAGAGCAGATAGGTCAGAATGTAGTAGCGGAATTCCGCGTAGGCCTGAACATTGTTTTCACATCCGTTGATGTACTCGATCCAGACCTTGTTGCTCTGGGGCTGTGCGCAGTAGTAGTCAAACATGGATACATCATGATTCATGCCGGACTGGTAGGCATTGAACTCATTCAACAGACCGTAAATGCCGATCTGATTGGAGGAGGTGGTTGCGCCGGGGCCGACATAGGTTTCAAACCGTAAGGTCCGGTATTCCTCCGGAATCAGCACCGTCATTTCCTCGGATTTATAAGTCTCTGTTTCGGGAATGCTCAGCAGCCAGCCATTTTCCAGATAGCAGGTGAGGATATCCCAGTCTGTGTGACTGACGCCGTGATAGCATTCATGAATTGCGGTGTCCAACGCTTCCGTGAGTCGTTCGTCACCGAAGTACCAGCACATGAAGTTATCCTCCTGCTCCAGCCGGGCAATCAGCGCGCCGTCGGGGTTGACTGCATCCAGAATGGCCAGAACATCTTCAAAGGCCGGCTCGGAGTCGTACCGGGGCAGGGTGGACAGATCGGTATCCACAGCCTCCTGCCACAGGGGGGACCGCTCAGCGCCCCAGGCTGCGTGGTCATACTCACCGGGCTCGGACGGGGCCTGGGGAGGGGTAAGCTTGCTGTTGCGGAACAGGAAGGTGACCACCTGGGCGCGGCTGCAAACTGCGTCAGGAGCGAAGGTGCTGGGGCTGGTGCCGGCGGTGATGCCGTTCTCTGCGGCCCAGAGGACGGCGCTGAAGTAGTAAGCGCCATTGGATACATCCACAAAGGCGTTGGCCTGTTCCTTCGGCTCAGGCTGTCCGGCGGCCCGCCAGAGGAAGGTGACGAACTGACCGCGTGTCACCTGCTGATCCGGGGCAAACCGTCCGCCGCCCACGCCCTGGGTGATGCCGGATTCCACGGCCCACAGGATGGGCTTGTAGTAATACTGTCCGTCGGATACATCGGTGAAGGGGTTCTCGGTGGATTGAGGCTCGGGACAGCCGGCGGCTCGCCACAGGAAGGTGACTACCTGGCCCCGGGTACAGTTGTTGTTGGGGGCGAATTCCGTGGCGCTGACGCCGCTGGTGATGCTGTTGGCCAGGGCCCAGAGCACAGGCTCGTAGAAGTAGGCACTCTCCTCCACATCCACAAAGGGACATTCGGGATAGGCTGCATCCTGGTATTCCTTCACGCCGCAGCGGAGGCAGGTGTACTGGATGGTGCCGGGTTCGGTCTGGGTGGGCTGACGGATTATGACACCTTCATCCCAGCTATGACCCAGGGGATCAGTGAAGTCCGTGGTGTAGCCGCCGCCGCAGAGGCAGTAATAAGAAGTATAGCCCTGCTCGGTGCAGGTGGGTTCCACAACCTCCACGATGTATGCGTGGGTATGTTCTGTCTTGGGGATGGACTCGATGTAGGTATCGCCGCAGCGGAGGCAGGTGTAGGTCATCTGGCCTTCCTGCTCCTCGGTGGGAGCCAGGGTTACGGTGCCTTCGTCCCAGTTATGGCCCAGGGCGTCGGTGTAGTTGTCGGTGTAGGATGCGCCGCAGGGGCAGGTGTAAAGGGTATAGCCTGGTTCCGTACAGGTGGGTTCCACCAGGGTTTCCTGATACTGGTGATCCCAGGGGGGCAGATATTCGTCCTCCTGGATGCCGCAGCGGCCGCACAGGCGGTAACGCTCACCGGGAGTGGTGCAGGTTCGGATGGAAAGGATCACCCACTCGCCCCAGTTATGGCCCAGGGCATCGGTGTAGCTGTCCACATAGGACTCGCCGCAGTGGCACAGGTGGGTGGTGTAGCCGTTTTCGGTGCAGCTGGGTTCTGTCACGATGTCGGTATAGCTGTGAACGTGGTCAAGCTTGGGAAGAACCTGGGTCTGCTCCTCCCCACAGCGCAGGCAGGTGAAGGTCAGGACACCCGTTTCCTCCTCCGTGGGCTGGACGGTGACGACACCATCGTCCCAGCTGTGTCCCAGAGGATCGGTGTAGGTGTCGATGATTTCGTAGCCGCAGTCACAGGTCCAGGTGGTGAAGCCCGGCTCAGTGCAGGTGGGGTCGGTGACAACAGAGGAATAGCTGTGGGTATGGGCCAGTTTGGGAATGGGCTCGGTTTCCGTATCGCCGCACCGCTGGCAGGTGAAGGTTTTCTCGCCTTCCGCTTCTTCCGTAGGCTCTCTGGTAACAACACCCTCGTCCCAGTCGTGACCCAGGGCAGGAACGGGGTCAGAGGTAAAGCTGTCACCGCAACGGCAGGTGTAGGTGGTGAAGCCCGGCTCAGTGCAGGTGGGGTCGGTGATAACAGGGGAATAGCTGTGGGTATGGGCCAGTTTGGGAATAGGCTCGGTTTCCGTATCGCCGCACCGCTGGCAGGTGAAGGTTTTCTCGCCTTCCGCTTCTTCCGTAGGTTCTCTAGTAACAACACC
>JAFVMW010000004.1 GCA_017506735.1 Oscillospiraceae bacterium | reverse complement strand
GCCTGACGCTCACCGGCCTAAATTGCACCAGAATGCGTTCTCCTCCTAGGTGGGCGACAGCCCACCGTCGTCGTCGGCCTTTTCTGGCACAATTTATCCTCGCTGAGCATCTAGGCCGTTCTATCAAGAATTAGTATGAATAAGAAATCCCTCACTCTGGGCAAACCGGAGTGGGGGCGTTTTTCTGTATCAATATGTTTTGCGGTTACTAGCAAATAAAAGGGTTCGGATGTTTGCACGCCTGAAAAGTTCGAAGAAATAAGAAAACACCCCGAAACCATGTGGCTTCGGGGTGTTGATTTGGTGGAGACTACAGGACTCGAACCTGTGACCTCTTGCGTGTGAAGCAAGCGCTCTAACCAGCTGAGCTAAGCCTCCGTATCGGAACGCAACTCATTATAGCAGATTATTCTGATTTGTCAATAGGGAAAAATGTAATTTTTTGAGAGACGCGCAAAAACCTTGTGCGCTACATTTTTGATTTACATCCACATCCGTACCGGATGCGTCTGCAAATCAAAGGACGCTCCCACGGACACTTTTTACCCTCCCTGCGGCCCGGAATCGCAAAAAAACCAGACACCCAAATGGATGTCTGGTTTTTTGCGAAAGAACGACCAAACGGAGCAGAAACGAGGTAAAAAAGACCAAAAGTATTGTATTTGTTCCGTTAGACAAATTGGAATTGGTCGATTCACTTCTACCTGGCAATAATCGTTATTTTTTCTTCCATATTAGGTAAATACCTACAATCGCTCCAATAAGAGCAACTGGAGATAACCTTACAAAAAACCACTCAAATGCATGAAGAAGAACTCCGACAACGGCTATTTCAGGGTCACTGTAGTCCCACGCTAAATATGGGCTACCAAAAATAATTAAGAGCATCCAAACCGCTATTATGGCAACTGCTAATAGGCTAAAGAACACTGTTAACTTTTTTCGCTTTGCGTTTCTACTCAGAGCAAGTTGCAAATTGATGATTTCCAATTTTTCAGAAATCACCTTTAAGTCATTTACTTCTGTCTGTTCAACAATTTCTCCAAGCAAAACACTTACAGGTGTGTCGAGTGCTTCTGATAAAGAAATCAATATATTAGAGTCTGGTACCGACAAGCCTTGCTCCCATTTTGAGATTGTTTGGCGAACCACATTTAACTTGACAGCAAGTTCTTCTTGGGATAATCCTTTTGATTTTCGGACTGCCCTTATGTTTTCACTCAGCATGAGGAATACCTCCTTTCTTTTAGTAGTCGCCTGTATTATATCAAAGTGTACCCGTTGCTACAAGCAACGGGTATTAACATTTAGGTTTGCAACTGAAATTAACAGACCATCAAATTCAAGTTTGTCAAATCAATTATACCACAAGCCTATGTATTGTTCAACAGATCACAAAAAAACCTCTCTTGTCTTGGTAGACAAAAGAGGTTTCTTTGTTGGTACACCGGAAGGGACTCGAACCCCCAACCCTCGGAACCGGAATCCGATGCTCTATCCATTGAGCCACCGGTGCGTTTTTTTGAAAGCCTGGATATTATAGCACCAAAGTTCCGGTTTGTAAAGGGGGAAAAGGAGAAAATTTCAAAAGAATGGAACTGCCATGACCGGAAAGGTGTTGAGTTTCCCGGGGGCACGTGTTATAATACCAGAAAAAGACAAAACAGGGCGGTGTTCCGCCGGGAAGGAAAATGTTATGTCAACAACGCAGAGCTTTCGCAGCGCGCTGAACGGCTTCAACCGGGAGGACGTTGTCAACTATATCAGCTTTATGTCCAACAAGCACGAGTCCCAGCTCAATGCCCTGCACGCCGAAGCCGATGAGCTTCGCCAGACGCTGGAGATCCGGGATCAGGAAAACCAGGAGCTCCGCAATCGGGTGGAGGAGCTGGAGGAACTCCAGTGCCTGATGGAGCAGTCCGCCCAGACATCTGGCTCTGAAGAGAACGAGCAGCGTTTGGAGCAGGAAGTGGCTCTCCGGGATCAGCAGATCAGAATTCTGGAACAGACCATTGCCCAGCAGAAGGAAATGCTCACCAGCCTGAAGCTGGAGCTGACCACTGCCCAGACGGCCCGGATGGAGCAGGCGATCACCGAGGAGCTGAACGCCTACCGCCGTGCCGAGAGCGCCGAGCGCCGGGCCATGGAACGGGTGAATCAGATGTATGACCGGGCCAACGGCGCCATGGCAGAGGCCGCGGAGCGGATTCGCCAGAATGCCGGACAGATCGGCCTCCGGGCTTCCGCCGTTGCCGCGGAGCTGGAGCTGCTGAACCAGACCCTGGCCGCGGCAGAGGAGATTATGGAGGGCGCAGGCGAAATGCTCAGCGGTCTCCGTCCGGATATGGACAACTGATGAAAAAACAGGAGGGAGCCATTGGCCCCCTCCCGGTCGGATGAATCAATCAGTCTTCGAAATCATAGATGTCCTTGGTCAACTCCCGGAACTGGTTGTACACAGCAATTGCGGTGTCCTCGTCCACGGTCACAAATTCCTCCATGCCCTTCCGGGTGGGGACGACCTTCAGAATGGTCAGACCTTCCTCGGCCTGTGCCTCGTCGGCAGGCGCCAGAACCAGGTATTCTTCGTCCTGATAATCCAGGGAATAGAGAATCTCGAAGGCCAGGTCATTGCCGTCCTCGTCGGTAATCTCCAGAATGTCGACTTCGTCATCCAGCAGCTCTTCCATTGCCATTGGGAAAACCTCCTTGTGTTTGGATGGGTTCATTGTAGCAGTGTGAGGTTTCCATGTCAAGGAGAGAGATTTGTGTTGACGGTAAATGGAAATATGTGGTAATATAATGCCATAGCTTACAGGAGACAGGAGGCCTGCTCCAGTGGAATACAGTGATGTTTATGACGCCCAGCGCCGTCGGACCGGGCGGCTCCATCTCCGGGGTACGCCCTGGGGAAAAGGGGAGTACGGTCTGATCGTCTGCGTCTGGGTTTATGATGGAAAGGGCCGGGTGCTGATGACCAAGCGAGCCCCGGAAAAAACCTTTGCCGGCACCTGGGAGAATTCCGGCGGTGCCGCCCAGGCAGGAGAAACGAGCCTCCAGGCGGTGGCAAGGGAGCTGTTTGAGGAAACGGGCATCCGTGCCAGACAGCAGGAATTTGAGCTGATCGGAACCCGGCGGAACAAGGATGTGTTTTTTGACTTCTACTGTCTGAAAAGGGATGTGCCCCTGGAGCAGGTGGTGCTTCTGCCGGGAGAAACGGTGGAGGCAGGCTGGTTCACCTTCCGGGAGGTTCATCAGATGATCCGCAGGCGGCAGATCTGCCGGGTCATCGCCAGACAGTACCTGCGGCAGGAAAAGCTGCTGAAGGAGCGGCTGGAACCGGGATATAAATAGGTAAAACGGTGCGCTTTGAACTGCGCACCGTTTTTTATACTTATTCAGCGGCCCTTGAGCCGGTAGGGCAGGACCTTGTGTTCCAGAGAATCGGCAAGGATTGCCAACTCCTCGGCGGTGGTGTCCTTACAGATGGAAATCCGGAAGGCACCGTCGATGACCTCGGGCTTCAGGTTCATGGCGGTGAGTACATGACTCCGGTGGCCCTTGGCGCAGGCGGAACCGGCGGATACACAGATACCGTTCTCCTGCAAAAGGTTCAGGGTGTTCTGGGTGGGCACCCCGGGGACGGACAGGGACAGAATATGAGGCGCATCGTGGGCACCGTTGATCACCAGACCCTCCATGGGGTCCAGCCGGGCGATGAGGCTGCGCAGCAGCTCCTTTTCCCGGGCAATGTCGGCTTTCAGGGTCTTTGCGCCTGCGGCGGCAGCGGCGGCGAAGCCGAAGATGGCAGGGGTGCCCTCGGTGCCGGAGCGGAAGCCGGATTCCTGACCGCCGCCCACCAGCCAGGCAGGGAAGGATTTCAGCCGGGGGCTGATGTACAGTGCGCCGGCACCCTTGGGGCCGTGGATCTTGTGACTGGATACGCTGATCAGATCCGCGCCCAGGGTTTTGGCGGAGAAGGGAACCTTCAGGAAGCCCTGCACCGCGTCGGTGTGGAAAATGGCATCGGGGCAGAGGCGGTGGGTCAGCTTTGCCATTTTGTCGATGGGCATGACGGAGCCGGCTTCGTTGTTCACCATCATAATGGAAACCAGAATGGTGTCCTTCCGCAGGGCGTTTTTCAGGGCTTCCAGTGTGATATTGCCCTTTTCGTCGGGCTGGAGGTACGTGACCTCAAAGCCCTGGACTTCCAGCTCCTCCATGGCGTGGAGAACGGCGTGATGCTCAATGGCGGTGGTGATGATGTGCTTGTTCTTCTTGCCGAACCGCTTGGCGGTGGAGAAGATGGCCCAGTTGTCCGCTTCGGTGCCGCCGGAGGTGAAGAACACCCGGTCGGGCTCCGCGCCCATGGCGGCGGCCACCTGGGCCCGGGCTGTCCGGAGCCGTTTGGCGGTGTCGATGCCGAATTCATACAGGGCGCTGGGATTGGCCCAGGCTTCTGTCAGAGCCAGCGTCATCGCCTCCACAGCCTCGGCACAGGGCTTGGTGGTGGCGGAATTGTCTAAATAAATCATGGTAACACCTTCTGTATATGATGTCATTGTGGGGACCCCGGGCCCGTGGAAATCGTTAGCCTCCCCTTGAGGGGAGGTGCCCTGAAGGGGCGGAGGGGTGAAAGCTGCCCGATTTGTCCGGTGTAAGACTGAACCTTTCACCCCCTCAGGCACGGCGTTGCCGCGCCAGCTCCCCTCAAAGGGGAGCCTTGGTTATTTGCCTACACAGAACCGCTCGAAAATGCGGTTTGTAATGTCCTCCCGGACGGTGGCGCCGGTGACTTCGCCCATGGCTTCCATGGCGATTTCCACATCGGTGAGCACCGCGTCGGGGGTGAAGCCCAGCCGCAGACCCCGGAGGGCGGAATCAATGGCTTCCCCGGCCCGGCGGATGGCGTCATACTGCCGGGCGTTGGTGAGGATGGAGCCGTCGCAGGGAGTCTCGCCCTCGAACATCAGCTCCACAGAATCCTGGAGAAGGTCCAGACCCTCGCCTGTTTTGGCGCAGAAATCGATGATGGTCATAAAGGGCAGATCGCCGGGCTCCACGGCCTGAGGCAGATCGGACTTGTTCAGCAGGCAGATCACATTTTCCCGATCCATGCACAGGTCGATGACTTCTTCGTCCTCCTTCGTCAGGGGCTGACTGCCGTCGATGACCACGATGGCCAGGTCGGCGCTTTCCACCGCCGCCCGGGAACGCTCCACGCCCATAGCTTCGATCCGGTCGTCGGTTTCCCGGATGCCAGCGGTGTCAATGAGCCGCAGAACGGTGGAGCCCAGCTTTACGGTTTCCTCCACCGTATCCCGGGTGGTGCCTGCCACCTCGGTGACGATGACCCGGTCGTAGCCTGCGATGGCGTTGAGCAGGCTGGATTTGCCCACGTTGGGCTTGCCCACAATGGCGGAACGGATGCCGTTGCGGAGAATCTGGCCCTGGCCGTAGGTGGCCATCAGAGCGGAAAGCTGTCTGCCGCCCTGCTTCAGCGTTGAGGCGTACTCCTCCAGACGGAAATCGTCAATGTCCTCGTCGGGGTAGTCCAGCACCGCGTGGAAGTGGCTGCACAGATCCTTCAGCTCATGATAGATGGGAGCCAGCTTCTTTTGCAGCCGTCCGGCCACCTGCCCGGCGGCGTTGGCGGCTGCCTCCGCGGTTTCCGCCTCAATCAGATCAATGACGGCCTCCGCGCTGGTCAGATCCATCTGGCCGTTGAGGAAGGCCCGTTTGGTAAACTCACCCCGTTTTGCAGGCCGGGCACCGGCCCGGTACAGGGCGTCCAGTCCCGCGGCCAGTACGGCGGGGGAGCCGTGGCAGTGGAATTCCACCGTATCCTCACCGGTGTAGGAATGAGGGCCGGGGGTGACGATGGCGCAGCACTGATCAATGACCCGGCCCTTCGCGTCATGAAGCTGACCCATGACCAGGGTCCGGGGCTTGGTGTCCGCCAGGGAGCGGCCGTTGCTCCGGGTAAAAACCTTGTCGCCCACCAGAGCGCAGCCCTGGCCGGTCATCCGGATGATGCCGATGGCGCAGACCTGATTGCCGGTGGATACGGCGGCGATGATATCAGACATAATCAAAACTCCTTCAAAAAGTACAGGGGATCTCCTTCGGTGGCGATGAAATGCATCATCATGTAAGCGGCCATGATGGCCACGTTCTCCTCCTTCAGAATCCGGCGGCATTCTGCCCGGTCGGCCAGAACCACCTGGATGTCCTCGGTGTCCTCCTGGTGATCGCTGGTGGGGGTGCCGGAGCAGTAGCCGAAGCACAGGCCGCAGCTCTCGTCGGTCATGCCCACGGTGGTGAAGAAGGGCCTTTCGCAGTCACCGCCCCGGACGGGAGTGAAGTTCAGACCGGTTTCCTCGAACATCTCCCGGATGCCGGCTTCTGCCACATTCTCCCCGGGCTCCACAAGTCCGGCAGGAAACTCATAAATATAGTCCCCCAGGGGATAGCGGTACTGCCGCACCAGAACCAGCCTGTCCTTTTCTTCGCCATACACGCCGTACAGAATCACGCCATCGGCATCCCGGTGGCCGGAAACGGCCTTCAGCCGCTGGGTTCCCTTTGCCCGGGAGGCCACATAATAGGAGATGGCATTGCCGCCCCGGGTCCGGGCATCCAGCTCATACAGATTCAGAAAACGGTTCTCGGTCAGACGCTTCACGCCGCGAATGCGTTCCATTCAGATCCCTTCTTTCTTCTTTTTCGTACCTTTTACTATATCATGGTACAAATCAAAGCGCAATAGGGATAATTCCCTCAAAATCGGGCAATCTAACCCGGCAGAGGTGATGAAATGGACAAGGAATTGACGGACGGAGCGATCCGGGCGGTATTTGCCAATGCCGGGGATTTTGTTGCCCGGGAGATGCTCTGCGGCAGTCAGCAGGTGTACGTCTATATGATCGACGGGCTGATCGCCGGTGTGACGGCATCGGATCTGGTATTCAAGCCGCTGTCCAGAATGCCGGAGCTGCCTGCGGAGGCACTGTACCGCCGGGCGCTGACCGGCAGCGTCTATAATAATGTGGCGGCGGACTGCCAGGACCTTGCGGATGCGGTGAATAAGCTGGTCAATGGCTTCTGCGTCGTTCTGTTCCCCGGTGTTGGAGCGGTGGCCTTTGAAACCAAAACCCCGGAAAAACGGAGCATCGCTCCGCCGGAGGTGGAGTCCACCGTCAAGGGCCCCAAGGATGCCTTCACTGAAACCATGCGCACCAATACCAGTCTCCTGCGCCGCCATCTGCGGACGGAAAAGCTGTGCCTGTACCAGACCACCGTGGGAAGCGCCACCCGGACCAACGTGACTGTGGCCTGGATCGATGGAATCACAGACCCCGTACTGGTGCAGCGAATGAAAGCCCGGCTGTCGGAGCTGGAAACGGAGAGCTTCCTGTCCCCGGCAGAGGTGGAGGAGCTGGTTACAGGAAACCGGAAAACGCCCTTTCCGCTATTGCAGTATACGGAACGGACGGACAAATTCGCCCGGGGTCTGCTCTCCGGACGGGTGGGCCTGCTGGTGGATGGCCTGCCCCTGGGGTATCTGCTGCCGGTGGACCTGGGATATCTGATGACCAGCCCGGAGGATCTGGGGATGGATTATGTGTCCGCCTCCTTCATCCGGGTGCTGCGCTGGGGCGCCATGCTGCTGAGCCTGCTTCTGCCGGCGGTATATGTGGCGCTTGCCATGTTCCACCAGCAGATGATTCCGCTGCCCCTGCTCCGGGCCATCATCGACAGCAAGGCCAATGTCCCCTTTTCTGCTGTGGGGGAGGTGCTGGGGCTGCTGCTGGCCTTTGAGCTGCTCCAGGAGGCAGGACTCCATCTGCCCCGGTCTGTGGGACAGTCCGTGTCCATCATCGGCGGCATCGTGGTGGGAACGGCGGCGGTGGAAGCCAGCCTGATCTCCCCGGCGGCGCTGATTGTGGTGAGCCTGGCAGGGATCAGCGGCTTTGCCATGCCCAACCGGGATCTGGCGGAAGCGCTGCGGCTGTTCCGGTTTGTCTTTGCGCTGCTGGGGGCATACGCAGGGCTGTTTGGGGTGACCGTAGGGGTGATCGGCCTGGTGATCCACCTGTCCGCTCTGGAAAGCCTTGGAGAAGGATATCTGAATCCCTTCTCCCGGGGCGGAAAGCTGGGGCTGCTCCGGAAGCGATCCGGAAAGGAGAAGGGCTGTTGAAAGGGAAAACGCTTGGAATATTACTGGCTTTGGTGCTGGGCGCCTGGATTCTCTCCCGTCTGCCCAATCCGGCGGTCGATGTGGGCCGCCTGGAGCCGGTGGAGGTGGTGCAGCTTACCGTCACAGGGGATGAAATCCTGATCCGGACAGATACCGGTGCCTGGGGCGCAGGCTCTGTGCTGGCGGACGCGGTGGAGGCGCTGAAACGGGCCGACGACCGGGAAGTGTTTCTGGAAACCGCGGACAAGCTTCTGCTCCAGGGAGATCCGGAGAAATATCTTCCGGAGCTTTATGAGCTGTTCCGTCCGGGAAGCCAGATCTGCCGGACAGTCGGGGAACCGGATCTGGAAGCGGCAGGCCGCTATCTGACCATCCATCCTGCATCCATGACCCTGGGCCAGCTTCGTGCCGAGGGAGGGCGTCTGCAAACACTGATTCTGGAAGAAGGGAGGGGCATTCTTGTCCCCTAAACAAAATACAAACCTTTGGATCACAGCCGCCTGCGCGGCACCGCTGGCCCACTGGGCAGGCATCGGCTGGCTGGCCACGGCCCTGGCGGCGGCTGCTGCGGTGCCTCTGTGCTGGCTGCCGGGGAGTGTGGAACACCAGGGAAAGCCCCTCGGTATTGCGCAGTGGCTCTGGACAGCGGCGGTTCTTGGCAGCCTGGTTCCTGCGGCCGGAAACTACTGGACCGGCGGTGGAAAAGCTGTAGGGCTGATCCTGCTGACCCTGGCGGCCCTTGCAGGCAGAACAGCCCAGAGGGAACGGTCAGGAAACACCCTGTTTTGGCTCCTGGCCCCCGTGGGGGGACTGATCCTTCTTCTGGCGGCTGGGAAACTGGAATGGATCTGGCTGGAGCCACAAGCAGGGAAATGGCCCGGAGAACTGCTCTGCATCCTCCTGGTACCGGCGCTGACGGGAAAAGAGAAAAAGGGAACACAGGGCATCCTTGCAGGGCTGACGGCAATTGGGGCCGCGATCCTGATCCAGGGAACCCTGGGACATCAGACAGCGGCTGCAGCATCCGCACCGCTGTACGAAACCGGCAAAGCACTGGGACCGGGAGGAGAGATTCTGGTATCCGTGGGAATGACGCTGAGCTGGTATGCCCTTGCAAGTCTGCTCTTCGGCAAGGCAATGGAATTTCTGAGGGAGGCCGGTATTCCCTCGGGTTGGGCTGCGGCGGTGACCTGGGCAATGAGCGGCGCAATGGTGCTGCTGGAATTGAAAATTCCCGGTACCGTCCTGGCTGCCGGAAGCCTGATCCTGTGGGTGATCCTTCCCCTTTTTCGGTCAATGAAAAAATAATTGAAAAAAGATGAAAAAAGGTGTTGACAATTGAGGGAGGGTGTGTTAATATAACCGGGCGCTTGAGAGAGCGGCAAACAAAAGAGAACACAAACCGATGAAATTTGCTGGTATTTGCTTCATTTTTCGAAGTTTTTTCGAGAAAACGAAAAAACAAGGAATTTGAAAAAAGTGCTTGACAAATGGAGGTGCGTGTGGTAAGATGTTTGAGTCGCCGCGAGCGATGCACAATGTACCTTGTAAATTGAATAACGTAAAGATGACTTTTATCACCTTGGACAAATTAAGGTTTGTTTAAGATTAATTAACAGCCAACGAAAATTCTTGAGTAAT
>JAFVMW010000079.1 GCA_017506735.1 Oscillospiraceae bacterium | reverse complement strand
GAGCAGATGGCGAGAGATTTTGGCCCAAATTGAAGTTTGGAAAGCGGAGGAATACTTTGTGTATTTCCCGGTTTTCAAACGGATAAGTTGGGTCAAAAGATCCGTCAGCTGCCGCAGACGATTTATTCAGAGGTTCCTTAGTGCAATGGCAACGATTGTTGCGATTTTCTTCTTGCTTTTCATGTTCGATTTCCCCCTTTTACTTATTGTACATAAGTATTACAGTTTGAAATCGACATTTCAAGTATAATAATCTTTTAGTTCAATTTCCTGCGATATTTCGCAAGTCTTTTGAGTGTTTCTTCTGACAGATTATCAGGCTCTGTATCATTGTGAATCAATTGATGACAGTAGAGATGAACTGTAATAAGGTTCTTGACCTTATTCACTTCATTCCATGGTAACTTCGGGTCTACATGATGAGTGTGTACCTCGTATGGTTCGACATAACCATTACAGATTTTGCATTTACCTTTATCACGATTATATGTGTACGGGCGATTCATAAAGTATTCGAAATTGTAAAGACGACTTTTGTTTGTCCTTAGGAACAGGGCATACTCCGAGGAGTTTACCTCATCCACTCGAACTTTAAGTCCTCGTTTTCTCATTCGCTGATTGTAGAGTTCTCTACCTTCAGGGGTGAACGGATTTTCTCCTTCCTTTTTCAATTTGGGGTTTTCCCATTTTGCGAAGTTGATATCCGTAATTCCGATGTACATTCCTTTATATTGAATTGCAGGAATATGGGCACGATGCCCACTATGCAACCCTATAAGGTTTGATACTCTATTTGCTCGTGTCCATTTACCGCCGTATCGTTTTAAGGACTTGTATGCTGTGTACTTGAGAAGCCAAGCATATTTCCTTACCACGACACTGATTTGGTCGCACATACTGTAATAGTTCATAAGTCCTACGATTATGGAGTTGACTCTTGTGATGTTCTGAACCAATCGTTCCGTGTCCCAAGTTGCAGTTTTTCGCAGCATGAACAGTTCCCTTCTTAGTTCTTTCATCTTTCGGTCAAATCTTACCATATCAGGCGAAACCTTGTTAACCATCCTTCCGTTTCTAACATCCATCTTGATTTCAACCCCCAAGAACTTGATGGGTCTACTGGTGACGTTTGTTATCAATGTCTTTTCATCTGAAAGTTCAAGTTTGAGAGTATCTCGGAGATATCTCTTTGCTTTGTATTTCAGTTTTTCTGCATCTTCCTTGCTATCCGTTAGGATAACCCAGTCATCTGCATATCTGACATAGTAGGCAGTTTTTAAATTGCTATGCTTTCGCATTGCTTGCAATCTGCCATCACTTCGGGAGTGGGTTGTTCTAAGTTTCTTCCGCTCGAAGTCCCCAGTTATAAATCGGTCGAATCGGTTTAGGTAGATGTTTGCTAATAGGGGTGATATGATACCACCTTGCGGTGTTCCAAGTTCACTCTTTTCACATTCATCCATTATACCTGCTTTGAGCATTTGCTTAATGATACTGAGTATCCGTCTATCACGAATGCCGATTTGCCACAGACTTTCAATCATAACATTGTGGTCAATGTTATCAAAGAAGCCTTTAATGTCGCCTTCGACTATCCAGTAGCATTTTGCCGTGAAGTTGAGTCTTTTTATTCTTGCCACTGCCATGTCCGCAGACCTCATTGGTCTGAATCCATAGGAGTGTTCAAAGAATTGACCCTCAGCGATTGGTTCAATCACTCGCCTCACACACTCTTGTACAATTCTGTCCGAGATTGTGGGTATTCCAAGCGGTCTCTTTTCAGACTTACCTGGTTTTGGAATCCATACTCTTCGCACCTTGTCGGGATGATAGTCATATAATTTCTTTCTGACTAACTCGATAACCTCTTCATATTTCATGTTCATGCAATCGTCAATAACTTTTCCATCAACACCAGCGGTGTGACTTCCTTTGTTACCTTTGATTTTGTGAATCGCTGAAACAATGTTCGGTTCAGATGCGACTATTTCAAGTATTCCAGTGAAGTTACATTCTGTTCTTGATTCATAACAAACTTTAGCCGTAGAATAAATCTTTTGTAGTAGTTCGTTGAGTTCCTTCTCGGTAGAGGGAACTTTGTTAAGTTTTGTCCCCATAGGCAATCACCTCCTATGGTTAGTTCGTATCGCTCAGCGGCTACCTTAACAATTGAACTATTCTACATCATTCTAATTCCCGACTATGCCCCTTCGCCATGTGGTAGGCTTTCCCTACCTCAGACTACTACAGGCAGCCGCCCCTCAAATTCATAGGTCATTTCCTACCTATTAGAGACATTGGCACTCAAATACCTTAACATTCTCTTTTGAGGTTCTCTTGTTCCGATAAATCTATCCTTTAATTATAGTGACTTAGCCTTTGTCTTTGACCCGTAAGCCGTTCTTTTTTCCGCTGTCGATGGAATCAGAACACCTAACCTCATTGGGATAGGTACAGCAACCGTAATGGACAATGCTGTTGCTGCAACTTAAACTCCTACAGGAGCCCCCCAACTTTCGTCGGGGTCTCGAAAAATAACGAGCCGTACATACGACAATTCATGGTGATTAGACATATCACTTTTTACAGGACCCCCGACTTACCTTCGCAACCATGCAACTTACTTTATACTTTCTGAGCAGGCGGGTTCTAACCACTTTTGAACCAACTCTTACTTGTATATTTCTTTTGTTTAGGTCGCTTTTCAGCCGACTTCACCGTGCTTTACACCATAACATTTTGAGATGTTACAGCATAACGGAGTCTTAGGGGATTGGGTATCGACATTTACCCAACAAGTGGAATTGCACCACTCTAATCAATTTATCAGTTAAGTAAATCCTTTGGTTGATTTACTCCGCTAACTTGTTTTCCTTTCGGAAGTGTTTCGTTAGCGAACAAGACGCACGTCCATTTTCAGCAATCCCAGTTCCTCGATGGTGGTCATGGTATACTGGGTGACAATGGTGTCGTCGTTCCGGCTCAGGGGGACGTAATCGCAGACGGGACGGGCGGTGATGACCACGCCGGCGGCGTGGGTGGAGGTATTCCGGGGCATCCCCTCCAGACTCCGGGCCGTGTCGATGAGCTGCCGGATTCTGGGGTCCTCGTCATACTTCTTCTTCAGCTCGGGGCTGGTTTTCAGTGCCTCGTCCAGGGTGATGTGCAGGGTGGTGGGCACCAGCTTTGCCACCTGATCGGTTTCCGCGTAGGTAAAATTCAGAACACGGCCCACATCCCGGATGGCGCCCCGGGCGGCCATGGTGCCGAAGGTGGCAATCTGGGCCACATGGTCAGCGCCGTACTTCCGGGTGACGTACTCAATGACCTCGCCCCGGCGCTCCTGGCAGAAGTCCGTATCGAAGTCGGGCATACTGACACGTTCGGGATTCAGAAACCGCTCGAAAATCAGAGCGTACTTCATGGGGTCCACCTCTGTAATGTGCATACAGTAGGCCACAATAGACGCCGCGCCGGAGCCTCTGCCCGGTCCCACCGGGATGCCGGACTCCTTGGCATAGCGGATAAAGTCCCAGACGATCAGATAGTAGTTGACATAACCCATCCGGCTGATGACCCCGATCTCGTAGTCCAGCCGCTCCCGGTATTCTGCCGGAGCGTCGGGATAGCGCTCGGCGAAGCCGTCATCGCAGAGCTTCCGGAAATAGGTCTCGCTGGTGTAGCCCTCGGGAACGGGGAACACCGGCAGGTGATACTGGTTAAAGATGAACTCCACATTGCATCGCTGGGCAATGCGGACGGTATTTTCAAAGGCTTCCGGCACACCGGGGAACAGGGCTGCCATCTCCTCCTCGGATTTCAGATAGAATTCCTCGGTTTCAAAGCGCATCCGGTTCTCATCGTCCACAGTCTTGCCGGTCTGGACGCAGAGCAGAACATCCTGCATGGCCGCGTCCTCTTTGCGCAGATAATGGGCATCGTTTGTGACCACCAGAGGCAGTCCCGTTTCCCGGGCGATGCGCTGAACGCCCTGGTTCACAGGGAGCTGCTCCTGGATGCCGTGATCCTGCAATTCCAGGAAGAAATTCCCTTCGCCGAAAATCCGGGCCAGGTTCAGCGCGTAATCCTTCGCGCCCTGGTAGTCATTTTCCAGCAGCCGCTGGGGCACCGCGCCGGCCAGGCAGGCGGACAGAGCAATCAGACCCTCGTGGTATTTCTCCAGCAGCTCCAGATCCGCTCTGGGCTTGCCGTAAAAACCGTCCGTATAGGCCTGGGAAACGATCTGGCACAGGTTTTCATAGCCCTTCATGCTCTCGCAGAGCAGCACCAGGTGGTAGGCTTCATTGTCCACGCCGTGGACCCGGTCGGACATCCTCCGGGGGGCCACATAGACCTCGCAGCCGATGATTGGCTTGATACCGGCGGCCTTGGCGGCCTTGTAGAAATCAATACAGCCGTACATCACGCCGTGGTCGGTGATGGCAATGGCGTCCTGACCAAGCTCCTTCACCCGGTCCATCATTTTGCTGATCCGGCAGGCACCGTCCAGCAGGCTGTATTCCGTATGGACATGGAGATGAACAAAGCCCATCAGGTTCCCTCCTTCCCAGGCTCCTTTGCAAGCTCCATCAGCTTTTTCAGCCGGTGGTTCATGGCAGGCTTGGTAATCGGCGGCAGCATCATGGCCGCCAGTTCAGACAGGCTGGCCTCCGGGTTGGCTTCCCGGGCGACGGCGGCCTGCTTCAGCTTTTCCGGCAGTCCGTCCAGCAGCTTCCGTTCCCGGAGAATGCGGATGGCGTTGAGCTGGCCCTGGGCGGCATCCACCACCTTGGAGGTGTTGGCATCGTCGCAGTTGCAGCGCCGGTTGACTTTGTTTTTCAGTTCCTTCTCCAGCTTTGCCTCCATAATGCCCATGGCGGACACCGGGGCTCCCAGGAAGGTCAGGGCATCGGAAATCAGATCGCTGTGCTTCAGATACAGCACCTTGCTGCCGCCCCGTCCGGCGATCTTGGCTTCAAAGCCCATGGCTTCGCCGATCAGCGCATGGGTTTCCCGGGCAACGGCATGGTGGGCGGTGGCCATTTCCATGTGGTAGCCCTTTCCGGGGTCGGTGACAGAGCCGCCGGCGAGAAACGCGCCCCGAAGGAAGGCCGTGCGGCAGCACTCCTCCTCCAGCATGGCAAGATTCACATGAAGGGCCAGGGTATTCTCCCGTTCGAAGCCGTAGACCTCCATCAGATAGGCGATCTTATCCGGCTCGGTGATCTGGAACACCAGCTTGCCCGGAGCCGCCATGGAGGGGAATTCATCAAAATCCATGGCAAAGGCCTTGCGCAGGAGCTTGGGCAGCATCCAGGCAAAATCCCGGCTTTCGGTAACAATGCGCACCGTGGTGTCGGAGAAGGTGTTGCAGAACAGCAGGATGCCGTAAATCTCCGCCACGGCGCAGCAGCGTTTTGCCGGGATCTCCCGGCAAAGCTCCGCCTTCACACCGGCGGAAAAGGATTGGGGTGTGGCTGCAACCGTCACCAGATCCGCACCTCCGGTTCCAGACGAATGCCGTGGGCGGCATAGACCCGGTCAGAAACCTCCCGGAGGAGCTGCTTCACATCCTCCGCGGTGGCCTGGCCCACATTGACCACAAAGCCCGCGTGCTTCTCGGAAACCGCCGCGCCGCCGATGCGGAAGCCCTTCAGACCGGTCTGGTCGATGAGGGCCGCGGCATAGCCGCCCACGGGACGCTTGAAGGCGGAGCCCGCGCTGGGCAGGTCCAGGGGCTGGGAAGCCCGGCGTTTGTTGATCAGCTCCAGCATCTTATCCTTGATCAGCTGGGCCGGGGCCGGGGTCAGCTGGAATTCCGCCGCCGCCACGATCCAGGGATTGTCCTCCATGGCGCTGTGACGGTAGGAAAAGCCTGCCTCGGAATTGGTGATCCACCGGGCATTGCCATCCATGTCCATGATCCGGACACGGGTGCAGACATCCTTGATCTCGCCGCCGTAGGCACCGGCGTTCATGTATACGCCGCCGCCGACGGTGCCGGGGATGCCGTGGGCGAACTCCAGGCCGCTCAGGCCCAGATTGGCGGCAAACACCGCCGCCCGGCTCATGGTCACGCCGGCCATCACACGGATCTGGGTATCGCCGATCTGCTCCATGCCGGAGAGGGCATCCTTCAGGCAGATCACAAGGCCGGGAATGCCGGCATCCGGGGCCAGTACGTTGGTTCCTGCTCCCAGTATAACAGGTTCGATGTCCATTTTTTTGGACATTTTAAGAATCAGAGCCAGCTCCTCCTCATTTTGGGGGAAGGCCATCAGCTCGGCGGCTCCGCCGATGCGGAAGGAAGTGAACTTCGACATGGGCTGATTGGTTTTCAGCTCCAATTCGGGGTGATTTTCCCCAAAATATGCAATAAAATCGGTAATTTTCGACATAAACGCCTCCGGGTGTATGAATGGTTACAGTATAGCATATCATGAACAAATAATCAATTATGACAGCCATGAAATTTATGTAACAAAAAGCGAAAAGCGGAGGCCGCGCCTCCGCTTATTTCTTCCCACGTTCTGCCATGGCAAACAGGAGATTTCCCACACCCAGCCAGGCAGTCAGACGCATTACCCGGGAAAAGCCGTGGAAATACTCCGCCCGACTCCAACCCTCATCGCCAAAGAACAGTCTTGAGAAGCTGCCTCGCAGGGTAATTCCATCGTTCAGCTCCGGAATCATGCTGTACAGAAGATTGTCCCCCAGATCCACCAGCGCCAGAATGCTGACCACCAGCAGCGCCAGCAGAATCATCCGCAGATACCGGTACAGCCACTCCCCCATCGGCGCGGTCTGCTGCTCCGGCTGGTCATACACATGATGCTCCACATAGATCATCATCTGATTGTTCCGCCAGATCAGAAAAGCAAACATTCCAACCACCGCCAGCACGTTCCATCCCTCCTGCTCCATCAGACCGTACCAGTAAAACAGCCCGAAAAACACCATTGCCAGAATGGTGCCGGGCAGATGCTCCCTCCGCCATTTCCTCTTGAAGAACCGCTTCTGCTCCTCGATGGTGAAGGTGCTTCGTGCCAGGGCGGAGCGGATGTTCTCCTCCGCCTTCTGCTGATAATCCGCCGCCGTCAGACGTTCCCCGCTGAGCAGCTCGTTGATGCTCACGCCGTAGCGCTCCGACAGGGCCTTCAGCATCTCCGCCGGGGGCAGGTAGTTTCCCTTCTCCCACCGGGATACGGTTTTGTTGGTCACACCCAGCAGCTGCCCCAGCTGCTCCTGGGTCAGTCCCTGTTCCTTCCGCAGGGCAGCCAGGAATCCGCCGATTTTTTCCAGATCCATGGTTCGATCCTCCTTTCGATTGGGGATATGGTATCACAACCCCCCGGAAATGTCCTCCCCATAAACAGCGAACGGGCCGGACATGACAAAAAAACAGCCGGATTGCTCCGGCTGTTTCGAGTGTCTTGCAGAATTACTTCTCCACAATCTCCAGCACTTCCATGGGGCAGGCCTTGACGCAGATGCCGCAGGCGATGCACTTGGAGGTGGGGGCATCCTCGTTGGCAACCACCAGACCGAAGGGGCAGGCCTCAATGCACTTGCCGCAGCTGGTGCAGAGCTTCTTGTTGATCATGTACACACCGGTCTTGGCATTCTGGGTGATGGCACCGGAGGGGCAGGCCTTGGCGCACAGACCGCACTGGGTGCAGACCTGGGGCTTGGCAGCGCCCTTGCGCTCCACGATCTGGATGCAGGACTTGGTCACATCATTGACCTTGTAGAAAGCCTCGGAGCAGGCCTGAACGCACTGCAGGCAGGCCATACAGGTCTCGCCCTTCTTGACAGACAGTTTCTTCATAACGGATCTCTCCTTTTTGTTTTTATTAAGCGAATATAATTATACACTTTTATCGATAAAAAAGCAACGCATATTCCAGAATTTTCCCAATTTTTCCTGGGGCTGCTCAAACTGGTTTCCTTTTCCCGGTTATTTCCCCATTCCCGGGCCATACTAACACCGTCGCAAGGACAATGATCGTGAAAAGAAGGAGGAAACACAATGAAAAAGTATTTCTGCACCGCGCTGGCCCTGCTGCTGGCCGCTTCCCTGTTCACCGGCTGCGGCTGCACCAACCGGAACGTATCCAACCGGCCCGACGGCGTGATCACCGACCCTACCACGGTGAATCCCACCCCCACCATGACCACGCCCACCACGGAGTCCACCCGGGAGACCACCATGCCCACCACCCAGTCCACCATGCCTTCCCAGGGGGCAACGGAGCCCTCCATGACGGATGCCACTGTGGACACCGGTTCCGGCAGCGACTCCGGTATGTCCGGCCCCTCCGGGGAATCCGGGGAAACCGGCCACACAGCGCCTCAGCGTTCCCGAAGCCGGTCCATGGACCGTTATTCCTGATGAAACGGGCGCGCCGCAGAATCAGCGGCGCGCCCGAAGCAAGCTCAGAGTATGGTTACATAGCGGTTCAGATTTTTACGCATCCGTTCGGCGGCTTCCAGAGCGGCGGTCACAGGATCAGGGCGCTCCTCCCCTTCCTTCCAGGCACCCAGGATGGATTCTCCGGCGCAGACCAGTGCACCGTGGCCCAGCTGGTCAAAGGCGTAGGAAGCATTTTTGGCGTTGCAGCCCGTCTGATCCAAGCCGTCCACCAGCAGGAACAGTTTGGGATAATTCTGCCGCAGGGTTCGCAGGCTGGCGGCATTGTAGCAGCCTGCCGTCACACCCAGCCGGGAATAGCCGCAGCGTTCCATTGCCGTTTCTCCCAGCCGGCTGATCAGGTCTGCCGCGGCGGTGTAGACGAACCGTCCGCCGGTCTGCAAATCCTGGAGCTCCGTGCCGGATTTGTTGGCGGTCTTGATCACCGGGAACAGATCCCGATCCTTTCCGGCTGCCTTGAACCAGGGCTTCAGAATGTCGGTGCCGCCATAGCAGGAAATCACCATGGCATCGCAGGACCAGCGCTGCTCCTTCAGGATGGCCTCCGCCGAGCGTTTGGCCCGGCCCACGCTTTCCAGGGCGGTCCAGTCCAGAATGACGTAATAGCCCATGGCCTTCGCGGTCACGGTCAGCGCTGACAGATCCTCCAAGCCGCCCGGATACAGGGCGTATTCTGCAACATCAAAACGGGCCGCGGCCACATGATCCCGAAGGGCTTCCAGCAGGGCCCCGAAATAGTCCCGGACGGACTGGCCCCCGGGGATCAGCTCCGGGTCGGGTGTGAACACCACGGCGGAAGGATTCTTCAGTTTCCGGATTTTATTCTGCAGCACATCAATGGACATAATCAGCGCCTCCATGCCCTTTTCTTTTCATTGTACCACAGTTTTTCCATGGAGAAAAGCGTAAAAAAAGATTTTCCGCCGATATTTTGCGAAAGCCGGGCATACTAATCCCGACCCCGGAAAAACAGAAAGATTGGGAGGAAACCGTTATGAAATTATGGACTTTGGCCTTGGGTGTTGGCGTTGCCGCAGGCGCGGTGACGGTGATGATGCTGCCCCGGGAGAATTCCGTCCGGCAGATGGCCTACCACGCCGCCGAAAAGGTGGAGGACGCCATGACCAGCACCGCAAACAAGATCGCGGATAAGGTAATGCTGTAACCAGACAGCGCCCCGAAACAAAAACCATGGAACCGGATTTCTCCAGTTCCATGGTCTTTTCATATCATGTTAAATGTTATACCACTTGATCTCGTTGGCTTCCAGATGAAGGTCGAAGGAGCCGGAGTCGGTGTAGACGGTGGTGTCCTGGGGGACGTAGGTGTTGTTGACCACGCAGTACTTGCCGTTTGCCACGAAGGCATGGACTTCCACGTTGTAGTTGGTGGAGAACCACTTGTGGAGGATCTCCTCACCGTGGGCAGCCCACAGAATGGCCCGGTACAGCACACGGCTGTTCTCGAAGGAGTAGGGCAGGCCGGAAATGTAGACGCTGCGGCCATTGCCGAAGCTGTTCGCGGCCATCTGGACTTCCTTGTCCTTCTGAACCAGAATATCGGTGCCTTCGTAAGCGTAGATGCTCTTCTTGCCCTCGCCGAAGTCCACTTCGTCAGCCACGTCGGCCAGGATGAAGTGGCTGCGGTTCTCGTTCCAGTTGTACTTGTCGTAGTTCAGGGTGAAGCCGGTTTCCTTCTCCACGCCCAGCACATTGGCCAGCTGGAAGAAGTGGCCCTGGTACTGGTGGCCGGTGGGCTCACCGACGCCGATGAAGCCGCCGCCGTTGTGGACGAACTTCCGGATGGCGGAGGCGATGGTGGGATCGGCCCACTCATAGCCGCCGGTGTGTGCGGTGTCGCCGTCACCCACGTTGATGATGACATCGATCTTGTCCAGGATGGAAGCGTCCTTACGGATGTCGTCGAAGGAGATGAACTTCACATCGAAGGGAGCGCCGGACAGGGCCTCGATGATGCCGGCGTAGGAGTAGTTCTGCTTCTGGTACAGGGCATGGTGAACCATGTGACAGCCCCAGGCACGCATCTTGCCCCAGCTGTTCAGCACAGCCACGGTCTTGACGCAGTAGGGGGTGGTTCCCTTGATGTTCTCGTACAGCTCACGGAACTCATTGCACACGGATTCCACATAGTCGATGAACTCGGGGAACTGGAGGGCCAGCTTCAGATAGCCGCCGTAGCCGATGCGGTCAATGGGCTTGCGCAGGATGGCGCGACGGGCAGTGACCCAGTTTTCCTTGGCTTCCTTCACAGGGTCGCCGCCCTCGTGGAAGGTGTCGGGGAAGAAGTAGGGCAGGAACCGGCCCTCGGTGTACTTGACACCGGGAATGTCGGAGATCAGGCGCAGAGTGGAGCCGTTGCCCACGGAGCCGACCACCGCATCCACGCCGATGGTCTTCCACTCCTCCATGAAGGGCTCGGTGCCGATCCAGTGGTCGCCCAGGAACATCATGGCTTCCTTGCCCAGCTCGTGGGTGATGTCCACCATCTCCTTGGCCAAGGCGGCAACTTCTCTTCTCTGGAAAGCCTGGAAGTCCTTGAACTCCTTGGAGGGAACACGGTACTGGTTGTTGTAGTAGCCCTGGTCAACAATGAATTCGGGACGGAACTTGTAGCCGACCTCCCTCTCGAACTGCTCCAGAATGTAGG
>JAFVMW010000078.1 GCA_017506735.1 Oscillospiraceae bacterium | reverse complement strand
GCCTAGATGCTCAGCGAGGATAAATTGTGCCAGAAAAGGCCGACGACGACGGTGGGCTGTCGCCCACCTAGGAGGAGAACGCATTCTGGTGCAATTTAGGCCGGTGAGCGTCAGGCTGTTTTATTAAGAGTTAGTATTATGTTCCAGAATAAAGAAATCGTCATCACCGGCGAGAATATCTGCATCGACGGTGGGCAGACACGGCTGATGATCTGTCACGGAGATCATTGGTGGACACTGGAGCCGTAAAACAGCAAAGCCGGAAATGCTTTTTCACGCTCCATATGCTATAATCCATATGCAGCTGCAAAAAACAGGAAGGAGGGACGGGATGGACAACCGGGCCATGATCCAAAAAAGCCTTGATTACATCGAAGAGAATCTGCAAGCGGAAATCACCGCAGAGGAACTGGCAGAGATGGCGCATCTGTCGCTGTTTCACTACTATCGGCTCTTCCGACAGGCCACCGGTCTGCCGGTGATGCAGTATATTCTGCGGCGCAGACTGCTCCACGGTGTCTACGCTATCAGTATGGGCAGCACCAAGATCGACGCGGCACTCCGGTTTGGCTTCGACACCTACGCAGGATTCTACAAGGCGTTCTGCCGTGAGTTCGGTTCCACGCCCTCCGATTTTTTGCGCTCCAGTCGGGCGAAACGCCCGTACCGGATTGACCTTCAAAAGGAGGAACACATGACTGTCACCCATAAGAAAGCTGCCCAGATTCTGCGATGCTGGAATCTTGAAAGCGAACCCATCACCGACATCTACTACGAGGGTACCGGAAACAAAAACGAAAACGCCTGCTATGTGGGCGATGCATTTGTGCTGAAATACACTGCTAATCTCGGCAAGCTGAAAAAGCACATTGAAGTTTCCAGGGCACTGGAAGGCGTCGGCCTGCTGGCCGCCGTGCCGGTTCCTACTACCGCTGGCGCAGAGTACATCCAGGACGGAGAGGTTTATTTCTATCTGACCCGCCGCCTGCCGGGAACGCCGATGGTATCTCACCGTTTTGACGATGGGGATGCCCGATTTGTGGGCGAGATCATCGGCCAGCTCCACCTGGCTCTGAGCAGAATCGAGGACTGCGTCAGCGAGGCCGACCTGCTCTCTACCCTCCGGGACTGGGCACTGCCAAAGGCAAAGGCGGCAATGGAACTGCCTGAACGCTTCTGTGTGGAATACCTGAATACCTTTTCCGCACTGTATCCCAAGTTGCCCCGGCAGATCATCCACCGGGACCCCAATCCGGGCAACATCATCTGCGCTGAAGATCAATGGGGCTTCATTGACTTTGAGCTGTCAGAGCGCAATGTGCGGATCTACGATCCCTGCTATGCGGCAACGGCGGTGCTGTCGGAAACCTTTGGAGCAGACAACGACAGCTGGCTGAGCATTTACCGGGATATCCTCTGGGGCTACGACAGCGTGGTACATTTGACTGCTGATGAACGCAAAGCGATCCCCCATATCATTCTCGCCAACCAGTTCGTCTGTGTGGCATGGTTTGCCGAACAGGACAAATACGCGGAGATTTGCGAAACCAACAAGCGCATGACCGCATGGCTGATCGAGAAGTTCGGAGCGCTGAAGAACATCTGACCTATGGGCCGGGAAATCCCGGCTCATCATCAGACTGCCGCATCACGTTTCCGGCTGTCCCACTGGGAAACCTCTGAATAAATCGCCTGCGGCAGCTGACGGATCTTTTGACCCAACTTGAAAACCGGGAAATACACAAAGTATTCCTCCGCTTTCCAACTTCAATTTGGACCAAAATATCTCGCCATCTGCTCTTGCCGGTTTAATCAGAGCTTCCCTAGAAATCCCCCCGGAATATGGCTGCTGCCACCGGGTAGTGAGCGAAGGCTTTTTTCTGTTTTGGAGGGCTTATGAAGAAACTGACCGCTTATTTTTCCAGAGGGGAGCTGATCCTGTGGGGCTGCTCTACGGGCTGCGCAATCCCTACAAGGGCAACCATGCGGAGGTGCCTGCCATATATCAAAGCCCGGAAGGAAGAAAATAGAACCTCCTCACGAAGGTAATCATGTACAAAAAAAGCTGTCATTCCGAGCCGGTGACATCGGTCGCTGGTTCGCAATGACAGCATTTTTTATTTTGCCTCTATCAAGGGATCCGGCAAAGCAGGGTCGGATTGCCGGTCTTTCCTTTGGAATCGTTACCGCTTCCTCGAATAGTACACGCATCTGTGAATCCGGCCCCGATACTCGATTTCATCCCGGCGATCCAGTTTTTCCATGCCGCTTTTGATCATCACCCGAATACTGGCAGTGTTCTCCTCAAAGGCACCGGCCAGCACCTCACGGAATCCCTGGGTGAAGAAATATCCGATGGCGCTCCGAAGGGCTTCCGTGCAAAAGCCCTGATTGTGGTACCGGGGCAGAATCGCGTAGCCCACCTCAATCCATCGATCCATGGAGTCCGTTTCGTTCAGAATACCAATCAGCGCATCCTCATAATAGATTCCCACCACATGGCGTTCCTTCTGTTCGGACAGGCAGATCAATCGCCGGGCCAGTTTTTCCGCTTCCCGGCGGTTTGGAAAGTCCGGCACCATGTAGGTCAGCTTCACCGCATCATCGGTCAGAAGCTCCACCAGCCCATTCAGACTGCTTTCCGAGATGGGTTTCAGCTCCAGGCGTTCTGTTTTGACGTACATCATTTATCCCTCTTTGGTTTGTTTTCTCTATTCTATCACATCCATCTGACGGCGGAAAGCCTTTTCTTTCCTGCCCGTTTGATTTATAATGAACTCAACGAAGCGTCAAGTTCCACTCAATTTCCCGGTCATAGGTTTTTGAATGATTGGCTGATACAATAGGTCTGTAAGCAAGAACAAGGAGGTTTACCCTATGAACGTTAATTTTGGAAGCCGTATCAAAGCCCTGCGCTTAAGCCGCTCCATGACCCAGGAGCAGCTGGCCCAGAAGCTGGGGGTGTCTGCCCAGGCCGTCAGTAAATGGGAAAGCGGCACCAATATGCCCGATATTCTGATGCTGCCCGACCTGTCCGTCATCTTCGGTGTGACCATCGACGAGCTGTTCGCCATGACCGATGAGCACCGCATGGAACGCATTGAGAATATGCTTTACGATGTCCGTTTTCTGTCCCAGGAGGAATTTCAGCAGCACGAGAAATATCTGAAAGATCTGCAAAGCAAACCGGAACTCAGCGCAGAAGCTGGCCTTCTGCTGGCGATGCTCTACAACAAACGAGCCAGCGAATACCATGACCTGGCCAAGCCCCTGGCCAGAGCCGCGCTGCAGCAGATTCCCGGCAGGAAGGATGCCCACAACGCAATCTTTGACGCGGAGCGGGGTCCTTACTCAGACTGGAATTTTGTGAACCATCATGATCTGATCCAGTTCTACAAGTCCGTCACGGCCCAGCACCCGGAGGATATCCGCAACTATTTCTGGCTGCTGGATCTGCTGATTGATGACCACCGCACCGCAGAAGCCCGGGACTATGCGGAGCAGATGAAAGCCGTGGAGCACTCCTACCACTACGAGATGTACATGGGCTATATCTGCCAGGCCGAGTGCAATCTTCCCGAGGCGATGGAATGGTGGCAGAAAATGCTGAAAGACTCTCAGCACAAGTGGCAGGTCTGGTTTGAATACGGAAGCATTCTGGCGAAGCTGGGGCGGTACGAAGATGCCTTGGCGTATTTCAAACGGTGCCAGCCCATGCGGCCGAAGCCCCGATTCACCGACTGTGAGGACGCCATTTCCCAGATCTGTATGATTCTGGGCGATATCGACGGTGCCATCGAAGCGCAGACGCAAATGCTCGGCATCATGAAAGAGGACTGGACCACCGAGGGCGAGTCCGTTGACAGCATTCTCCGGGAGATCAACCGGCTGGAGGGGCTGAAAAAATGAGCAAGAGGGGTGACCGTTCTGTCACCCCTCCATTTTATGCTATTGGCAGCATTCTCTGCATATATTGTCTGTGTATCATATGGTTGAGGTGATGCGATGAAGCAGGTATCTTCTCTTTGGCAGTGGGCAGGATTTGGATTGTGTACCCTTGGCGGCACCATCCTGCACTTTTTGTACGATTGGACCGGCGGAAACATTTGGGCTGCGCCTTTTTCCGCAGTGAACGAATCCACCTGGGAGCATATGAAGCTGCTGTTCTGGCCCCTGTTTCTCTTTGCGCTGGTGCAGCGGTTGTTTTTCCGGGAACAGAAAAACTACTGGTGTGTGAAGCTGGCGGAGATTCTGCTGGGACTGATACTGATTCCGGTGCTGTTTTACACCTACAACGGTGCGTTTGGAAAGTCACCGGATTGGGTGAATATTGGGATTTTCTATATTGCCGCGGCGGCGGTGTTTCTGTTTGAGTGGTGGGTTTTCAGGATGGAGCGGCTTCGGTGTAAGTATCCGTGGATTGCTTTTGCGGCGATCTGCTTGATTGGAGCGCTGTTTGTGGTGTTTACGTTTTCTCCGCCGGAGATTCCGTTATTTCAGCCCCCTCTGACCTGAGCAGACATTCCCTATTCCCCAATTCTGACCCACAAATCACTTGCCAACCGCCTTCTGCCGGGCTATAATAATCCCACCAAGCTTGGAGGGGGGAATCGGAATGGAACGGCGTGACCAGATTATTCAGTCGCTGATGGGGCAGCTTGTGCACGTGGAGGTGGACCGGCCCATCGGGTATGTCCATGGGGACATTGTTTATCCCGTGAACTACGGCTGCATTCCAGGGGTCATAGCCGGCGATGGAGAGGAGCAGGACGCTTACATTCTGGGCGTGACGGAGCCGCTTGCCGCCTTTGACGGTCGGGTGGTTGGTGCCATTCGCCGCAGGAATGACTGCGAGGATAAGCTGATCGTGGCACCTGACAGCATGGTGTTCCATCAGGCAGAGATTGCCGGAGCGGTGCATTTTCAGGAGCAGTATTTTGATTACACCATTGATTCCCTGGTGCGCAGATCCTGCGGTGTGATTCCCTATCGTCAAACAGATGGGACACGGGAATATCTGGTCGTGCTTCAGACCAACAACTGCTGGAGCTTCCCCAAGGGGCACATGGAACGTGGGGAAACCGAACCGGAAACGGCGCTCCGTGAGCTGTTTGAAGAAACAGGGCTGACAGCGGAGCTGACTCCCGGCGTGCGTGCCGTTTCTGAGTACCGAACCCATCTGGGAAGTCTGAAGCAGGTGGTTCTGTTCCTGGGCCGGGTCAATGGCGATGTGATTCCGCAGGAAAAGGAAGTTGTGGACTGGCGCTGGGTCCGGGCAGAGGAATTGAAGGATTATCTGCATCCGGATACTTATGAAGCCTGTACCGGATGTATATTTTGACCGTCAGCATTCGTTGGAAGGCTGACGGTCTTTCCGCTTTAATCGGAAAACAGATACCTGCACATCTGCTCCGGATTGTTCAGAAACTGTTTGGTGATCTGGTAATGCTCCGTTTCCCGGTAGGATACGGAACGGATGCCCTCTTTCGTCAGGTACAGCACCTCCGCACCGGGATAGGCCATCAGAATGGGCGAATGGGTGGAGATGATGAACTGGGAATTCCGCTTTTCCAGGTCGTGGATGAAGCACATCAGCTCCATCAGCCGCATGGGCGACAGGGCCGCCTCCGGCTCGTCCAGGATGTACAGACCGTTTCCACCGAACCGGTTTTCCACCAATGCCATGAAGCTTTCGCCGTGGGACTGCTTGTGCAGGGACACGCCGCCGTAGCTTTCGATGACCCGGGGACCGGGAACCGGAAGTTCATCCATTTCGTCGATGTTGCTGGCTACATTGTAAAAGCTCTCCGCGCGAAGAAAGAAACCGTCCCGGCGCAGGCCCATGCCCTTGGCAATCCGGAGGTATTTGTGCAGCTCTGAATGGGAATCGTTGGTGGAAAACTGAAAATTGATGGTTCCGCCCTCGGGATTGAAGCCCTGGTGAACCGCGATGCCTTCGATCAGCGTGGATTTTCCGATGCCGTTTTCCCCCACCAGAAAGGTCACACGTTTGGTGATGGGCAGTCGCCCCATTTTCTTCAGACTCTCGATCACCGGGAGCCGGCTGAGCCAGCTGTCGGCCGGAAGGCCTTCCCCGATACCGATGGATGTGATGAACAGGTCACTGAGCATACTGCACGCCCCCTTTGCTTGATGGTGCTATTGTAGCACAGAAATTGTCCGGTTTACAGACACTTTTTACTACTTTTGCCTGGCTTCGCTTCTGCCGGGAGGACAGCCTCAAAAGCGTGAAGATTCCTCTGAGATTTTTTTCTGCTGTTTGAAGGAAACTTTCAAATACGCCACGCAAAAGTTCATAATTTGAATTTTCTAATATTATTGCTTGATTTACGCCCAGAATCGTGTAGAATAAGAATGAGCAAAAGTACACGCAATGAAAGTTTATTGCGTTTCACGAATTTTTCCATTAAACAGTTCCGGGGGTCCTGCCGGAATAAAAAAGGAGATCGGCCCACATGACAGCCATTGAACTGCGAATCCGAAGCATCTACGATTCCTTAAGCAACGCCGAGCGGAAGGTTGCGGATTACTTTTTGAGCAACATGGAAAACGTATTCAATATGCCCATTGCCGCACTGGCCCAGGATGCCGGTGTGAGTCAGGTGGCATGGATTCGGTTTTGCAAGGCCATCGGTTTTTCCGGTCTGAAGGAGCTGAAAAAGGAGCTGTTCGCCCAGACCCAGAAGCGCGCGGACGAGAATGCAGCCGCTCCCTTCTCCGATGTCCGAGAGATCATCAGCATGAGAGCCCTCATTGACGGCATCAAGCAGAACAGCATCCAGGCCATTCAGGATACCGCCCAGCTGCTGGACCCCAGCACGCTGGAAACCGCCGCGCAGGCCATTCTGAAGGCAAAAACCGTCCGGATCTTCGGAATGGGTGCCTCCGGAATCGTTGGCGAGGATCTGCACAGCAAGCTGATGCGGATCAACAAAAACAGCTACTTCAGTACAGATCCCCACACCCAGCTGACCTACGCTGCCAACATGGTGCCCCAGGACGTGGCCGTGCTGATTTCCATGTCCGGAAAAACCAAGGAGGTGCTGGAAATTCTGGCGCTGGCGAAGCAGTGCAAGACCCCCACCATCGCTTTGACCAAATACAGCAAGACACCCCTTGCGGTGAATGCCGATACGGTGCTGTACATTTCCGCGCCGGAAATCTCCATGCGGAGCGGCGCTATGAGCAGCCGTCTGGCTCAGCTGATGGTGATCGACGCCCTGTTCACCGCCGTTGCCCACATGGACTACGAAACCATTGCGGTAAATCTGGAAAAGAGTCTGGAAAGCACCAGCTCCCACCGGATTGATTCGGAAGGAACCTTCCGGTTTGGATAGAGAACCTCTGAATAAATCGCCTGCGGGTGGACGGCGGATCTTTTGCTCGGCTGGTGCAGTTCACATTACAGTATTCCTCCGCTTTTCTATCTTCCATCGAAGCAAAATCTCTCGCCACCACCTCTTGCCAATTTCATCAGAGGTTCCTAAGAATACTGCGCTGAAACAGGAAAGACTGTTTCAGCGCAGTTTGTTTTTGAGGAATCAGCCCTTGACGCCGCCAATGGTCAGGCCCTTCACAAAATATTTGGAAAGGAAGGGATACAGCACAATGATCGGCACGGAGGAGGTGACAATGACGGCGCATTTCATGGCGATGGAAACGGTATCGCCTTCGCCGCCGGCATTGCTCACATCCAACTGCATGGTGCCAACCACCAGATTCCGCAGGATCATCATGACAGGATACTTGGCGCTCTTGACATAAATCAAAGCGTTGAACCAGTCGTTCCAGAAGTAGACCGCGTAATACAGGGTAATGGTGGCCAGGGCAGGAATGGACAGGGGCAGGAAGATATTGCGCATGATGCCGAAGTAGCCCATGCCGTCAATGATTGCCGCTTCTTCCAGTTCCCGGGGAATGGTCTTGAAGAAGTTGATCAGCACAATCAGATTAAAGGTATTGATGGCCGAGGGAAGCAGAATGGCCCAGACTGTGTCGGTCAGCTTCAGGCTGTTGACCAGCAGAAACTTGGGGATCAGACCGCCGGAGAAGAACATGGTAATGACCACCAGCTTCATAAAGAAGGTATGTCCCTTCAGCTTGCTGTGAGCCAGGGGGAAGGCCATCAGGATGGTCATGACCAGGCACAGGGCGGTGCCGGTAACGGTATAGAAAATGGTGTTGCCGTAGTACCGGAGGAAGTTGGGGTACTCGATGATCTTGATATAGGCATTCAAGGTAAAGTCCTTGGGGAACAGGAACACCTCACCGTTGGTCAGAGGCTTGGGACCGGAGAAGGACGCAGAGAGAACATACATGAAAGGAACCAGGCAAACCACCAGAACCAGCACCACAAGCAGAACAACCACAGTGTCAAAGATGATGTTTTCTTTATTGCGATAATACTTTGCCATCTTTTCCGCCCTCCTTAGTAAATGCTTTCGCCGGTGGTCTTTTTACTGATGTAATTGGACAGGGACACCATAATCAGACCCACCACGCCGGTAAACAGACCGATGGCGGTGGCGTAGGAATAATTGGAGTTTCTCAGACCGGTTCTGTAGGTCAGGGTATCCAGAATGTCGGAAACACCGGCATTGATGGGGGTGTACATCAGCAGAACCTTCTCAAAGCCCAGGGCAAGGATGCTGCCCACGTTCAGAATCAGCATGACCATGATGGTGGGAAGAATGGCCGGAAGGGTCACATGGAGGATTCTCTGCATCCGGGAAGCGCCGTCAATTTCGGCTGCTTCGTACAGATCCTGGTTGATGCCGGTGATGGCTGCCAGGAAAATGATGGCATTCCAGCCTGTAAACTGCCAGGCTTCCGAGAAAATATAGACCGGGCGGAACCATTCGGCCTCATTCATAAAGTAAATGGGCTCAATTCCGAATTCCTTCAGAAGCATATTCAGGAAGCCGGAGCTGGGGGACAGAAATTCGTTCAGGATGGCAATGACGACCACCGTGGAAACGAATCTGGGAATATAGGAAGCCGTCTGGGCAAACTTCTTGAAAGGTTCCCAGCGGAGTTCATTCAATGCAATTGCGAAGATAATGGGGATGGGGAAATTGACTGCCAGGTTGGAAAGTGAGAGCACCAGGGTATTCTTGAAGGCCTTCCAGAACACGGGGTCCTTCAGAAAACGCTCTACATAGCGTGTGGTCCACTCGGTGCCGAACATACCCTTGCCGGGCACATAGCGGCGGAAGGCCAGGATATTGCCTGCCATGGGGATATAGCGGAAAATGATGTAGTAAGCAACGGGAAGTGCCAGCATAGCATACATGACCCAATATTGCTTCCAATAAGCGATCCGCTTCGCTTTTTTCTGTTCCCGAATCTGCTCATTTTTTGCAGTTGTACCGCGCATAAACAGGACCTCCCTTGGGGGCTGCTCCCCTTCATTGGGGGAGCGCAATATAGGAAAAGGATGGGGGTGGGAAGCCCACCCCCATCGGTGCGATTCAATCAGAAATGGCGGTCAGCGGAGCATCAGCCCTGGTTGCGGTACTCGTTGTACAGATCCAGGTACTCCTGCAGGCCGGACTCCTGGAGCTGAGCAACGTAGGCAGCCCAGGCTGCGTCATCGTTGACATCCACGTCGCCGTAGATGAACTGCTCACGGTAAGTCTCAACCAGGTCGAACATTGCGCCGTTGGCCAGCATGCCGGCTTCCTCAGCGGCGAAGTCATCGAACCAGGGCTCGGGAGCGTAGGGCTGGTTTGCGCCCATTGCGGAAGCAGCCGCATAGATCTCAGCATACTCCTCGTCGAACTTCAGCAGGGTGTACTCGTCGGGCCACACGCTCTGGAAGCCGGAGGTGCCGCAGCCGTAGTTGATCTGCAGGTACTTGTTGATGCCCTCGGGAGCGTTCTTGACAGCGTCAACGAACTCGATCTTGCCGTCAACCACGTTGTAGGTAACGCCTTCCACGCCGATGCTCCAGATCTTGGCAGCCTCTTCGGAGTAGAACATGGTGTCGATGGCGCGGACGACCTGCTCGAAGTCCTCGCGCTCAGCGGTGGCAGCGGGGAACAGCAGACCACGGTAAGCCTGGCCGCGGTTCTCGCCCAGGGCGCCGGCAGGGCCTGCCAGAGGCAGGAACAGGTTCAGATCGAAGCCTTCGATCTCGGAAGCAGCTTCCAGACCGGCGATCTGATCGTAGTAAGCGTAGGTGCAGATGGCAGCGCCGGAGGTCATCTTCTGGGACCAGACATCGTCAGCGGATGCTTCGGGGTCCAGCAGGCCTTCGTCAGCCAGCTTGTTCATAAACTGCAGGTACTCGCGGTAGACATCGGAGGTAGCGGTGTCGTAGTAGGTCTTGGTCTTGTAGTCCCAAGCGATGGAGCCCAGGTAGGGAGGCACCCAGTAGCCGACGGGGCAGCCCCATGCGGGCATGATCATACGGTGGGTGATATAGGGAGCCAGGTAGTGAACCATGGGGTAGGAGTCGGGGTTCTCCTCCTTGTAGGCCTTCAGGATCTCGTACAGATCGTCAAAGGTCTTGGGAGCGTCGAAGCCCTTGGCTTCCAGGAAGTCAGCACGGAGGATCAGACCGCCGCTGTACTCCAGGGACTCATGGAGGGAAGGCATGATATAACGCTTGCCGTCAGCCAGCTTCAGAGCGTTGACCTGGTCGGTCAGGCCCATCTTCTCAGCCATGGCATTGAAGTTGGGGGTCCACTCGGGGTAATCGGAGATGGAAACCACGCCGCCGTTCATGCACAGGGAAGCCTTGCTGCCGTAAATCTCCTGGAACATGATGACATCGGGGCAGTTCTCCTGGGTGTCCAGAGCCAGGTTGACGGGGGTGCTGTACTCGCCCTCGGGGATGGCCTCGATGGTCACTTCGGCATTTGCCAGCTTGGCAACCTCTGCCAGTGCCAGCCAGTCGGTCCGGAAGGGAGCGGTAGAAGAGTCGGGATAGTAGATGGTGATCTTGACGGGCTCAGCAGGGGTATCCACAGGATCGGTGCTGTTGACCTCGCCGCCCTGAACAGGCTTGGTGGTTTCGGGGGTGTCGTCACCGCCGCAGGCGATCAGGCCGAAAACCATGACCAGAGCCAGCAGCAGAGCCAGAGTCTTCTTCATCATTTTCATTCTTTTTTCCTCCTTGTTGCCTGAAAGGCAATTTCGAAACAGGTCTGAGTTTTTAATGCATTCTAAAACAGCAAAAACGGAACTTTGTTTCGTAACTCTATCATAATACAGCCTGGGATTTTTTTCAACGATAATTATAAAGGCGCAATTAGTTTTGGCAAAACAGCCATACGCAGCTTCCGTTCTTTGGTGAAATGCACGAAATCTGTATCCCTGTCAGCTTTTCCAGCCGTTGCTGTTTCTTGACAATCCTTCCGGGATGGGATATCATCATCTTATCAACACCCTTTTCCGGAAGGAAAACGAACAGGAGGATGGGCAATGGACGCATTCCGGCAGACAGATTCTTTACTGCAGCAGGGCCTGGAGCAGGGGGCATACCCCAGTGCCGCGGTGGCTGTGGGCATCGGCCCCAGGGTATATCTGAAAAAATGCTACGGCGGCTGCACAGAGCACACCCTGTTTGACATTGCCAGCCTGTCGAAAATACTCGGGCCTACTATGATCGCCTTCCGCTTTCTGGAGGACGGCCTGCTTCGGCTGTATGACACGGTAGGGGATTTCTTTCCCGACGCGCCGGAGGACAAGAAGGCCATTACCATCCTTCAGCTGATGAGCCACACCGGCGGTTTTCCGGCCCATTTTTTCCTGTCTGACCATACCTCCGACCCTGCCGAAGCGGCGTGGGTGATTCTGGAGCATCCGCTGGCTCTGGCTCCCGGCACTGCCCCGGTATACAGCTGTATGGGCTACATCCTGCTGGGCAGGATTCTGGAGAAAATCGGCGGTGCGCCCCTGGACGCGCTGGCTGAGCGATTGGTATTCCATCCTCTGGGAATGGCCCATACCGGCTATCATCCTGACGGTGACATTGCGCCTACGGAACTGGACCCTGCCACGGGAAGGCTGCTGCAGGGCATTGTCCACGATGAAAACGCCCGGTTTCTGGGGGGCATCTCCGGCAACGCCGGTGTGTTCAGCGATCTAAATGATATGATCCGCTTCACGAAAATGCTGGCCTGCGATGGCCGGCAGGACAACGGAAGCCATTACCTCTCCCCTGCCATGCTGAACGCAGCACGGATCAATCGGACGCCCGATTCCCGGGGCGAATTCCGGGGGCTGGGCTTCAACCTGGCCGGCAGTCCCAGATGCTTTCTCGGAGATCTGATTAGTCCCCGGGCCTACGGACACACCGGCTTCACCGGAACCAGCATTGCTGTGGATCCGGAAACCGGACTTTGGGTGGTGCTTCTGACCAACCGGGTCTGCCCCACCCGGGCAAATACCCAGCTGGTCCGGATGCGTTCTCTGATCCACAACACCGCCGCTGCAGAGGCCAGCCGGCTGGCAGCCCACAACCAATAACCAACAGGAGCACTGGCTATGAATTTCTTATCCCCGGATTCCAAATTTGCCCAGGTGATGACCACCGTAGGCGAGATTATGCTGCTCAATTTCTGCTGGATCATCGGCAGCCTGCCGCTGATCACCCTGGGCGCTTCCAACGCCGCCATGTACACGGTCATGGGACGGCGGCTGCGCGGCGAAAGCAGCGGCACGGTGGTTCCCTTTTTCAAGGCATGGTGGAGCAATCTGAAGCAGGGCTCCCTGTTGTGGCTTGCCCAGGCGCTGATCTCCTTCAGCCTGGGGATGATTCTGTTCCTTCCCCTCCCCGGCTTTTTGAAGGTTCTGGCGGTGGTGCTTCTGCTTCTGGTGACGCTGGTGTTTTCCATTCTGTATCCCCAGCTTGCCAGATTCCGGAACCGCTGGTTCGCCTATCTTCGGAACGCGGTCATTCTGCTGGTTCTCAGACTGGGCTGGGTGGCGCTGAACCTGGTGCTGATGCTGACCCCCCTGCTCCTGTTTCTGCTGGCTCCTGCAGAAGCCCTCCGGCTCGGACTGGTCTGGCTGCTGTTTGGGTTTGCGGTGCTGTTCCACCTGTCTGCCCGGATCATGCAGAAGGTGCTGCAGCCCCTGGAGGATCTGTCCACTATATAAAGTAATACAGCCGTTTTCCCAGGCAGATGCCAGGCAAAAAACGGCTGTATTTTTGTTTACATCTGTGCCAGAATGTACTGTTTGACCTTTTCCAGCCTGCTCCGCTTCCAGGCGCCCTCCTCCGCGGTCCGGGCGAAGGGAACGAGGACGGAAAAGTCCATGTGGGCTCCCTTGAAGTAGCCGTCGGGCTCTTCGCTGAAGAAATAGCCGTCCCACACCTCCCGGGCCGCATCGGTAAAGCGTTCCGGCTCCAGGTAGATCATCTTCCGCATATCCTCCAGGACAAAGGCCTTGGCAGACAAGGGGGCCAGCAGTTCATACTCCTCTGCCGGAATGTTGGTAAACACATCGGGCAGAGGGGCCGCCACGATCCGCTCCTCTCCCCGGACGATCTGAATGCCCATGGCTTCGAAGGTCATCTGCTCCTCGGTGAATTTCAGCTTCAGCAGCACCCCCAGGTCGGTATAGAGGTGGACACGCTGATAGTTGGTATCAAAAATGAAATTTCCCAGGGAATAGAAGATGGCTTTTCCGTCCGCAAACAGCTCGTAGTTCTCCGGCACATGGGGATGATGGCCCACCACCACATCCGCGCCCAGCTCCAGGAATTTCAGATACCGGTCCCGGGTATAGGGATTGGGCAGGCTTGCGAACTCCTCACCGCCGTGGGACACCACAATGCACCAGCGGCACCGTGCCTTGATCTCTCTGATCCGCTGTTCGATCCGTTCCAGATCGTCCCAGCGGAAAATGCCGGGGTCTGTTTCGGTTGCTGGGATGCACTCTGCCATGTAGGCTACGCCGAACATACCGATGCCTCCGGCCTCGTCCAGATAGACCGGCTCCGATGCTTCCTGCACATTCAGGCCCGCGCCGAAGGTCACACAGCCCAGCTCCGCCGCGATTTTCCGGGTGCTGATGATGCCCTCCGGGCCTGCGTCCATGGTATGGTTGTTGCCGATGCTCCAGAGGTCTGCCCCCATCCGCTTCAGGACCCGGGTGGCCTCCGGGTTCATGCTGTGGAAGAACACACCCCGGGAGCCGTCGTCCGCCGCGTCAATCAGCGCGCCCTCCACGTTGGCGCAGGTGTGACGGGCGCTGCGGAAAAAGGCCAGCACTTCTTCGGACAGGAGGTTCTCGTCCTCCCACTTGCGGTCCATGTAGCGGTCAAAGCCGATGTCGCCGGTAAATACAATGGAAGTTTCCTTTGTTTTCATCTGTCATTCCCCCGGTTGTATGGTTTGCTTCAGTATAGCAAAGATTTCCCCCTTTCCCCAATTGACAAAAACGCTAAAATCTTTCCTCATTTTTCAGCAATATAGCGAATGGCTTCATTGTGCGGAAACCGATACAATAACTACATACGTTTTCACCCAGTTTTTTCAATGCGGAGGGAACCATGGAACAGCTTTGCCGAAACATCAATATGCCGGAGGAAGTGACCCGTCAGCTTGCGGAGCTTCACCGCACAATGGAATATTTCCCCTGTCTGGAGCTTCTGATGGAGGAAAAGACCTGGGCTGAGGGCCTGGCGCAGCTGAAAGCGGCCCTGGGCGATGACCCCGGCGGCTTCAAACGGCTGTGCTGTATGCTCCGCTGCGCCCTGAAGGCGAAGGAGGAATACGCCCGGCTGGGCATTCCGGACAGGATCTATTACGACACCATGGCCGCCTTCTCCCGATTCGTCCGGGAGCATCAGGCAAGCTACGGCAGCTACGGCTTCGACCGGGGCTTCTGGGTCACCCGTCAGGTGTCTTCCAGACTGTTCCGGATTGGGGAGCTGGAATACGAGCCGACCACCCTGAACGGCCAGGACATTGTGAGCCTGCACATTCCCACGGATGTGGATCTGCGGCCGGAGATTCTTCGGCCCAGTCTGAAGGCAGGGCTGGAGGAATTTCACAGACTGTTCCCGGATTCCGCCGGGAAGCCTGTATACTGCCACTCCTGGCTGCTCTCTCCCATGCTGAAGGCGCTTCTGCCGGAGCAGTCCAACATTCTGCGTTTTCAGGAGCTGTTTGACATTCAGCAGGATACCAAGCCGGGAAAAGATGTGCTGTTATGGGTATTCAAAAATCCCAGGCTGCCTGTTGCCGAATACCCGGAAAACACCAGTCTTCAGCGGAAGCTGAAGTCCTTTTTCCTCAGCGGCGGCGAATTTCTGGAGGGATGGGGCTGGCTGAAGCTTCTGTAAGTTCCTTTCTCTGAAGGATGTGTACCAGTATGCAAAAAAAATTCAAGCTCAGCGATGTGATCCTGAGTGTTATCTGTGTTGTGTTTGTGGTGGAGGCCACCGCCCCGGTGGCGACGCTTGGCAACAGCCAGTTCTTCTGGCGGCTGTTCATGATCGCCGCCTTTCTGGTTCCCTACGGTCTGATTGCCTCTGAGCTGGGCACCGCCTATCCGGGAAGCGGCGGCCTGTATGACTGGATTCGCCTGGCCTTCCCCGGAACCCGATGGGGTTCCCGGGCCGCCTGGTGGTACTGGCTGAATTTCCCCCTGTGGATGGCTTCCCTGGCGGTGATGATTCCGGATCTGCTTTCCATTGCTCTGGGAACAGAAATCGGCATCTGGGCCGGGCTTGCCATTCAGCTGGGCTTTATTCTGATTGTGTCCATCATCACCTGCTATCCTGTCTGCGACAGCGTGGTCATTCTGAATGTCTGCGCGGTGATCAAGATCGGGCTGGCCCTTCTGGTGGGCGGCATGGCCATTTTCTACATCGGGCGCAACGGCTTTGTCAACGACATGGGCTTTCACACCTTCCTGCCCAGCTTTGATCTGGACAGTCTGTCCTCCATTTCCGTAATCATCTTCAATATGCTGGGATTTGAGATCGTCTGCACCTTTTCCGGTGACATGGACAACCCCAAGAAACAGATTCCCCAGGCCATTATTTCCGGCGGTCTGATCATCGCCGGCGTGTATCTGCTGGGCGGCTTCGGCATCAGCGCGGTGATTCCTGCCGAGGAAGTGGATGCTGCCGCCGGTTTGGTGGAGGCCGTGGCTGTAATGAGCGGCAGGGACAGCGGATGGTTCATCGGAGCTGTTGCGGTGCTGTTTATCATCACGCTGTTCGGCAACATGATCTCCTGGTCCCTGGGCATCAACAACACGGCCTGCTATGCCGCCGAGCATGGGGATATGCCTGCCGTGTTCACCCGGCGGTGGTCCAAAAACGGTATGCCCGTGGGCGCTGTCGCCGTCAACGGCGGAGCGGCTTCCCTGATCTGCATTCTGGGCGTGGTAATGACCCTGGTGGCCCCGGAATCGGAGCTGTTCTGGACCTTCTTTGCTCTGAATCTGATTCTGCTGCTCATGAGCTATCTGCCCATCTTTCCTGCGTTTCTGAAGCTGCGCAGGGTGGATCCCCATGCCGAGCGGCCCTTCCGGGTTTCCGGCGGCCCTGCGGCGCTGAAGCTCATGGCTTACGTTCCCATGGCGCTGATTCTGATTTCCATTTTCTTCTGCGCCGTTCCCCTGTCCTTTGACCCGGAGACGCTGGCTTCTGTGCTGCCCATCACTGTGGGGGCTGTGATCTGCGTCATTCTCGGCGAGATTCTCACGGTATTCCGTGAAAAAAGACGTAATTCCAAGGAGGTATCCCCATGACTCCCGAACAAAAGCTGATTGCCCGGATGGAGGAAATCATCTCCGACCCGGACCACCCTCTCATGGCTGCCTCTTTGGGCATCCTCCGGGATGGGGAAATCCTGTTTGCTGAGGCAGTGGGCCACAAGCAAATCGGCATCCGGGCAGACCGGGATACCAAATACCGCACCGCCTCCATTTCCAAGCTGATCACCGCCATTGGCGTATGGCAGCTGATTGAGCAGGGCCGGATCGACCCGGAGGAGGACGCCTCCCGGTATCTGGGCTTTGCCCTGCGGAATCCCCGGCATCCCCATACCCCCATCACGGTGAAAATGCTCCTGTCCCACACCTCCTCCATCCGGGACGGCGGTAAGCCCGGCAGCTACAACATTCCCTTCGGACACCACATTTCGGAGTTCTTCACGGAAGGAATGCTCCACCATATGCCCAGGTGCTGGGCACCTGCCGGTGAGGCTCCCGGTGTCTTTTTCGCTTACAGCAATATGAACTACTGCCTGCTGGGGTCGGTCATTGAAAATGTCTCCGGGGAGCGGTTTGACCGGTATATGACCAATCATATCTTTGCCCCCATGGGGCTGACCTGCAGCTTCAACGTATCCGAAATGCCCCTGGAAGCGAAGGCTCATGTAGGTACTCTGTACCGCAAGCTGGATGCCGCCGGGGAATACGACCCTTCAAATGGCACCTGGATGCCCCAGTGCGACGATTTTTCACAGGGGTATCCCAGGGAGGATTACGCCGGCTATGTCCTTGGCTCCAATGGATCTCTCTTCGGCCCCATGGGCAGCCTCCGGGTTTCCGTCAGCGAGCTGTGCCGGCTGATGGGGATGTTCTGCCACGGCGGCAATGAAAACGGCGTTCAGATTCTGAAGCCGGAAACCCTGGACCGGATGTTCTCCCCTGCCTGGTGCTATGATCCTGCCCGGAATAACGGCGATACCTACCTGGGGATGATGCGCTGCTACGGCATGGGCCCTCACATCTTTACCAATACGGAACAGTGCGACCGGATTCTTCGGGGGCAGGCGCTTCCCTTTGCCGGTCACACCGCCGATGCCTACGGTCTGCTGGGCGGTATGCTCTTTGACCGGGCCAGGGGCAACGGCATCGTCTACACTGCCGCAGGCACCGGAAGCGACAAGGATCAGTATTTCGGCAAATATTCCGCTTTCTACGGCTGGGAAGAGGATCTGCTCACCGCCGCCGGGGATTTCGCCCGGTTCGATTACGGATCTCAGCCAGATCTTTCCTGACTGGGTCGCCCCTTTTGCCTCATACTATGGCTGAGGTGATGATTATGGCGAAGCAGGGCATGAAACGGCTGGAACGGGAACACAGGAAGCCCGACCATTCTGCCGTCCCCATTCTCAGCGGCAAGGCAAAATCCGGGAAAGAAAAGGCAAAGCCTCTGATCCCGGGCGCGGAAGGCAAGGTATACCACGGAATCCCCCACACAGAGGACAAGATTCCGGCGGCTTTCCCAGCCATTGACAATGATCTGGCGGTGGAGAATCTGACCAACGATTTCGACATGACCGCGGCGGATTTGCAGGATCTCAAATGATGGAATGCCCCCGGGAGCAGCTGCTCCCGGGGGCTCCTTTGTCAATTCGATTTCTTTTTCCGCAGCAAATGGCGCAGGTACGCCAGTACAGACACCACCGCCACCGCTTTCAGCAGGAACGACCAGGCAGGTCCGACCATCCGGCTGTAATAATCCTCCGTGGTGGGGGCGACGAATTCTGGATGCTCCGATTCGCAGAGGCGGAATGTCAGTTCCCCTTCGGGCAGACGCTCCAGGGTCAGGCGGTAGCCGGTTTCTGTCTTTTCAAAGCCTTCCTGATTCGTGTCCAGCATATAAAATGGGGTATTGACTGTGACGTTAACCGGGCCGCAGAAGGCCCATCTCTGCTCCGCGGAAAACTGATACGTATATCCATACTTGTAGGGCTCGGTTTTCTCATCAACAGATGGATGGAGCGGTACCGTAACGGTATTGACCAGACTCTGGCCAGGCTGGAAGGTCAGCTCATATTCATACCAGCGCATCAGATCCTCCGATACATCCAGCACATCATACCAGCCGAGATATCCCTCTCCGGAATCGTTCTCCCTTACCTTGTGCAGAACCGCATTGTACCAGTCGGTCTGGGACACCCGGCCCATTGTACCTTTGTGCATACAGAACAGTTCCTTTAAGGGAATCTGCTCGGTGCTGACCAGTTCGGTGGACACATCCAAAGCCTCATGTTCACTGCCGCCGGAGTCATAGGCAGACCAGACAGGATCTGTCTTCAGCGGCGCGCCAATTACATACAGGCAGAAGTTCCGCCCTTCGCCAGCATGAGTGCCCTGACGGTAGTCGGTTGTCAGAACCAGAGTACCGTCCGTGGATTCTGCCCGAAGCACGGGGTCCAGATGAACCCGGGTGTTTTCCGGGTCCACAGAACAGGTCACCTGAACCTTATCATCGGCCACCAGCGCAAACTCCCCCTCCATGCTATCCCCCGGCTGAATATGGTAGGTATACCGGGTAACGGTCATTTCCGGATCATAGAAGGAATCCTCCGCCCAGCCGTCAATGATCCAGAGGCGCCGCTGTTCTATGCTGAATGCCTCGGAGTAGTCCAGATAGCTGTGGCGCAGGGTGGGTGCCAGTGGTTCACCGTCCACCTGGATATCGGACGGAATGCTGCCAAAGGGATAGAACATCCGGACACGCACCGTATCCTCTGTGGGATTCCGCAGGGTATACTCGGCGGTGATGAAGCCCTGGGTGTTCTCTGTTTCCTCATCCCGGCGCAGGGTATCAAAGGTCAGATTCACCTGCTCCGCCACAATTGGGCAGCCTTCTTCGTCGGGAAACACACCGGTGGCGTACCGTCCGCCCCGGACCCACTGTCTGCCTGCCCGGGCGGTCAGGGGCAGCAGCATTGCAATGGTCAGAAGCAATGCAAGCATACGTAACTTTTTCATACTTATAATCCGCCTTTCTGCGAAAGGCACCGACGAGGTTATGAAACCTGCGCTCTTTCGCACGTTTTTAGAATTTGTTACAATATCCACGGAGAGTTCGGTATACTACAGAACCCGTGGAGGTGAGTGGTGGGGCT
>JAFVMW010000084.1 GCA_017506735.1 Oscillospiraceae bacterium | reverse complement strand
GTATCTTCTGGAAGGAAAAAGACCGCCGGATCATAATACCATCGCCCGGTTTCGACGGAACCATTTACCCAAAGCAATAGAGGATCTGTTGTATCAGATGGTACAGCTGCTGGTTGCTCACGGAGAGATTTCCTTTGAGGAATCAGCAGTATTTATTGACGGCACCAAAATCGAAGCGAATGCCAACCGATACAGCTTTGTCTGGAAAACCGGAACCACAAAGAAACAGGTGAAACTGGGAGAGAGGATTGCAAATGAATTGCCGCTGCTTTTGGAAAAGGCAGGGGTTGGTATTGCTGCGCCCAGACAGATCACCTTGCAACGGTTAAAGAAACTCCGTAAGAAGCTGTACGCCAAAAAAGAAGAAGCAGAAATCATTTTTGTATATGGGAAAGGGCATCATAAAAGTGGGCTGCAAAAGGCGATCGAAACGATCAACAGCTGGCTGGAGCGGCTGAAGCGGTATAATCTGGATATCCACATCTGCGGAGACAGAAACAGCTACAGCAAAACCGACCGTGATGCAACCTTTATGCACATGAAGGAAGACCACATGAAAAACGGTCAGTTAAAGCCTGGATACAATGTGAATGTGGCTACCGTCAGTGAATACATTATTGGCAATTACATATCCGCAGACCGGACAGACACCAAAACCTTCATTCCCTTCCTGGAAAAGCTGTGTAGCAAGCATCCTGTAAAGCGGGTGGTGGTGGATTCCGGCTATGAAAGTGAAGAGAATTATCACTATGTAGACGGAAGTGAGCAACTGTCTCTGTTTGTAAAACCCTCCAACCATGAGCAGAAAAAGAAGCGCAAGTATAAAAATGACATTGGGCGCAGAGAAAATATGCCCTATGACGCAGAAAGGGACGAGTATACCTGTGCACAGGGAAAGAAACTGAAAGCTGTATCTACAGTTACAAGGAAATCGGAAACGGGGTATAAACAGGAAGTTACCATCTATGCGTGTGAGAACTGCAAGGGCTGTCCAGTCAAAGAGAAATGTATCCGTCAAAAGAAGACGGACAAAACACCGTTGGCAGAAAGAGTCAAACGACTGAATGTATCCAAATATTTTATATCTCAAAGAGCGGCAATGGAAGAAAAGATTTCCACAGAGGAAGGAATCCTGCTCAGGATCAACCGTTCCATCCAGGCGGAAGGTGTATTTGCCATGATCAAAGAGGATATGAATTTCCGCCGCTTTCTGACCCGGGGAAAAGCAAATGTGACGGTGGAATGGCATCTGGTAAGCATGGCCTATAACATACTGAAGCTGCATCATAAAATACAAAAAGGCCGGTTGGGAACACACCTGATCATACCCAAGACCGCATGACATAGTAAAATACAAAAACAGCACACTTTTTGAGAGGCAAAACCTGCCCCTCAGCATAAGTGCGCTGTTTTTTCGATTTTTATCCACAGTTTGAGACTTTTGCAGATGAAAAGAGGTGCTGCCTCTTATGATTTTGGCAAATCATTTTGAGACAGCACCTTTCATTATTTTCCCCGTTCCGGGGCTGCAGGGGCCCTCTATCCGTAATAATACTTCCAGCCCTGTTCCGTTTCGATGCGGCTGACGGTGACACCGAAGGCCCGGTTCAGGCAGCCGCTTTGGTAGACCTCCTCCGCTGTGCCCTGGGCCAGGACCGTCCCCGCGTCCATCACCACCAGCCGGTCGGCCCATTCCAGGGCCATGGTCAGGTCGTGGAGTACCAGCACCACCGTCTTCCCCTCCCGGGCCAGGAACCGGGCCAGCTCCATCATCCGCAGCTGGTGGCCGATGTCCAGATAGGTATTGGGCTCGTCCAGCAGCACCACCGGGGTAGACTGGGCCAGGGCCATGGCGATGTAGGCCTTCTGCCGCTGTCCGCCGGAGAGGCTGGCCAGGCTCCGCTGGGCCAGATCCGCGATGCCCAGCCGCTCCAGGGCGGCGTCGGCAATGGCCTCGTCCTCCCGGCGGTAGCGGCGGGGATAGCTTAGGTAGGGGAACCGGCCATGGAGCACCAGCCGCCGGACGGTGATCTCCGGAACGCTGCGGTTCTGGGGCAGGTAGGCCACCCGTTGGGCCATTTCCCGGGAAGACAGGCCGTTCAGCCCTTCTCCGCAGAGGCTGCGCGTCCCTGTGGAGGGCAGGATCCCCGCCAGGGCTTTCAGCAAGGTGGATTTTCCGCAGCCGTTGGGGCCGGTGATCACGGTGACGCTGCCCCCGGGGACGGTGAGGCAGATATCCTCCAGCACCGGGCGGCCGGAGTAACCGGCGGAAAGATTCCGGATCTCAAGCATCCTGCCGCCCCCCTTTCCGCTTCAGCAGCAGCGTCAGGAAGAAGGGCCCGCCCAGCACCGACAGGACGATGCCCACCGGAAACTCGTAGGGGGCGAACACCACCCGGGCCGCCGTATCGCACAGAGTCACAAAGGCCGCACCGCCCCCGGCACACAGGGGCAGCAGAACGCGGCTCTCGCTGCCCACCAGCCTGCGCATGGCGTGGGGCACCATCAGCCCCACGAAGCCCAGCAGTCCCGCGAAGCTGACGGCGCAGCCGGAGAGCATGGCCGCCAGAAGCAGTAGCAGGAGGCGGATCTTCTGCACATCCAACCCAAGCCCCCGGGCGGTCTCCTCTCCCAGGGCCAGTACATCCAGCTCATTGTGGAGCAGGAACACCGCCACCAGGGCGGTCAGGATCAGCACCCCCGCGGGGATCAGCCGGACATAGGACACCGCGGAGAAGCCTCCCACCCGGAATTCTCCCGACAGCATCCCCGCCTCCGGGACCAGGGTGGTGACGGCCTGGGACAGGGCATTGAGGAAGGCGTTCACCGCCACGCCCCCCAGGATCACCGTGGTGCGGGAAGCCCCCGTCCGCCGGGCCAGGGACACGATCAGCACTGCTGCCCCCATGGCACCCAGGAAGGCCGCCCCGGCGATGGCCCAGCCGGAAAGCAGCCCGGCGGCGCAGCAAACCGTCACTCCCAGGCCCGCTCCGGCGTTGATGCCGATGATGCTGGGAGAGGCCAGCCGGTTCAGCAGCACCCCCTGGATCACCGCACCGGACACCGCCAGGGCCGCCCCGGCCAGAAGGCAGCCCAGCGTCCTGGGCAGGCGGACATACAGGAAGATAAAGCTCCCCATGCTCCCCCCCAGGCTGGCGGCACCCAGGCACAGGCTCAGCACCGCCGCCAGAAGCACCGCCGCAGCGGTTAACATAACTTTCTTATTCATGCTCCAGAATTTCCTCCAGCTGTTCATAGGCCTCTCCCCAGCGGTGGTTGGGCTTTAGGTTGTACAGGTTCTTGTCCATAAAATAGAGCCTGCCCTCCTTCACGGCGGTGAGCTGCTGCCAGGCGGGATTTTCCTCCATCAGGGTCTTCACATAGGCCCGCATCCCCGCCTCGTCATCCCCCCGCTGAACCAGGAAGATGTACTCCGGATCGGCTTCCAGGATCCGCTCCAGGCTCAGGTTTTCCAGCAAAGATGCGTCGGAATCGGCAATGTTGACGCAGCCCAGATCCTTCAGCATCTCTCCCAGGACGTTATCCTGGCTGTTTTTCACCGTCACCATGGAGGCAGAAGCCCGCATACACAACACCGTCGGATTGGTTCCCCGGTCCTCGGCCTGTTCCAGTACTGCCTCCACCTGCCGCTGCACCTCCAGGCCGTATGTTTCATAGAGATCCTTCCGCCCGGTCAGGTCGGTGCAGATATCCAGCAGCTTCAGATAGCTGTCAAAGCCGGAGACATTGCAGTAGTAGGTGGGGATCCCCGTGGCCTCCAGGGTCTCCCGCCACTGCAGCTGCTGGCGGGTATTGGAGCTGGCCAGGATGAAATCCGGCTGGGATTCCAGCAGGGCTTCCAGGGACAGCTCCTTGGTATTGCCCAGGTTCACGCAGTCCTCCGGCAGCGCCAGGGCCAGGTCATCCCAGGCATCGTCGGCGGTGGCCCCCACCTGGCCCCCTGCCAGCTGCCAGATCTGGGCGTAGCTGCCCAGCAGGCAGGCCACCCGCTGGGGTTGGTTTACCGTAACACTCCGTCCCAGATCATCGGTCAGCGTCATCCCTTCGGAAACCGCCGGGGCAGAGGCGCAGCCGGTGAGCAGGAGAAGGGTCAGAAGGATTATCAGAATTCGTTTTTTCATAAAAATGCTCCCAGTAATGATAGAATCGCCAAAGCCTTCCCCCGGGGGACGCCTTTTTCAGCTGAAAAAATATACGATCCCCATGGTTTTTCCTCCATGGGGATCGTTTTAAGGCCTTGGAACCGCCTTGCGCGGTATGGCAGATCGTTTGTTTACTTGTTTAACAGCTTGGCTTCCACATAGTCGAAGCCCAGGCGGTTGATGGTGTCAGCGAAACGCTCTCCGGCGATGCCTTCATCCCGGAAGAAGCAGATCACCTTCTCCACCATGTCCAGCACCTCTTCTTCGGTGGTGAAGACGTAGTTCAGAGGCTGGGCGGTGGCAGTCTTCTTGCCCCAGCGGCCGCCGATGGAGACCTTGTAGCCGTCGGTGTAGGTAATGGCATCAAAGAGGCACTTGCCCTTGCACCGGCCGCAGTGGTTGCACTGGGCGGGGTCGATGACCACCTTGCCATCCACCACCTTTGCGATCTTGATGGGGCAGTTGGCTTCCACCTGGCACTTCTTGCAGCCCTTGCACTTTTCCAGATCCACGGTGGGATAGCGCTGGCCGATGACGGACAGGTCGTTCAGCTCCGGCTTGACGCAGTTATTGGGGCAGCCGCCCACGGCGATCTTGAACTTGTGGGGCAGAGCCACGCCGTGGTAACCCACATAGAATCTCTCATGGATCTTCTCGCTGAGGGAGAAGGTGTCGATGAGGCCGTACTGGCAGGTGGTACCCTTGCAGGAGACCACAGGACGGACCTTGGCACCGGTGCCGCCGCAGTCCAGGCCGCGCTCCCGGAGGAAGGCGATCATGGGCTCGATGTTCTCATACTTGACTCCCTGGATCTCGATGGTGAGGCGGGAAGTCATGGCGATCTTGCCGGAGCCGAACCGGTCGGCGGCTTCGGCGATGGCGCGGACCTCATCGGTGGTGATGCGGCCGTTGCGGGTGATGGTGCGGACGTTGAATACGTCCTCATAGCGCTTGTCCTGGAGGCAGCCCATGCCCTTGACGCGCTTGATATCCTCGGGGGTAATGCCCATAATATCCACTCCTGTACGGTTTTTCTTTCATTATAGCAGAGCCTTCCCCCAATTGCAAGCGGAGAAAGAGAGAATTCTCCCATCTTCCGGGAAATCCCGGGGAGGGGCTTGCTTTGCGGGGGATTTGCCTATATAATAAGGAAACATGACAGAGAAACTGGAGGATCTTCCCATGAATAAAAGCGACGTGATCGCCTTTTTTGACCGCTGCGCCCCCAGCTGGGACGCGGAGATGATCAAGGATGACCGCATCATCGAGACCATTCTGGACAATGCCGAGGTGGGCGCGGGCATGGACATTCTGGACGTGGCCTGCGGCACCGGTGTTATGTTCCCCTACTACCGGAACCGGGGCGTCGCATCCGTCACCGGCATCGATATCTCCCCGGAGATGGCCAAGATCGCCCGGGAGAAGTTTGCCGCTGCCCCGGAGATCACCGTGCTTTGCGGCGATGTGGAGGAAACGGATTTTGGCAGAAAGTTTGACCGGATCGTGGTATACAATGCCTTCCCCCATTTCCCGGACCCCCGGCGGCTGATCAAGACCCTGGCGGGGCTGCTGAAGGAAGACGGACGGCTGACCATCGCCCACGGCGCCAGCCGGGAGGCCATCGACGGCCACCACAAAGGCGCCGCCAGCAAGGTCTCCAACGGCCTGATGAGCGCCGACAGCCTGCGCAGTCTCTTTGCCCCCCACTTCGAGGTGGAGGTGACGGTATCCAACCGGCGGATGTACCAGGTCAGCGGCGTGAAGAAGGACCCCTTCTCCCACAGCCACGGCGGCCACACCCACTCCCATGCCCACGGCCACGACCATGACCACGATCACGGCCCGGTATCTCCCGACGCTACCCCCATGGAGGAGCTGCTGGCTCTGATGAAATTTATGGTAAACCACAACGATGCCCACGCCCAGGAGCTGGCAGAGCTTGCCCAGCAGCTCCAGGAGGCAGGCAAGCTCCGGGCTTACCGCCAGATCATGGACACCGTATCCGACTTTGACGTTGTC
>JAFVMW010000110.1 GCA_017506735.1 Oscillospiraceae bacterium | reverse complement strand
TAGCCCAGGGTGGGCATAGATTTATACCGGTCAGCAAATTCAGCCAGATTTGCGATCACCTTCAAAAGCGCTCCGCGCAGGTATTTCAGACCGTCCCGGTACAGGATGATGTCCCCATTGTCCGTGACATAGCAGCTGGTAGCACCCAGATGGATGATACCGGCAGCGGAAGGGGCAGCCTTACCGTAGGCGTACACATGGGCCATCACATCGTGCCGGACTTCCTTTTCACGCTGAGCGGCACATTCAAAGTCGATATCCGTAATATGGTCCTCCAGCTCGTTGACCTGCCCCTGGGTTATGGGCAAGCCCAGCTCCATCTCTGCCTTTGCCAGGGACACCCACAGCTTTCGCCAGGTCTGAATCCGCATATCGGCAGAGAACAGGTGAAGCATATATTCGGACGCATATCGGGAACTCAGGGGGGATTCGTATTTGTTTGTCATTTCTTTCTCTCCTTACCGAATGATGATGCTGTCACGCTCCGGACCAACGGAGACATAGCCAATGTGACAGCCGATCTGCTGTTCGATAAACTCCACATACCGCCGGGCGGCAGGGGGCAGCTCCTCCCAGCTTCGGACACCGGAAATGTCACAGTTCCAACCATCCATATATTGGATCACCGGCTGTGCCTTTTCCAACAGGGCGGGGAACGGAAACTCGTCGGTTTCCCTGCCGTCCACCAGATAGCGGGTACAGACCGGGATTTTTTCCATGCAGCTCAGTACATCCAGCTTGGTCAATGCAATATCAGTGGCACCCTGAACCTGGACACCATAGCGGGTAGCCACAATGTCAAGTGGACCAACCCGGCGGGGACGTCCGGTTTTTGCCCCGTATTCACCTCCTGCCTCCCGCAGGGTATCCGCCTCGTCCCCAAACATTTCGCACACGAAAGGGCCTTCGCCAACACAGGTGGAGTAGGCTTTGACCACACCAATGACCTCGTCGATTTTTGCGGAGGGCAGACCGGAGCCCACCGGGGCATAGGCGGCGATGGCATTGGAGGAGGTGGTGTAGGGATGGATGCCGTAGTCCAGGTCCCGCAAGGCACCCAGCTGGGCTTCAAACAGGATGTTTTTCTCTTCTGCCTGGGCATTTCGCAGGATCATACCGGTATCGCAGATAAAGGGCTTGATCTTTTCGCACCAAGTATCGAGCCAGTGCTCCAGCTCCTCCATGGTCACGGCCTTTGCTCCGTAAACGGAGGTCAACGTCAGATTTTTCCACTCCATCAGGTCTTTCAGATGCTCTTTTACGTGTTCAGGGTACAGAAGCTCTCCGGCCAGAATGGTTTTCTTCTGGTATTTGTCAGAGTAGAAGGGGGCGATGCCCTGTTTCGTGGAGCCGAATTTTTTGTCAGCAAGTCTTGCTTCCTCCAGGCCATCCAGCTCCCGGTGCCATGGAAGCAGCACAGATGCCCGATCACTGATCTTCAGGTTCTCCGGGGTGATGGGCACACCCTTGGAGGTGATATTCTCAATCTCGATCCACAGATTTTCCGGGTCGAGGGCAACACCGTTCCCCAGAATATTCACCACGCCTTTGCGGAAAATGCCGGAGGGAAGCAGATGCAGGGCAAATTTTCCGTATTCGTTGATGACCGTATGACCCGCGTTGCCGCCGCCCTGATAACGGACGACAATATCAAAATCCCCGGTGAGCAGATCGACCATTCTGCCTTTCCCTTCGTCGCCCCAGTTGATGCCGACGATTGCTGTGTTTGCCATAGTATTCTCTCCTTACAAGTGTTCTTCCAAACGGCGCATAATTTCGGCATAGGCTTCTTCAACACCGCCAAGATCCCGGCGGAAACGATCCTTGTCCAGCTTTTCGCCGGTACTCGAATCCCACAGGCGGCAGGTGTCGGGGCTGATCTCATCTGCCAGAACAATGGAGCCGTCTGCGAGCCGGCCAAACTCCATCTTGAAATCCACCAGCGTTACGCCGCAGGAAGCCCAGAACTCCCGCAGGATCCCATTGATCCGCATGGCGTACCGCTCGATGATCTGCAATTCCCGGTAAGTGGCAACCTTCAGGGCCAGTGCGTGATGGGAATTCAGCAGCGGATCCCCCAGGGCATCATTCTTGTAGGAGAATTCAATGGTGGGCTTGTCGAAAACCACACCCTCCTCCACGCCGTAGTGTTTGGAGAAGGAGCCGGCGGCAAGGTTGCGGACAATGACCTCCAAAGGAACGATGCTGACCTTTTTTACAAGCGTTTCCCGTTCGTTCAGCTCCTTGACGAAATGCGTGGGGACACCCTGTTTTTCCAGCAGCAGCATCAGACGGTTGCTCATCTGGTTGTTGATAATGCCCTTCCCGGCGATGGTGCCCTTTTTCAGGCCGTTAAAAGCCGTTGCATCGTCCTTGTACTGGACGATCAGCAGTTCGGGATCGTCGGTGGCAAAGACCTTCTTGGCTTTGCCTTCATAAAGCTGTTCTTTCTTTTCCATAATGATTCCTCCAGTATGATTGATTTGGTAACGATACCGGGCACAATCAGGATGCGTGACGAAAACTGCCAGGTATCGTGGGAATTGGCTGCGGGCCTGCCCGCTTATTTGCCGCTTGCGCCGTAGTTGGAAAGAACACGGGCAGACGGATCGTTCACATTGCAGCCCTCCCAATCCCTGTTGGGCATCCAGAAATCGACAATCATTTGGCTCTGATTTGGATAGTATTTTTCAAACAGCGCCCGGTAGAGCAGGGACTCTTTGGTAAAGGGGCGGGCATGATCATATTCCTGGCTTTCGGCTTCAAATTCCGCATCGGTGAAGTATTTTTCCGCAAAGGCCTTCAGGTAGTCCACCATGGAATGTCCCACCGCATCGGAGAAAGCGGCCTTTTCCCGCCAGAGGATCTCATCGGGCAGATAGCCAAGGCCTTCAAACGCATGGCGCAGCAGATACTTGCCTTTTCCATACCTGTTCAGCTTCATTTCCGGGTCAATGGCCATCACATATTTCACGAAGTCCAGATCGCCAAAGGGAACTCTGGCTTCCAGAGCGTTGACGCTGATGCAGCGGTCAGCCCGAAGCACGTCATACATATGCAGCTGACTGACCCGTTTCTGAGCTTCCCTCTGGAATGCTTCCGCAGAGGGGGCAAAGTCCGTATATTTATAACCGAACAGTTCATCGGAAATCTCACCGGTCAGCAGAACGCGGATATCGGTGTTTTCGTGAATGTACTTGCAGACCAGATACATACCGATGCTGGCGCGAATGGTGGTAATGTCAAAAGTACCCAATAGTTCCACAACAGTTTCCAGCGCATCCAGGACAATTTCTCTGGAGATGATGACCTCGGTATGGTCGCTGCCGATGAAGTCTGCGACCTGTCTGGCATATTTCAGATCGATGGCATCCTCACGCATACCAATGGCGAAGGTTTTGATGGGCTTGCTGCTTTCCCGTGCCGCAATGGCACAAACAAGGGAAGAATCCAGTCCGCCGGAAAGAAGAAAACCTACCTGGGCATCTGCCACCAACCGCTTTTGCACACCGGTAATGAGCTTTTCCCGGATATTCTTGCAGACTGTTTCCAGATCGTGGTCATGGTACTGCTTTGCCTGCGCAATGTCGCAGTAACTGTAAAAAGCACCATCCTTGTAGTAATGCCCGGGTGGAAAGGGATTGATCTCGCAGACCAGACCAACCAGATTTTTGGGTTCGCTGGCAAATACAATGGTGCCGTTTGCATCGCAGCCCCAGTACAGCGGCCGAATGCCAATGGGATCTCTTGCCGCAATAAACTGATTTTCCCTTGCGTCATAGAGGATGCAGGCAAATTCCGCGTCCAGCATGGCAAACAGACCGGTGCCATATTTTTCGTACAGCGGCAGTAATACCTCGCAGTCTGAGTCGCTGACAAAGGTATATTCGCCGGACAGTTCCTGACGGAATTTCCGGAATCCGTAGATTTCACCGTTGCAGACCACAGCACTGCCATTCAGAGTGAAGGGCTGCATCCCCTCCGGGTGCAGGCCCATGATTGCCAGACGATGAAACCCCAAAAAGCCCTGCCCTGCCTCCAGAATACAGGTATCATCAGGGCCACGGGATTTGGTTTGCGCAAATCCCCTGTGAAACGCGGTCATGTCCATGGGTTTTCCGCAATAGCCAATAATGGAACACATGGTTGTTTCCTCCTTAAATCAACCCATGGGAGAACCGCACAGCGGCTCTCCCGTAGGCCATTATTTTTTATTCAACGTCCTGCAGAGCATCGTATCCTTCCTCACCGGTGCGGACCTTCACAACGTTTTCTACGTCATAAACAAAGATCTTGCCGTCGCCGATATGTCCGGTGTAAAGGACCTTCTTGGCGGTCTCAATGACTGCGCGGACAGGTACCTTACTGACCACAATATCCACCTGTACCTTGGGAAGCAGGGTGGGTTCTACGGGAACACCACGGTAGTATTCCGGCTTGCCCTTCTGGATGCCGCAGCCGAGCACATGGGAAACGGTCATGCCGGTGATCCCGATGCCGATCATGGCGTTCTTGAGACTCTCCAGACGGGATTCCTTGCAGATGATTTCGATCTTGGTGAACTTCGGCTCCATTCCATCGTGGATTGTGACCTTTCGCACCGGTACAGCTTCAGAAGCAGGGATGTCTCCAAGAATTTCGTATTCAGCATCCATTACAGAAGCGGTATCCGGCAGCATGGCAAATCCCGCATAAGCAGTCAGCAGACCATGCTCGGACACATCCAGACCGGTGATTTCTTCTTCGGCACTGACCCGCAGACCGATGGTCTTTTTGATGATAAAGAACACGGCGGTGATGATGACTGCCACATAAGCCGCAACACTCACTGCACCAAGAGCCTGAACACCCAGGAAGTGGAAGCCGCCGCCGTAGAAGACACCCTTCTCGGTGGAAACACCGGTGGCGAAGAAACCGGTAAGGATGGTACCCAGAGCGCCGCAGACACCGTGAACGGATACGGCGCCAACGGGATCGTCGATCTTAATTACCTTGTCAAAAAACTCGACAGCAAGAACAATCACAATGCCGAAAATGGCACCCATGATGGCAGCACCCAGAGGGGAAACGGCATCACAGCCGGCGGTAATGCCAACCAGGCCTGCCAGGGCGGCATTGTAGGTCATGGAAACATCAGGCTTGCCGTAGCGAATCCAGGTGAAGATCAAAGTCACACAGCAGGCTGCCGCAGCGGCCAGATTGGTGTTGAAGAATATCAGACCGGCGCTGGTAACCGCTACGTCGGAATCCATAGCCACGGTAGAAGCACCGTTGAAGCCGAACCAGCAGAACCACAGAATGAAAACCCCAAGGGCAGCAGCGGTCAGATTGTGGCCCAGAATCGCCTTGGGCTTTCCATTCCTGTCGTACTTGCCGATCCGGGGGCCAAGCATCCAGGCACCGATGCAGGCGCACACGCCGCCAACCATATGGACTGCGGTGGAACCGGCAAAATCATGGAAACCCAGCTGGCTCAGCCAGCCGCCGCCCCAGATCCAGTGGCCGGAAATCGGATAAATCAGCAAGGAAATGGCGGCGGAGTAGATGCAGTAGGCGCTGAACTTTGTGCGCTCTGCCATAGCGCCGGAAACAATGGTGGCAGAGGTGGCACAGAACACCGTCTGGAAAATGGCAAATGCCCACAGAGGAACGCCGCTGGGGAGTGCATGGCTGTAATCTCTCATAATGCCGGGGTCCAGCCAGCCGATGACGGAGCTTCCCACGCCGAACATGATGCCAAAGCCAAACAGCCAGAAGCAGGGTGTGCCAATGCAGAAGTCCATCAGGTTTTTCATCAGAATGTTGCCGGTATTTTTTGCCCGGGTGAAACCGGCTTCACACAGGGAAAAGCCTGCCTGCATGAAGAAAACCAGTGCGGCACCCAGCAGTACCCAAATGGTGTTTACGGAACTCAATTTCATAATACTTACCTCCTATTGTGATTGGGTTCTATCTCCATTTCTGTCTGCCCATCAGGAGGGGTGGTCAGCCCCTCCTGTGAGCCGTCCGGGACGGGGAAGGACAGAACAGAAAGGGAAAAGCGGTTAACGAACACCAAACAGCAGCTCGCCGTAGGTAGGGAAGGGCCAATACCTTTCGGCGGTGAGGGTTTCAGCTTCATCCGCCACAGTCCGGAGGGCGGCCATCCTGCCGATCACAGCATCCCGGATTGCACAGGCTTCCTGGATAACGTCCGCAGCGCCCTTCAGCTCCAGCACCGCAGCCTCCAGCTCGTCTGTTTTGGCGGCGATCTGATCCGTCAGCAGGGACAGTCTGGCGATCAGACCGGATTCATAGCCGCAGGCGATGTCCGCAGAAACGGCTTTCTTTGCGGCAACGCCGTCCGCCAGCTCTGCGGTATAGCCCTGAACCGCGGGAAGGATCTGCTTCCGGGCCATGTCGGTCATGGTGTTGGCCTCGATGATGACGGTCTTGCAGTAGTTCTCCAGAAGGATCTCACAGCGGGATCTCAGCTCAGCTTCGGAGAACACCTTATGGGCAGTCAGCATTTGCACATTCTTCCCGTCCATAATGTGGGGGATGCAGTCGGGCGTGGTGGGATAGTTGGAAAGCCCGCGCCGGGCGGCTTCCTCCAGCCAGGTATCATCGTAGCCGTTGCCGTTGAAAATGATCCGCTTGTGGTCCCTGATGGTCTTTTGGATCATTTCATGGAGCCTGCCTTCAAAGTCCTCCGCTCCTTCCAGCCGGTCGGCATAGATCTTCAGGGATTCCGCCACCGCTGCGTTGAGCATGATGTTGGCGCAGGCGATGGAGTTGGCCGAACCCAGCATACGGAACTCAAACTTGTTTCCGGTGAACGCAAAGGGAGAGGTTCGGTTGCGGTCGGTGGCGTCCCGTGCGAACCGGGGCAGCACATCCACACCCAGCTTCATGGTCTTTTTCCTGGCTGCTTCGTAAGGGGTATCGTTTTCAATGGCATCCAGAATACCCTGGAGCTCGTCGCCCAGGAAGATGGACACCACAGCGGGAGGTGCTTCATTGGCTCCCAGCCGGTGGTCATTGCCTGCGGTGGCAACAGAGATCCGCAGCAGATCCTGATAATCGTCCACGGCCTTGATCACCGCACACAGGAACAGCAGGAACTGGGCGTTTTCATAGGGAGTCTCACCGGGAGACAGCAGATTTACACCGGTATCGGTGGAGATGGACCAGTTATTGTGCTTGCCGGAACCGTTGACACCGGCGAAGGGCTTCTCATGGAGCAGACACACCAGACCGTGCTTTGCCGCAACCTTCTGCATGATCTCCATGGTCAGCTGGTTGTGGTCGGTGGCGATGTTGGTGGTGGAGTAGATGGGAGCCAGCTCATGCTGGGCAGGCGCAACCTCGTTGTGTTCGGTTTTTGCCAGAATGCCCAGCTTCCACAGTTCCTCGTTCAGATCGGCCATGTAAGCCGCGACCCGGGGCTTGATGACACCGAAGTAATGGTCATCCATTTCCTGTCCCTTGGGAGGCCTGGCACCGAACAGAGTTCTGCCGGTATAGATCAGATCCTTGCGCTGTTCGTACAGCTCCCTGGGAACAAGAAAGTATTCCTGCTCCGGGCCAACAGAAGTGCGGACGCACTTCACATCCTCGTTGCCAAAGAGCTTCAGAATCCGCATGGCCTGCCGGTTCAGAGCCTCCATGGAGCGGAGCAGTGGGGTTTTCTTATCCAAAGCCTCACCGCCATAGGAACAGAAGGCGGTGGGGATGCACAAAGTTCTGCCCTTGATGAATGCGTAGGAGGTGGGGTCCCAGGCGGTATAGCCACGGGCTTCAAAGGTTGCCCGCAGACCGCCGGAGGGGAAGGAGGAGGCATCCGGCTCGCCCTTGATCAGCTCCTTGCCGGAGAAATCCATGATGATGCCGCC
>JAFVMW010000109.1 GCA_017506735.1 Oscillospiraceae bacterium | reverse complement strand
GGGTTAAGTCCCGCAACGAGCGCAACCCCTATTGTTAGTTGCTACGCAAGAGCACTCTAGCGAGACTGCCGTTGACAAAACGGAGGAAGGCGGGGACGACGTCACTGGGTGAGCTGTCCGTTCACCCGGCACATCACCTCCACGGCCGCATCAGCTGAAAGGTAACCGGGATATTGGCGGGTAAGGACAACGTCCTTCACCATAGGATGGGCCACCTGAATGGGCAGTGTGGCCTCAGAGTCGCCGGAGGCACTGCTGCGTTTGCCGCATCCTGCCAGGGCGGTGGCCAGTGCAAGCAGGAGCAGGGGAATGGGATGTAGGTTCATAGTCTGTTGGTTTATGGGTGGTTTATAGAAAATTTTGTAGGAGTTCAGGAGTTTCAGGAGTTACAGGAGTTCAGACAAATGACAGGCTTGCATAAGGGCAGAAGTATTGTCTGAACTCCTGAACTACTGCAACTCCTGAACTCCTTTTGAAGAATTTCTCACTCCCACCCTCCTCCCAACGCCTGATACAGCTGTACCAGGGTGGTGAGCGAAGCGGCCTGGGCCTGTACCAGACTCTCTTCGTAGCCGAGGAGCGAGCGCTGTGCATCGAGCACACTCTGGAAGGTGGTAAGCCCCTGCTTGTAGAGGTCGAGCGAAAGGGTGAGTGCCGTCTGGCTCTGTACGAAGGCCTGGCGTGTGGCCACAATCTGCTCAATGGAGTTGGTGTAGGCACTCATGGCAGTGGCGGCCTCCTGCATGGCGGTCAGCACCGTCTGGTTGTACTGCGTGATGGCTTCGTCCAGCTGGGCACGGTTCAGGCGGATGTTGTTCGTCCGCTGTCCGCCGTTGAAGAGGGTCCAGCTCATCGAGGGGGCAATCTGCCACGACAGGCTGCCGGCGCGGGGCAGACTCTTCAGCTCCGAGGAAGCATAGCCAATGGAGCCGTCGAGGAAGAAGCGGGGCAACCAGTCCCTTTTGGCCGCTCCCAACAGGGCAGCCTGTGCCTCCACTTGCCGTTCGGCCTGACGGATGTCGGGGCGTCGGCGGATGAGCGAGGCAGGCACGTCCACACCCACCACCTCCATATAGTCGGGCAACGGAGCCGGGTCTGACAGGCCCTGCACCACCTGTTGGGGAAACTGGCCGAGAAGCACGGCCAGCTGGTTCATCGTGCGGATGATGGCAGCCTCCATGGCAGGCTGTTGGGCCAGGGTTCCATAATAGACCTGGCGGGCCTGGGCCACGTCGAGCTTCGAGGCCAGACCACTGCGGTTGCGGGCCTCAGTCAGGTTCACCACGGCCAGCTGCGACTCGCAGTTGTGGTCCAGCACTTCCCACTCCTGCTGGTACTGGCGCAGGCTGAAGTAGGCCGTGGCCACCTGTGCACACAGGGCGACCATCACCCCACGGTACTCCTCCTCGCTGGCCAGGAACTGTTCGCGCTGGGCCTTCACGCGCTGGCGGATGCTGCCGAAGAGGTCCACCTCCCACGTCATGTTGGCCGTCAGGTTGTACTGCCCGCTCCACGAACGTGAGCCTCCCCCAGTGTTGCCGCTGGTCTGTTGGCGTGTCCATCCGCCATTCACACCGATGGAGGGCAGAAAGGCTCCCCGCTCTATGTTGAGGTTCAGTCTTGCCTGCTCCATGCGGCTGATGGCAGTCTCCACCGAAAGGTTCTGCTGCATGGCCAGACGGATGAGCGAGTCGAGCGTGGCATCGCCGAAGCCTGTCCACCAGGCATCCTCTACGGGAAGTGTCTGCACCACCACCTCGTCGGCACCGACCCAAGCCTCGGGCAGAGTGGCCGGAGAGATTGCGGCTGGAGAACCGGCGGTCTGGGCCGATGTCACAGAGGCCCATCCGAGCCAGGCAAACAGTGTGCCCCACAGGGGCAAAGTCTTCATTCTTCTCATAAGCTGTTCAAGTTTATCCGGTTTCTCACAGCTAAACACACGGGGCAGGGAATTGTTCACTGAACCAAACGGGCCACCCGGCCGTTATGGGCTATATATATAAATAAGGTATATATGGACTACATCGACTATTACCACACACTGGGTGTGGAACGCACGGCCACACAGGCCGACATCAAACGGGCCTACCGCCGGCTGGCCCGCCAGTATCACCCCGACCTGCATCCCGACGACCCGACGGCACAGGCCAAGTTCCAACAACTGAACGAAGCCAACGAGGTGTTGGGCGACCCTGAGAAGCGGCAGAAGTACGACGAGTATGGCCAGCACTGGCGTCAGGCCGAGGAGATGGAGGCACAGCGGCGCAACCGGCAGAACAGCCGGACGGGAGGCGGATACGGGGAGTTCTATGGGGACTTCACAGAGGGT
>JAFVMW010000077.1 GCA_017506735.1 Oscillospiraceae bacterium | reverse complement strand
CTATACTGTTCATAGTGCAGACCTCGTGTATGTGTTTGGTGTTTTGTGGTGATTACATTATACCATACATTAGGTCTGCACGCTTTTTATTTTGTGTGTTTCTTCAAATTGTTCTGTTTTTTAAGGGTGCGAAGTTTGAGTAACTAATATTTGTATTTATTGATTCATGCATTATGGGTTTGTTGAATTCTTAGTCTTCTTGCAATATTATATATTTTTAGCATAGTTATTTGAATTTCAAAAGCGAGTTGATATATACACAAAATTGAACAAATTGATTATTCGCACAAAACTGCCCCGATTCCAGAAGGAACCGGGGCTATATAAAAAGCATTCGGAGATAAGGTTGAAATATTAAAAAGTTGGAGAAATATAATGGCATCCGAATGCTTCATAACATGTTTATGCAGTCTGAGGATATGGTACTGCTTGCCTGAGTCCAACAACTGCTAGATTTGGGAAACTCAATGCGTACAGTTCTTTCCACGAAGCCTGGAAAATACGGGCAAGCACCCAGGATTCCATTTGGAGGATCTGTTCATACGAATATTTCCGCATCAACACCACCAATGCATCAGCAGTTGTAAGCCTCAATAATCCACCATATGCCTTTCTGAAAGCCTCCTCAATGGTATTCCAATGCATCAGGAAGCGAGATCTATCACCTTCACTCCACAGGTAGGAAGGACCGTTCCCCAGTGCGGACTGAAACTGTTCAAAGAATCCCGGCTGTGTGAACTGAAGCTGATATAGGTGCGTCAACCGATACTGGAACAGGAAATCAAAATACTGCTGCGCTTCCCTGGTATCTGTTCTGATCGGCAAGATCCGGACTACCTGCGCCCTCATAGTCGAAACGCTGAGAAACTTTGCAACGCTCACGCGCTTTAATCCGTCCGCAACATAGAACTTTCCCAGATACTCATAGCACTTTATCACATTTGAGTTTACCTCGTGAAGATAAAATACTTCATAGATCCTCATCCAACGTTCTGCAAATTTACTGTTGGGAGCAGGAATCGGAAGAAACTCGCTGGTGTAATGATTCACCTGATCACTGGTCTTGGCGACGCCTACAATCAGGTTGACAGGAATTACTAATTCCCCCAAATCCACCCGATTCGAGACCAACCGGTCATCCATAAGCGCATTCACCGATGCAGGACACACTGGCAAAATTTGCTTCTTATCCTTCTGAAGGCTCTGAGCCGCTAAAGCATTTGCAATCTGATACTGCGCACTGATTTCTCTGCAATTTCCCATGTTGCCCTCCCCGATCATAATACGTCAATTTTTTCGATATATTCAAATATTACCCATTTACTATCGGATTAGCCTCATTATATCATGTAATAATTACAATTTGAATAAACGAAGTGTGCTTGAATATGCACAAAATAATCATATAGAGATAACCGATGATACTGAATATCCCGTAAATCTGGCGGGCGAGGATCAATTCTCTGATGTAGAAAGAAATATATATCTCGCACAAAATATACCTTCTGTGCGAGATATACTGTATGGCATTTATTTCAACCGGAGGGTATAGGGATAATCTACCTTCAAATCCCGGAAATAGTACTCCTTATCCCGATCTGTAATCTCGCGCATAACCCGGCAAGGGTTACCTACTGCCACGGTATTGGCAGGGATATCCCGGGTCACGATGCTGCCTGCACCGATCACCGCGTTGTCACCAATCGTAACTCCCGGAAGCACCACGCTGTGGGCACCGATCCAGACATTGTTGCCGATCCGGATGGGCAGTGAATAATGGGCAACCATTTCCCGGTACAAAGGGTGCACCGGATGTCCGGTGGTGCAGAGGGTAACATTGGGGCCGATCATAACCTTATCCCCAATGATAATCTCACCATCGTCCACCAGTACCAGATTGAAGTTGGAATAGAAGTTTTCTCCGATATGCACATGCTTACCGTAGGACATATGTACCGGAGGCTCGAAGAAAAACCGTTCACCGCTGCTTCCCAGAATGCCTTTCATGATTGCCTGACGGCGTGTATCCTCTCTCGGGTGAGTGTTGTTGTATTCGAACATCACTTCCTTGCAGTGATCCCGCTCCTCCTGGAGCTGTCTTTCCTGCTGGATATCGATGGGATCGGTATGCCCATGTTCGTAGAACAGCATGCCGCTGTTGATTCTGTCACATAAATGCATGGAGTTCCTCCTTCTATACTTGATTCAGAATCTCCCCGGACTGTGCCGGGGAGATTGATAGAAATTACTTGGAAGCGTTGATGGCAGCCTGCGCAGCGGCGAGGCGGGCAATGGGCACACGGAAGGGGCTGCAGGAGACATAGTCCAGGCCGATCTTGTGGCAGAATTCTACGGACGTGGGATCGCCGCCATGCTCACCGCAGATACCGATGTGCAGCTTGGTGTTGTTGGCACGGCCATCCTTGACTGCATAGCCCATCAGCTTGCCAACACCGGTCTGATCCAGCTTGGCGAAGGGATCATTCTCGAAGATCTTGGAATCGTAGTAGGCGTTCAGGAACTTGCCTGCATCGTCACGGCTAAAGCCGTAGGTCATCTGGGTCAGGTCGTTGGTACCGAAGCAGAAGAAGTCAGCATTCTGGGCGATCTCGTCAGCAGTCAGGCAGGCACGGGGAATCTCGATCATGGTGCCCACCTCATACTTCAGCTCCACACCGGCAGCGGCGATTTCAGCATTGGCGGTCTCCACGACGACCTTCTTGACGTACTTCAGCTCCTTCACATCGCCAACCAGGGGGATCATGATCTCGGGAACCACATTCCAGTCGGAATGTGCCTTCTGAACATTGATGGCAGCGCGAATAACAGCGGAGGTCTGCATCTTGGCGATCTCGGGATAAGTGACAGCCAGACGGCAGCCACGGTGGCCCATCATGGGGTTGAACTCATGCAGAGAAGAGATAATGTCCTTGATCTGCTGGACAGTCTTGCCCTGGGCCTTGGCCAGCAGAGCGATATCCTCCTCGGTGGTAGGCACGAACTCATGCAGAGGGGGATCCAGGAAGCGGATGCACACAGGCATGCCTTCCAGAGCCTCGTACAGCTTCTCAAAATCGGACTGCTGGTAGGGCAGGATCTTAGCCAGCGCAACCTCACGCTCTGCAGCGGTGTCGGAGCAGATCATCTCGCGGAATGCGGCGATACGGTCAGCCTCGAAGAACATGTGCTCGGTGCGGCACAGGCCGATGCCCTCTGCGCCCAGCTCACGGGCCTTCTTGGCATCTGTGGGGGTGTCTGCATTGGTGCGGACTTTCAGGGAGCGGAACTTGTCAGCCCAGCCCATGATGGTGCCGAAGTTGCCGGAGATCTCAGCGTCAACGGTGGGGATCAGGCCATCGTAGATGTTGCCTGTGGAGCCGTCGATGGAGATGCAGTCACCCTCGTGATAGGTCTTGCCTGCCAGCGTGAACTGCTTGTTCTCCTCATCCATGTTGATCTCGCCGCAGCCGGAGACACAGCACTTGCCCATACCGCGAGCCACGACAGCTGCGTGGGAGGTCATGCCGCCGCGGACGGTCAGGATGCCCTGTGCCGCCTTCATGCCGGTGATGTCCTCGGGAGAGGTCTCCAGACGGACCAGTACCACCTTCTTGCCGGCTGCCTTCCAGTTCTCAGCATCCTCGGCGGAGAAGACGATCTGACCGCAGGCAGCTCCGGGAGAAGCACCCAGGCCACGGCCGATAGGAGTAGCGGCCTTCAGAGCCTTGGCATCGAACTGGGGGTGCAGCAGGGTGTCCAGGTTACGGGGATCGATCATCAGAACGGCCTCAGCCTCGGTCTTGTGGCCTTCGGCAACCAGATCAACAGCGATCTGCAGAGCTGCGGGAGCAGTACGCTTGCCGTTACGGGTCTGGAGCATATACAGCTGGCCGTGTTCAACGGTGAACTCCATGTCCTGCATATCATGGTAGTGGTTCTCCAGAATCTGGCAGACCTCCACGAACTGCTTGAATGCTTCGGGGAACTTGTTTTCCATCTCAGCGATGGGCATGGGGGTACGAACACCTGCAACCACGTCTTCGCCCTGGGCATTGGTCAGGAACTCGCCCATCAGCTTCTTCTCACCGGTGGCAGGATCGCGGGTGAATGCAACGCCGGTGCCGCAATCATCGCCCATGTTACCGAAAGCCATGGACTGAACATTGACAGCAGTACCCCAGGAGTAAGGAATGTCATTGTCGCGGCGATACACATCTGCACGGGGGTTATCCCAGGAACGGAACACAGCCTTGATGGCACCCATCAGCTGTTCCTTGGGGTCGGAGGGGAATTCCGCACCGATCTTGGCCTTGTATTCAGCCTTGAACTGGTTTGCCAGCTCCTTCAGATCCTCGGCAGTCAGCTCCACATCCAGCTTCACGCCCTTGGCTTCCTTCATCTCGTCGATCAAAGCCTCAAAGTACTTCTTGCCGACTTCCATAACAACGTCGGAGTACATCTGGATGAAGCGGCGGTAGCAGTCGTATGCCCAGCGGGGATTACCGGATTTGGCAGCCAGCACTTCCACCACATCCTCATTCAGGCCCAGGTTCAGAATGGTATCCATCATACCGGGCATGGAAGCACGGGCACCGGAACGGACGGAAACCAGCAAAGGATTCTCCTTATCGCCGAACTTCTTGCCAGTGACTGCTTCCAGCTTCTCTACGTACTCCATGATCTGAGCCTGGATCTCATCGTTGATCTTCCGGCCATCCTCGTAATACTGGGTGCAAGCCTCGGTGGAGATGGTGAAGCCCTGAGGAACAGGAAGACCAATGTTGGTCATCTCGGCCAGGTTGGCACCCTTACCGCCCAGCAGCTCACGCATGGAGCCATTGCCCTCAGTGAACAGGTAGACATACTTATGATTCATCTTGAATTACCCCTTTCGTTTTATCCCTTTTTAAATCTTTTTTGTTGCTTTATCTCTTGCTTGAACACCTTAATAATAACTTGATTTCTGTCTTTTTTGAATAAACAATCTTTTCCAGCATATGCACAAAATGATTTTTCGATATATATGAAGAAATCGTGTAGAGAAATTCAAACCCCTCCGGATTGGTACGGATCCGGAGGGGTTTGAACAGAAGAGGAGACAATGACAAGCATTGGTGGGTATCAATAACGGGGATAAAATCAATTTCAGGTTCTGAGACACTTGCTTCTTTCTGACCTGATTATAGCAGTTTCGATCAAACAATGGAATGAACAAACTGCGCTGCAATATACACAAAACACGCCATTTTTAATAGCATCACAATAATCATCTCTTGCGTCCATATCACAAGATATTTCAGTCCTGTTTCCTTTAGAGCAACCAAAGTACCCCGAATCAAAACGATCCGGGGTACTTTGGAAAGAAGGAGAGGAGAATGACAAAGAAGAAGAATCTATTATTATGTCGGGCTGTCAGAAATAACGCTGATTTCTTTGGTACCCTGTTGAAATCTCTTTTATCTGTCAGTATTATAGCTCGAATAATAGTAGTTGTGAATAGACAAACTTCGACAAAACATAGACAAAATGCGTTTTCTATATTGCTAGATGATTTCTGTTGTGATCAATTTTTACGAACCATCCCCCCTTGATGAAGCAACACCAAGGGGGGATCATAGGAGGTAAATTAATCAGCTGATTTCTTTTTACAGGAGCTTGGAGAAGTGCTTGATGGTACGGACCATCTGAGAAACGTAGGAGTTCTCGTTGTCGTACCAGGACACGACCTGAACCTGGGTCTTGCCGTCGGGCAGCTTGTTGACCATGGTCTGGGTAGCGTCGAACAGGGAGCCGAAGGTCATGCCGATGATGTCGGAGGAGACGATCTCGTCCTCGGTGTAGCCGTAGGACTCGGTGGCAGCAGCCTTCATGGCAGCGTTGATCTCTTCCTTGGTGACTTCCTTAGCCACGACAGCGTTCAGCATGGTGGTGGAGCCGGTGGGGGTGGGAACACGCTGTGCAGCGCCGATCAGCTTGCCGTTCAGCTCGGGGATGACCAGGCCGATGGCCTTGGCAGCGCCGGTGGAGTTGGGAACGATGTTGCAAGCGCCAGCACGGGAACGGCGCAGGTCGCCCTTTCTCTGGGGGCCGTCCAGGATCATCTGGTCGCCGGTGTAAGCGTGGATGGTGCACATGATGCCGGCCTCGATGGGAGCCAGATCGTTCAGAGCCTTAGCCATGGGAGCCAGGCAGTTGGTGGTGCAGGAAGCAGCGGAGATGATGTTGTCTTCCTTGGTCAGGGACTCATGGTTGACGTTGTAGACGATGGTGGGCAGGTCGTTGCCAGCGGGAGCGGAGATGACGACCTTCTTGGCGCCGGCGTCGATGTGAGCCTGAGCCTTAGCCTTGGAAGTGTAGAAGCCGGTGCACTCCAGAACGACATCGACATCCAGCTCGCCCCAGGGCAGCTCAGCAGCGTTGGCCTTGGCGTAGATGGTGATCTTCTTGCCGTCGACAACGATGTTGTCCTCGCCGGCCTCGACAGTGTGGGTGCCGAAGGGCAGAGCGTAAGCGCCCTGAGTGGTGTCGTACTTCAGCAGGTGAGCCAGCATCTTGGGAGAGGTCAGGTCGTTGATAGCGACAACCTCGAAGCCCTCAGCGCCGAACATCTGACGGAAAGCCAGACGGCCGATACGACCGAAACCGTTAATTGCAACCTTAACAGACATGTTAGATTCCTCCAAAATTTTAATGTCACTGCCTTTGGCAGTGTTTGTTACTAGGGGTTTCGGGAATTCGATAAATCCCGAGCGATTCCATTATATAGCATAGTTGTACAGAAGTAAAGTACAAAGTTTGTGGATTTCCAATTTTATTTCTGCATAGTTTGTACAAAAGCCTTTGCGCAAACGGTTGTTCCTTTGATACGAGGTTACTCCAGAATCAACAAAAAGGATACAAAATGTTCCAAAACCGCCTGACGTCCTGCCTTCACGCTTCCCTGCTGGAACTCAGGCTTGCCGCCGCCCCGGCCGGAAAGGGCCAGATTCATTTCCTTTCCGAACTGCCGCAGGTCCCCGTTTCTGCGCACCAGGCAGTAGCTGTAGCCTTCTTCGTCGGAGCCGGAGAACACCGCCGCGGTGCCGCCGCAGGTGTCTGCCGCCAGATCGGCAAGCTTCCGCACCAGCACGGAATCCAGTCCCTCCCGGAAAATCAGCACATCGCCCCGGCCTGCGCAGGAGGCGGCGATGGCTTCAAAGGCCTGGGTTTCCAGCTGGGCGATCTTCGCCTTCTGGGCGCCCAGCAGGGCGTTCATCTGCTCCGCCGCCACGCCGGTCTGATCGAGCTTTGCCGAGAAGGCCCGGGACACCAGCAGATTTTCCCGGAGACTCACGTTCAGATAGTCCAGGGCCCGTCTGCCGCAGAGCATCTCAATCCGGGAGCCGGTGCGGAACCGAACCACGGACAGCAGCTTCACCAGACCCACCTCGCCGGTTCGGGCCGCATGAACACCGCAGCAGGCGCAGGAATCATACCCCGGCACCTGGACGATCCGCACGGGCCAGGGCAGGGCCCGTTTCGTCCGGTAGAACACATTGGGCAGCTCCTCAGGCTCCGGGGTCCAGATCTTCAGAGGGATGTCCGCCCACACGCCTTCGTTGGCAAGACGCTCCAAAACCGGCAGATCCTCCGCCGGGATGATGCCGTCAAAGTCGATGGTGACGGAGGTGGCGCCCATGTGGAAGCCGGTGTTGTGGTGGCCGTATCTGGCGTGGATCAGACCGGAAACCATATGCTCGCCGGTGTGCTGCTGCATCCGGTCAAACCGTTCGGGCCAGTCGATCCGGCCGGAAACCGTTTCCCCCAGGGTCAGAGGGCCGTCGCAGACATGAACCACCTGCTCCCCGTCCTCATAAACGTAGGTCACCCGGGCATCGCCAAGCACGCCGGTATCCGCCGCCTGACCGCCCCCCTCGGGATAAAATGCCGTCCGGTCCAATACCACCAGCCAGCCCTTTTCCGAGGCGGCGCAGGAAACCACCCGGCCGGTGAACTCCGCCAGATGGCAGTCGGTGTAATAAAGCTTTTCCGTATTCATGTTTATTATTCCCTTTCTGGAAAGAAGAATCTCAAATTTCGATTTGGCGAGCAGTTGGTGGATATCGTAGGGGACAGCCTCCCGGACATCCCGCTCTGCAATCTCTGATTGCCGCTAACGCGGCGCGGGTCGTCGAGGACGCCGACCCCTACGGTATGGGATAACCTTTTGTAGGGAAAGGGCATGCCCTCGCCCTACAATGGTTGTCTATTGATCCCACGTTCCGGTCGGGCGGTACCCAATGGCGTTGGTTTTTAAGGGTCCCGAAGGCTCGAGTTGTCAGCGGCGACTCGCCGCCAAATTTACCGTAATTCATTCAATTCCGTGACTACGATTTCCCTGCCCTGGAGTTTCCCCCAGTCAAACACTGTGGCAAGCTCCTTTGCGCTGATGGGCTGGGCGGTTTCGGTCAGACCGGCGGCGTGGGCCAGGACGCCGATGAGCTGTTCCGGCTTCAGACGATTCCGGAGGGCGCCCATGTCCAGATCCTGATCCCGTTTGCTCAGACGGCGGCCCTCCGGGGCCATGAGCATGGGGATGTGGGCGTACCGGGGATGCCGGAAGCCGAACAGGTCCTGCAAATACATCTGCCGTGGTGCCGAGCCCATCAGATCCCAGCCCCGGCAGACCTCGGTGACACCGGCTTCCCCGTCGTCCACCGTCACCGCCAGCTGGTACACATACACGCCGTCTGCCCGGCGCACCACGAAATCGCCGCACTCCGTCACCAGATTCTCCCGGTAAGGCCCCTGAACCAGATCCGTGAAGCCGTAATCCCGGTCCGGCACCCGGACACGCCAGCTTGGGGCCCGGGTTTTGGCGGAGCGTTCCGCCTCCGTCAGATTCCGGCAGGTTCCGGCGTAGACGTAGGTGCCGTCGGACAGATGGGGGGCGTTGACGTTGTGGAGCTGGCTCCGGGTGCAGTAGCAGGGATAGAGCAGATCCATGTCCCGGAGCTGTTGGAAGTACCGGTCATAGACAGTGCTCCGGGTGGATTGGGGAGGGGTTTCCTCGTCCCAGTCAAGGCCCAGCCAGAGAAGATCCTCCCGGAGGAGCTGGGCGTATTCATCTTTGGTCCGCAGGGTGTCCAGATCCTCCATCCGGAGAATCCAGCCGCCGTTCTGAGATTTCGGGGACAGCCAGCTCATCAGAGCGGCAAACACATTGCCCAGATGCATCCGCCCCGAAGGTGTGGGTGCAAACCGGCCAATGATGGGTTCGTTGTTCATAAAAATCACCTGTCTGGGAAGTGGATTGGATAGAGAAATGACAGTTTGGCGAGCCCCCCAAAACTGCAACTTATCCGGCGATGTTCAGATCCTCCGCCGTGATTTCTTCGGTCAGGGGGTTGTAGCTTTGATTGATCAGCTCGGCAACCTTGCCGGGGCTGAGGATGTAGTAGCTTGCGTCACCGATGTAGTCGGCGTAGCCCGGCAGGGTGGCGGATTCCACATTGCCGCCGGTGAGCAGAATGGTTTTGCCGATCCAGACCAGATCCTCCAGCTCCAGATCCGTCAGACATTCCTGACGCACCAGCTCCAGGGCCTGGAGCGCCCCGGGAAGCTTGCCGGGGGTGAGCCACTGGTCCATGGCGGCGGAAAGAACCATCCGCTGAACCTCGATCCGGCCCAGATCCTGCATGGCGTAGCCCTTCCGGTAGCGCAGAAGCTGCAAAATTTCCAGTCCGTCCAGATGCTGCTGACCTTCCTGGATGGTCACGCCCTCCAGCTCGAAGCTCATGGGCACCTCCACCGTCAGACCGCCCATGGTGTCCACGATCTTCGGCACAATGTCCATGCCCACCATCAGATAGCCGTCGGGCCGGTAGCCCAGGATCTCCTGGACATAGTCCAGCAGGCCCTCCATGCCCTCATGGCCCATGCCGTTCCGGGCGTAGGCGGAGTTGAGCTTTGCCCCGTAGCCTCTGGAGGTGATGGTGTAGGTATCCCGGGGCAGACTCAGCAGACCGACCCGTTTTTCGCTGCCACTGAGATAGAGCAGCATCATGGTGTCGGTGCGTTCGCCCTCGGCATCGGTGCCGCAGAGCAGGATGGTGGCGGTGTCCGGCTTCCGGTTTTCCTGGCCCTGGGTGATGCCGGGGCGGATCAGCATCATCAGCCCGGCCCCTGCCGCCAGCACCAGCAGCAGGAACACAGCCAGCACACCGGCGCAGCCGGGGCGCTTTTTCCGCTTCTTTCCCGGAGTGGTGGAACGGGCTTCCGTCTGTTTCTCCGGCTGGGGCTCGGGGCGGTGGTAGCTGCTGTTGTATACCGGCAGGACGGAGGGTTCCTTCGGACGGTCGGCGCCGTAATTGTTGGCGTAGTTTCGGTAAAGGACAGGCTCCTGCTGGGATTCGGGCTGGGATGGGGCCGATTCTGGCTCGGGCATGGGAAACAGGTCATCCATCCGGCGGAGCAGATCCTGGAGATCCTCATCAGGGATCTGATTTCGTTCATTCATCATAAGGGGTTCCTTTTTGCAGAGATTCCTCCGGGAAGCCCGAAGGTTCAAACATATCATACTCCAAAACCGGCCCGGTGTAAAGTCCCGGCATAGCGGACGGCAGGGATCGGCGGACGACAATGGCCCCACGGCGTATGCCGTGGGGCCAGAAAGCGCGGTTCGAGAGAATCAATTATGCCAGGATGGGCTTCAGAGCGTCGGCCAGAACCTTCTTCTGAGCCTCAGCCTCAGCCAGATCCTTACCCAGAGTGGTGAAGTAGGTCTTGATCTTGGGCTCGGTGCCGGAGGGACGGACGATGACGGTAGCGCCGCCTTCCAGGGTGTAGACCAGAACGTTGGCAGCAGGCAGACCGGTGGAAGCGGTGTCCTTGTAGTCCACAACCTTGACCACCTTGTAGCCGCCGATCTCAGCAGGAGCGTTCTCCCGGAGACCAGCCATGATGCCAGCCATCTTGTCCATGCCGGACAGGCCGGGGAACTCGAAGGAGTCAACCTTGTTCAGGTAGCGGCCGTACTTGGCGTAGATGGACTCCAGGCGCTCCTTGATGGAGGAGCCGATGGAGCGCAGGTAAGCGGCCATTTCGCAGATCAGCATGGAGCCGACAACAGCGTCCTTGTCGCGGACATAGGGACCGGCCAGGTAGCCGTAGGACTCCTCGAAGCCCAGGATGAAGCGCTCGACCTCGCCCTGTGCCTCCAGACCAGCGATCTGATCGCCGATCCACTTGAAGCCGGTGAGGACGTTGCGCATCTCAACACCATAGTTGGCGGCGACAGCGTCAGCCAGAGGAGTGGAAACCAGGGACTTGACAGCCACAGCGTTCTTGGGCATGGTGCCCTTCTCAATGCGGCCCTCGCAGATGTAGTCCAGCAGCAGAACGCCGACCTCGTTGCCGGAAACCAGCTCGTAGGTGCCGTCGGGACACTTCATGGCGATGCCAACGCGGTCAGCGTCGGGGTCGGTGGCCAGCATCAGGTCAGCGCCGGTCTCGGTGGCCAGCTTCAGACCCAGCTCCAGAGCCTCGAAGATTTCGGGGTTGGGGTAGGGGCAGGTGGGGAAGTTGCCGTCGGGATACTTCTGCTCGGGAACGATGGTGATGTCATCGATGCCGATGTCGTTCAGAATCCGGGTGACGGGAACCAGACCGGAGCCGTTCAGGGGGGAGTAGACCAGCTTCAGACCGGCGGTCTTGCACAGGCCGGGACGGACCTGGCAGGCCTTGATGGCGTCGTACAGGCCTTCCTTGCAGTCGTCGCCGACATACTCGATCAGACCCTGGGCGATGCCCTCCTCGAAGGAGATCAGCTTTGCGCCGGTCAGGATATCGGTGGCCTGAATCTCAGCGTAGACAACAGCGGCGGCATCGTCAGTCATCTGGCAGCCGTCGGGGCCGTAGGCCTTGTAGCCGTTGTACTTGGCAGGGTTGTGGGAAGCAGTGACCATAACACCGGCGTTTGCCTGGTAGTAACGGGTAGCGAAGGAAAGTGCGGGAACGGGCATCAGAGCGTCATAGATGCGGACCTTGATGCCGTTGGCAGCCAGAACTCTTGCGGTTTCCTTGGCGAAAACGTCGGAGTTGATACGGCTGTCGTAGGACACAGCAACCAGCTGGTTGCCGCCCTGGGTCTTGACCCAGTTTGCCAGACCCTGAGTGGCCTGACGGACCACATAAATGTTCATCCGGTTGGAACCGGCGCCCAGAACGCCGCGCAGGCCGGCGGTGCCGAACTTCAGAGCCACAGCGAAGCGATCCTTGATCTGCTCGTCGTTGCCCTCGATAGACTTCAGTTCTTCAGTCAGAGCGGGATCTTCCAGCTCTGCGCCCAGCCAGCGCTTGTAATCATCCATGTACATTGGAAATCACCTGTCCTTATGTAAAATTTTGCAGTTTTTCGTAAAATTGCCCAAATACAGTATACAAAATGATTGGCCCTTTGTCAATGTCATAGTATGGAAAAAGTACGTTCCGGACAGGTGGCCGGGCAGTGCCCGGGGCCAATGCGTGCGCAGGTGCGCCGGTAAACGTCCAGCGAGTAAAAACCGCTCGACAACTACATTGTTTCAAATTGCAGTTTGTCGAGGTGTTTCGATGATACCGTCGAGGACGCCGACCCCTACGATGGGTTATTCCACGCTCCCATACAAACTGCAATTTGAAACACGACGCCGTGTTCGAGCGGTTTTGACTCGCAGGACGCTTACTGACGCAATAACGCACGCATTGCCCGTGGGGGCTCCCCCGCAAACTGCAATTGAATGAACAACGCCCGGCACCATTCAAAGTGCCGGGCGTTGTGGTATGTTACACCTTCCGGAGCTGTTCCTTGCTGTACTGGAGGGTATAAAGCTGATAATACCGTCCGTGCTGGGCCAGGAGCTGCTGGTGGCTGCCCTGCTCCACGATCTGACCGTCGGACAGGAGGATGATGTTGTCCGAATGCTGAATGGTACTCAGCCGGTGGGCAACGATGAGCATGGTGCCGATGTTCTTCATCTTTTCCAGGGAATCCTGGATCAGAAGCTCGGTTTCCGTGTCGATGTTGGCGGTGGCCTCGTCCAGAATCATGACGCTGGGCTTGTGGAGAATGGTCCGGGCGAAGGAAAGGAGCTGCCGCTGACCGGCGGAGAAATTGTTGCCCCGTTCCCGGACCGGCTCGTCCAGGCCCTTTTCCAGTCTGCCGATGAACTTGTCCGCGTTCACATACCGACAGGCCTCCCAGACCGCTTCATCGGCAATGTCCTCGGAGCGCAGGATGATGTTGCTCCGGATATCACCGGCAAACAGGAACACATCTTGGAGCATCTGGCCGAAATGTCGCCGGAGGCTGGATATTTTGATCTTTTTGATGTCGATGCCGTCAATGAGAATCTGGCCCTTCTGGATGTCGTAATTCCGGCAGATCAGGCTGAGGATGGTGGTCTTGCCGGAGCCGGTGGCGCCCACAAAGGCCACGGTCTGCTTCGGCTCCACGTGGAAGGACACGCCCTTGAGCACCCATTCGCCGGGCTTGTAGGCAAACCAGACATCCCGGAACTCGATCTCGCCCCGGATCTCCTCCAGCTCCATGGCGTCGGGCTCGTCCACCACCTGGGGCTCCAGATCCAGCACCGAGAAGATTTTCTCGGCGGAGGCGAAGGACCGCTGGAGCATATCAAACTGCTCCGCCAGGGCCTGGATGGGCTGGAAGAACTTGGAGATGTACATATAGAAGGACACGATCACACTGCCGTCGATAACCTGTCCCAGAAGCTGGGTGCCCTGGAGGTGGCCCTTGGCACCGAAGTAGAACAGGCACATGACGGAGCTGATGTTCAGCATATACACCATGGGCCGGAACACGCCGAATACATACATCCGGCCGTACTTGGCCTTTTGCAGATTCCGGCTCCGGGTGAGGAAGTCCTCCATTTTCCGGTCCTCCCGGTTGAAAATCTGGATGATCTTCATGCCGGACAGGTTCTCGGACAGATAGGTATTCAGATCGGTGGTGGCATCGCTGACCTTCCGGTGGACCTTCCGGGAGAACCGGCGGAAAATCACCGTGAACAGCACCACAAAGGGCACGAAGCACAGCACCATCAGGGTCAGGGCGTAGTTGAGCATCAGCATGGCGCCCAGCACGCCGAAAATCACCATCACATTCTTCACCAGGGTCACCAGAATGTTGGTGAACAGGAAGCTGATGGCGTTGGGGTCGTTGGTGGTTCGGGTCACCAGCTTGCCCACGGGGATGTTGTTGAGCTGTTCATGGCTCAGCTTTTCCACATGGGTGAATACATCCAGCCGGATCTGGGACAGGATCTTCTGGCCGATCCGCTGGAGGATCATGGCCTGCAGGAAGGTGCAGATCAGACTAACCACCAGAATGCCTGCGTAGCACACCACGATGGTCAGCAGGTAATCCATCTCAAAGTCCGTCTGGACGGTGTCCACGATGTGGCCGATGATCAGAGGGGAGGTGATGTCATAGACAATGGAGAAGAGCATGATCACCAGCACCAGGGCGAAATTGCCCACGTAGGGTTTTGCGTACCGCAGGAGCCGCCGGACGATCTCCTTGTCCGCCATGTGGCGCTCAAAGCCCATGGTGGATTTTTTGTCCTTTTCCAGGGCGTAAAGGATGAGGAACACCAGGGTGAAGGTACCGATGATGCCGCCCAGGATCAGTACAGGCAGATATTCACGCATGAGCCTGGCCTCCTTCCTCCTCCAGACGCTGAAGCTCCACCATTTTCCGGTAGGCTTCGTTGGTTTCAATCAAGCTTTCGTGGGTTCCCACAGCCGACAGGCGGCCATCCTCCAGGAACAGGATCTTGTCCATCTTCTCGATGGTGCTGATCCGGTGGGCGATGAGGATGGTGGTTTTGCCGGCCCGGGTGGTATGGAGATTTTCCAGAATGGTTTTTTCGGTTTTGGTATCCACGGCGGATACGCTGTCGTCCAGAATCAGAATGGGAGCATCCTTCATCAGCGCCCGGGCGATGGAAATCCGCTGCTTCTGGCCGCCGGAAACGGTAACGCCCCGCTCGCCCAGCACCGTGTCATAGCCCAGGGAGAACTGACGGATGTTCTCATCCACGTCCGCAAGGCCTGCGGCTTCGGCAACGGAGCGCAGATCTGCCTTGTCCACGCCGAAGGCGATGTTGCTGGAAATGGTGTCGGAGAACAGGAAATTGTCCTGGGGCACATAGGCGCATCCGGCCCGGACGGACTGGATGGTAACGTCATTCACATCCCGGCCGTCGATGAACACCGTGCCGTCGGGGACATTGTAGGTTCTGAGAATCAGATCCACCAGAGTGGTCTTGCCGGAGCCGGTTTTGCCCACCAGACCCACATTTTCGCCGGGGTTGATGGTGAAGGACACATTTTCCAGGGCATCAAATTCGCCGTCGGGATAGCGGAAGGACAGATTCCGGAACTCGATGCCGCCCCGGATGTTCTCCAGAGGCTCCGCGCCGGGCCGGTCGGTCACATCCTGCTTCGCGTCCAGCAGGGTGCCGATGCGCTCCAGGGAGGCCTTGCCCCGGGAGGTCATGTCAATCAGCTCGGACACCGCCATAATGGGCCAGATCACGCTGTTGAAATAGCCGATGAACTCCACCAGCTGGCCCGCGTTGAATTTGTCCTGATACACCAGCCAGCCGCCGTAGCCCAGAATCACGCAGATCACGCTTTCCACGAACAGCGTCACCAGCACACGCATGAGGACGGAGGCCTTGGTGTGATCCATGTTGGCCTTTTCGTTCTCCACGTTCAGCTTCTTGAAGGCCATCAGCTCCAGGGACTCCTTGACGAAGGCCTTGATGACGGCCATGCCGGAATAGCTCTCCTGGGAGAAGTCGGAGAGATTGGAGAAGGCCGCCTGGCGGATGTCCCATTTTTTGGTCATGTATCTGCCCACCACCGTGGCGGAGCAGAGCAGCAGCGCCATGGGAATCAGACTCAGACCCGTGAGCAGGGGGTCCATGAACAGCATTTTGCCCACAGCCATGATGCCCATGAACAGCGCGTCGCAGAACATCATGATGCCCCAGCCGTAGCACTCCTGGACGGTGTCCAGATCGTTGGTGAACAGGCTCATCAGATTGCCCACCTTGTTGACCTGGTAATATTCCCGGCTCAGGAAACGGGCGTTGTCAAACATCCGGTTCCGCAGATCCGTTTCCACCCGGATGGCGGCGCCGAAGAAGAAGGCACGCCACAGAAACCGTCCGATGACCACGCACAGAATGGTAATCACCATGGGCATACAGATTTCGTCCAGCAGAATGTCCAGACTGAAGGCCACCGTCACGCCGTCCACCTCCACAAAGCCGGAGCTGACGCCGTTGATCACCATCTGATACAGTCTGGGGATCTCCAGCTGCATATAGTCCACCACCACCAGGGACACCAGGCCCAGCAGCAAAAGCCAGCCGTATTTCAGATAGTAGCGGTTGATGTGTCTGCCAAAGATCACAACCGATCCCTCCCTGTTTTTTGCCCCGGCCGCACCGCCGGGGACAACTGTTTTCATGGTGTGTATTGTATCACCAATTCGTTGCAATTGCAACTATTATTGTTGATTTCGGTAAAACAATGGAGGACGGCTTGAAGATCGTAGGGGACGGCCTCCTGGACGTCCCGCTCGGCAATCTCTGATTGCCGCTTATGCGGCACGGGTCGTCGAGGACGCCGACCCCTACAAAGGGGGCGTACCGAATCGAAAAATCATAATTTGACATTCCCTCTCTTTGTGGAAAAAATAACTTGTACTACGGGAAAAAATATGGTAAAGTATAATGAATTGTTATGGGCATTTGTGCCCTTTCTGAATCTCAACATCATTTATGGAGTGAAAATATATGGCTACTTTACACGAAGAGATCAGCCGCCGCCGGACCTTTGCGATCATTTCCCACCCCGACGCCGGTAAAACCACCCTGACCGAAAAATTCCTGCTCTACGGCGGCGCCATCGCCCAGGCAGGCGTGGTCAAGGGCAAGAAAAATTCCCGTGCCGCCACCTCTGACTGGATGGAAATCGAAAAGCAGAGAGGTATTTCCGTCACCTCCTCTGTCATGCAGTTCCAGTACGGCGGCTTCTGCATCAACATTCTGGACACCCCCGGCCACCAGGACTTCTCTGAGGATACCTACCGTACTCTGATGGCCGCCGACTCCGCCGTCATGGTCATCGACGGCGCCAAGGGCGTGGAGCCCCAGACCCGGAAGCTGTTCAAGGTCTGCGCCATGCGCCACATTCCCATCTTCACCTTTGTCAACAAGATGGACCGGGAAACCAAGGACCCCTTTGATCTGCTGGACGAGGTGGAGCGTGAGCTGGGCATTGAAACCTACGCCATGAACTGGCCCATCGGCTGCGGCAAGGACTTCCAGGGCGTGTATGACCGGGAGCAGGGACAGCTTCTGTTCTTCTCCGGCAAAAACGGCAGAGCAAAGGCTGACAAGCTGGAGGTTGACCTGTACGATCCCCAGGTCGCCCAGCTTCTGGACAGCGAAGCCAAGGCCCAGCAGCTCATTGACGACGTGGAACTGCTGAGTGCCGGTCGTGAGATGGACTTCGAGGCCGTCCGCACCGGTCAGCTCTCCCCTGTGTTCTTCGGCTCCGCCCTGACCAACTTCGGCATCGAGCCCTTCCTGGAGAACTTCCTGAAGCTGACGCCCCCTCCTCTGTCCCGTGTGGCGGATGTGGGCGAGATCGACACCTTCAGCCCCGATTTCTCTGCCTTTGTCTTTAAGATCCAGGCCAACATGAACAAGGCCCACCGGGACCGGCTGGCCTTTATGCGCATCTGCTCCGGCAAGTTTGAGCGTGACAAGGAATACTTCCACATGCAGGGCAACAAGAAGATGCGCCTTTCCCAGCCCCAGCAGCTCATGGCCGCCGAGCGTGAAATCGTGGACGAGGCCTACGCAGGCGACGTCATCGGCGTGTTTGACCCCGGCATCTTCTCCATCGGCGATACCATCACCGTGGCCGGAAAGAAGTTCAAGTATTCCGGCATTCCCACCTTCGCCCCCGAGCATTTCGCCCGGGTTTCCGCCAAGGATTCCATGAAGCGCAAGCAGTTCGTCAAGGGCACCGAGCAGATTGCCCAGGAGGGTGCCATTCAGATTTTCAAGGTTCCCAACTCCGGTATGGAGGAGGTCATCGTGGGTGTTGTGGGCACCCTGCAGTTTGAAGTGTTCCAGTACCGGATGAAGACCGAGTACGGCGTGGACCTGCGGATGGAGTACCTGCCCTACGAGGAGATCCGCCGGATCGATGCCTACAAGGGCGACCTGACGGACCTGAACCTGGGCTCGGATGCCGAGCTTCTGGAGGACTACCACGGCAACAACCTGCTGGTGTACTCCAGCTACTGGGCCATCGACTTCATCAACCGCCGGAACCCCGGTCTGGAGGTTTCCGAAATCGTGGTGGAGGAAGGCTGATTTTCCCCCGAATATGCACCAAGGGTGCGCCGCAGAACGCGGCGCACCCTTTTTCTGCAAAATGGATTGTAGGGAAAGGGCATGCCCTCGCCCTACAAAGCATTGGTGGTTTGGCTTTTACAGATCCAGCATCTCCAGATCCTTGTCGTCGATGACCCGGAGATCCTTCTTGTTGGTCATTTCGTAGATGCAGGGAACCACGAACAGTGTCATAATGGTGGCATAGGTCAGACCGCCGATGCTGACCACGGAAATGGGCCGCATCAGGGCTGCGCTGACATCCTGGCTCACCGCCATGACCAGCTGGCCCAGAATGGTGGTCAGGGTGGTCATGAGAATGGGCCGCATACGGGTGATGCCGGCTTCGATGATGGCATCCCGGCAGGCAGCGCCGTCCATGCGGAGCTGGTTGATGTAGTCCACCAGCACGATGCCGTTGTTGACGATGACACCCACCAGCATGACAAAGCCGATCATGGAGATGACGCTGACCTCCATGCCGCACAGCAGCAGCGCCAGGAAGCCGCCGGTAAAGGCCAGGGGGATGGTGAACATGACGATGAAGGGGGACTTCAGACTCTGGAACTGGGCCACCATGATCAGATACACCAGCAGCATACCCAGCACCAGCATCAGCAGAAGCTGTTCCATGGCCTCCATGATGCTCTCGTTCTCACCGGAGAACACATAGTCCACCCCGTCGCCCAGGTCGGCCCGGGCCAGGGCATCCTGGGCATCAGCAGTGACCAGGGTGACGTTGTAGCCCGGCTCCAGATAGGCGGTCACGGTCAGATAGCGCTTCTGGTTGATTCGGTTGATGGAGGCCAGGGAGCTGGTTTCCTCCACCACGGCGAAGTCGGACAGGGGAACCTCCTTCACAGTGCCGTCCTGGCCGGTAACTTCAAATACATAGTCCCTCAGCTCCTGGGCATTCAGCACCGCGCCCTCGGGCTTTTCAATGATCACGTCGGTGGAGATGCCGTCCAGCTCCAGGGTGGTCACGTTGCCGCTGGTGGTCAGTCCGGCGGCCAGCTCCATATAGACCTGGGCAATGGTCAGACCGTGGCGCATGGCCTCGTTCCGGTCAATGGCAACATGGAGGGCAGGAGCCGCGTCCTCCAGTCCGTTGGACACCTGGCCCACACCGTCGATGGCCGCAAAGGCCTCGGCAGTCCGGACGGCGGCGTTCTGCAGCTCCTCCATATCTTCGCCGTACAGCCGGACGGACACGCCGGAGCCGGTGAGTATACTCATATCAATCATGGCAGAGCTGGCGGACACGGTGCAGTCCAGGCCCTCGCAGGCCTCCTCGATGGCCCTGCCCACCGCCGCGCCGGAATCCTTCTCATTCTCCAGCAGCACATACACAGTGACGTTGAAGCTTCCTCCGCCGCCGCCCATGCCCATCAGCGCGCCGCCGGAGGAGCCCATCATGGCACCGGCGGTCTTAATGCCGGGGACACCGGCGATCCGGTCCAGCACCTGGTCCGCCCGTTCCACCGCGCCTTCCATGTCCACGCCCTCGGGCATGGTCACGCTGACGGTGACGTTGGGGGAGTCCATGGTGGGCATGAAGATGAAGCCGCCGGCCAGGGCGATGATCATGCTAAGAATCAGCGCGGCCATAGCCACTGCCAGAACCGGCAGCTTGTGATTCAAGGACCAGCCAAGCGCCTTCTGGTACAGGGGGATGATCCGCTTTTCCAGGAAGCCCTCATGGGGGACGTGTTCCTTTTTCAGCATACCCGTGGCCATGGCAGGCACTAATGTCAGAGAGATGGCAAGGGAGGCAAGCAGCGAATAGCTCATGGTCAGAGCCAGATCCGTAAACAGCTGCTTGGTAATGCCCTCCACGAACACGATGGGCACAAACACGCAGATGGTGGTCAGGGTGGAGGCACAGACGGAGCCAAAGACCTGACCCGCGCCGGATACCGCCGCCTGGATCACGTTGGCGCCCTTGGCCCGGAGCCGGTAAATGTTCTCGATGACCACGATGGAGTTATCCACCAGCATACCCACCGAGATGGCAAGGCCGGACAGGGAGATCATGTTTAAGGTAACGCCGGAGAAGTACATCAGCACGATGGCGAAAATGACGCTGATGGGGATGGAAACAAGGGTGATCAGGGTGGGCCGGATGTCCCGGAGGAACACCACCAGCACCAGCACGGAGAACACCGCGCCCAGGAACAGGTTGGAGAGAATGGACTCCACAACCATATAAATGTAGTCACCCTGGTCCATCAGAGCCACGAATTTCAGACCGGGGAACGCCTCCTCCAGATCCCGGAATTTCTCGGCGATGTTGGCGGTGGTCTGGGCGGTGGCGTAGGTGGACTGCTTTTCAAAGCTGAGCATCACGCTGTCCTGGCCGTCCAGCCGGGCATAGGTTTCGTCCCGGTTGTCGGTGACGGTGATGACGGCCACATCCCTCAGATAGATGGGGTCGATGCCCTCCATGCCCATGTCTAAGAGCAGAAGGTCCTGCAGGGTGGAAAGCTGGCGGATCTCGTCGCCGATGGACACCATGTAGTTCACGCCGTCCTCCTCCACATAGCCGGCAGGCATGGAGAAGTTCTGGGCCGCCAGAATCTGAGTCACCATTTCCATGGTGATGATGTTGTTCAGATCCGCCTGATCCAGGGCGCTTGCCCGGCTGTCCTCGATCTGGGTCAGGCCGCTGTCGATCTGCACCAGGGCCATTTCGATGGAGGCCGCACCGGCGGTGAGCTGGGCGGCGGCGGTGCTGAGCTGGAGCATACCGGTGAGCTTCTGCTCCTCCAGCATTTTTTCCGCCTGGTCGATGGTCACAAGGCCCTGCTCGATCTGGGCCTTGGCATCCAGCACCTGCTGGAGCTGGGCGGCGGTTTCCGCGGTGACGGACGCAAGGCCGGCCCGGTCGGTGCCGGAGGCCTCCAGCAGCACATCCACCGCCTCCACCGCCTCATCGGCGATGACGCAGTTGGCCCGGGCGATGTCAATGGCCACATCCAGGGTATCCTCCGTGACCCAGGCGGCGGCCAGGGCAACGGCATAGGCACTCTGCTCCTGGGCAAGCTCGCCCTCCATCTGGATCAACAGGGCCTGCTTATTGGCAAGGGAACCGTCATCCCCCTGCTCCTGGAGCAGCCGGACCTCCTCCCGGAGGGCTTCCACAGCTGCCTGGGTCAGCTTTACGGCTTCCCCCTGGGACACCAGAGCCTCCAGGGTATGGAGCCGGGCATAGGCATCATTCTGCTGGCCCACCACGAATTCCACCTGGCTGTTGAGGAATTCCAGGGTTTCAGTGGCGGCATACAGGGGCAGCAGGGCGGTTTCAATCTGGGACAGGGCGTTCTGCAGCTCGGTGCGCTGGGTTTCCAGCTGATTCTGGCCCTGGATGATGGCGTTGGCACCGGCGCTGAGCTGGCTCTGGGCGGCGTTCATGTCATCCCGGTTCTGCTCCAGCTCTGCCTTCTGATCGGCAAGACCCTGGGCGGCTTCGTCCAGCTTGTCGTTGATGCTCTGGGCGATCCGGGCGTTGACCTGGTCAATGAGGTCCTGGTCAAGAATCACATGAAGCTCCTGCTCGATCATGCCTGTGGTGCTGATCCGGGCAACGCCGGCGATGCCCTCCAGCTTGTTCATCAGGGTATCGTTGAGGAATTCCGTCAGCTCGATGGTGTCCATACCCTCCATGGACACTGCCGCCACTTCCACGGGCAGCATACTGGGGTTGATCTTCAGTACATAGGGCGTGCCCACCATGTCCTCCCAGCCGGAGCGCAGGGTGGCAATCTGCTGCTGGATGTCCACGCCGATGGTGTCCATGTTGACGGATTCCTCAAATTCGAGGATCACGGTGGACACGTTCTCTGAGGAGGTGGATGTGACCTCCAGAATGTGGTCCAGGGTGGACATGGACTGCTCCATGGGCTTTGTGACCACACTTTCCACCTTCTCCGGGCTTGCGCCGGGGTAGGTGGTGACGATCAGGACATAGGGAAAATCCATATTGGGCAAAAGGTCCGGGGTCATCTTGAAATAGGCCACCACACCCATAACCAGAATGGCAATCACTGCCACAAAGACGGTCAGCGGTTTTTTGACGGAAAACTTATGCATACGCGGCTCCTGACTGCCGGATCAAACGGCATTATTTCCATTTTAGAATATCACATTTATTCGATTTATCAATAGGAATTGTATGAACCTTTTGTAAATGCAGTGCGTCAGGAAGCCAAATATCAATTTCACTTTCTCCTGGAAAAAACTTGATTTCCGATTGTGGCCCGGGGGTTGATATGGTATACTGTAGAAAAACAAAGAATGGAGAAGAAGCAATGAAAGATTTTCTGATCTACTTTTTCGGCGCAGGCAATGAGCCGGAATTCGCCCTGTTCACCCTGGCCCATTTCCTTCCGATTCTGCTGATGGTGGCGGTGATCTTCCTGATCCGAAAAAATGCCAATGCTATCCGGGAATCCCGGTATGAGACCAATCTCCGCTACATCCTGGGCTTCGCGCTGATCATCTGCGATATGTCCTATTACTGGCGCTTCGCCGCCTGGCCAGGTCTGGGTGTGGGCGCGGCGGAGAATCTGCCCATCGGTGTCTGCGGCTGGGCGGTGATCTTCTGCTCCTATATGCTCATCGGCAAAAGCCAGACCCTGTTCGACATTGCCTATTTCTGGCTCATGTCCGGCTCCCTGTTTGCCCTGCTGACCCCCACGCCTCTGACCTACTGCGGCCCCACCCGGTTCCGGTACTATCAGTTCTGGCTGGAACATACCCTGGGCTACATCGCCATCTTCTACATGATCTTCGTCCACAATATGCGGCCCAATAAAAAGTCCATGGTCAGATCCTACGGCGCGCTGGTGGGTCTGTGCTGCATCGCCTTCTGGGTCAATTCCATGATCCCCGGGGCGAACTACCTGTTCCTGGCACGGCCCGAGTCCGCCCCCTCTGTGCTGGACATTCTGCCCCCCAATTTCCTGCTGCGAACCTCCATTATGGTGGCAGTCATCACCGCCATGTACGGCCTGGCCTACCTGCCCTGGCACCTGAAGGACAAAAAGCAGAAAGCGGTTCAGTAATGGAAATTGGAGTTTGTAGATGTAACGGGATACCCCCGTAGGGGCGTGCATTGTACGCCCGATGCCCTCCCCTTTGGGGAGGGTGCCCCGTAGGGGGCGGGAGAGGTGTGAGAAACGTTGCGTTTTCCGGAACGTCTCAGAAAAAATGGAGGTTTTTCACCTCACCCGTCACGGCGTTCCGCCGTGCCACCTTCCCCTTTGGGGAAGGCCGGGCGACACAATGGTCGCCCCTACGGTATCATCGAAACACCCCCACAAACTCCCATTAATCACACAATAACGCCCTCTGCCGTTTGGCAGAGGGCGTAATGCTTTTATCTGCGGTAATTGCTTGCCACGCTTTTGCGGATCAGGGCACGCTTCAGACGGGCCTCCGCCATGCGGATGTCCATGTCTGTGGAATCCTTGCTGGAGATGGCATTCTGGGCCCGTTCATAGGCACGCTCGGCACGGTTCAGATCGATGGCGTCCGCCCACTCGAAGGTGGTGGGCACCAGGGTCACTTCACCGTTCACAACGCTGAGCATACCGCCGATGCAGGCGGCATACCGCTTCTTGCCTTCGGACAGGATCATGGCCTGACCCATGCCCAGGGGAGCCACGCAGTTGATGTGGCCTGCCAGAACGCCCATGTCACCGGAGGTGGTACGAACCACGATCTCCTCTGCCTGGCCGTCAAAGATCAGGCCGTCGGGGGTGACGATCTTCAGGGGGAAGCTGGTCATGCGTTACCACCCTTCCACTTTTCCACCACTTCGTCAATGGAACCGGCGAACAGGAAGTAGGATTCGGGAATCTGATCGTGCTTGCCCTCGATGATCTCCTTGAAGGAACGGATGGTCTCCTTCAGGGGGACGTACTTGCCCTGGTAGCCGGTGAACTGCTCGGCCACGTGGAAGGGCTGGGACAGGAAGCGCTGGACCTTACGGGCCCGGTTGACGATCATCTTGTCCTCTTCACTCAGCTCGTCCATACCCATGATGGCGATGATGTCCTGCAGCTCCTTGTAGCGCTGGAGGATGTTCTGGACGGCACGGGCGGTGTCGTAATGCTCCTGACCCAGAACCTCGGGAGAGAGGATACGGGAGGTGGAGTCCAGGGGGTCAACGGCAGGGTAAATGCCCAGGGAGGCGATGCCGCGGTCCAGAACCGTGGTGGCGTCCAGGTGGGCAAAGGTGGTGGCAGGGGCAGGGTCGGTCAGGTCGTCGGCAGGGACGTAGACTGCCTGAACGGAGGTGATGGAGCCGTTCTTGGTGGAGGTGATGCGCTCCTGCAGGGCGCCCATTTCGGTGGCCAGGGTGGGCTGGTAGCCCACGGCGGAGGGCATACGGCCCAGCAGCGCGGAAACCTCGGAGCCGGCCTGGGTGAAACGGAAGATGTTGTCGATGAACAGCAGCACGTCCTGATGCTTCACATCACGGAAGTACTCTGCCATGGTCAGGCCGCTCAGACCCACGCGCATACGGGCTCCGGGGGGCTCGTTCATCTGACCAAAGACCATGGCGGTCTTGGAGATAACGCCGGACTCGGTCATTTCGTTGTACAGGTCGTTGCCCTCACGGGTACGCTCGCCGACGCCGGTGAACACGGAGTAGCCGTTGTGGGCGGTGGCGATGTTGTAGATCAGCTCCTGGATCAGAACGGTCTTGCCCACGCCAGCGCCGCCGAACAGACCGATCTTACCGCCCTTGGCGTAGGGGCAGATCAGGTCGATGACCTTGATGCCGGTTTCCAGGATCTCGGTAGCAGGCTGCTGCTCCTCGTAGGAGGGAGCAGGGCGGTGGATGGGCCACTTCTCAGCGGCGTAGACGGGGCCGGCCTCGTCGATGGGCTGACCCAGCAGATTGAACACACGGCCCAGGCACTCGTCGCCCACAGGCACGGAGATGGCGGCACCGGTATCGGTGGCCACAGCGCCGCGCTGCAGACCGTCGGTGGAGCTCATTGCGATGCAGCGCACCACATTGTCACCGATGTGCTGGGCAACCTCTGCAACGATGGTGTCATTGCCGTTGGGAATTTCAATGGCAGACAGCAGCTCGGGCAGACAGTCGTCCGCAAAGCGGATATCCAGAACAGGACCCATGACCTGGATCACAGTTCCCTTGTTGTTAGGCATAGGATTCAACTCCTTTATGATTAGAGTGTCATCGCGAACCAGTCCGCAGACTGGTGTGGCGATCCCCTTGATGATCAGGCCATCCCGTTGGAACAGGGGATTCCCACGCCAGTGTGCGCACTGGCTCGGAATGACAGCCTTGAATTAGGCGCCGGCCACAATTTCGGTGATTTCCTGGGTGATGGCGGCCTGTCTTGCCCGGTTGAACTTCAGACTCAGATCAGCGATCATCTCGTCGGCGTTCTGGGTGGCGGAGTCCATGGCGGTGCGGCGGGCAGCCTGCTCGGCGGCACGGCTTTCGCACAGGGCGCCGTAAATCATACCGCCCAGATACTCGGGAACGATGGCATCAAAGACCTCCACACTGTCCGGCTCATAGAGAATGTCGGAAGAACCGGTCTGGTCTGCGCCCTGGGGGACCAGGGGCAGCAGCTGCCGGGTGGTGGGGGTCTGAACCAGCACAGACACGAAATTGGTGTAGGCGATGCAGACCTTGTCAAACTGGCCTGCCCGGTAAGCCTTGCTCAGCAGCTTGGAGATGGAGAAGCAGTCGCCCACATCCACATCCTCGGCTTCCTGGTAGGTTTCCGTCAGCAGCCGCACCTTCCGGCTGCGGAAAAAGTCCACAGCCTTTTTGCCGATGGGCAGCACGCAGGCGTCCTGTCCTTCCAGATCGGCCCAGGCCAGCTTCAGCACGTTGCTGTTGTAGCCGCCTGCCAGGCCTCTGTCACCGGCGATGACCACATAGCACACCCGGTTGCCGGGGCGCTGGGTCAGATAGGGGGACGAAAAGTCTCGGTTATTGGCCACGATGGTTTCAATCGTGGAAGAAAGAATTTCAAAGTAGGGACGGGAGGCAAGAACCTGGGCCTGGGCCCGGCGGAGCTTGGAGGCAGCCACCATCTCCATGGCTTTGGTGATCTGCTTGGTGGACTCCATGCTTCGGATCCGGTTCTTGATCTCCTTGGTGGAAACGCCAGCCATGATTGGCCTCCTTCCTTACTGTGCCACCGTGAATTCCGACACCAGCTCGCTGATCGCGGTCTTCAGGGCTTCCTCGGTCTGGGGCTCCAGCTTACCGGTGGTCCGGATGGCCTCCAGCACGTCGTAGTGGCGGCTGTCCATATGCTCCCGGAGCCGCAGCTCGAACTCGGGAACCTGCTCCAGTGCCAGATTGTTCAGATAGCCCTTGGTAACGGCGTAGATGATGCACACCTGATGGGCAACCTCGGCAGGGGCGTTGTTCTTCTGCTTCAGAACCGCCACGATCCGTTCGCCCAGGGACAGACGGGCCTTGGTGTCGGCATCCAGATCGGAGCCGAACTGGGCGAAGCTCTGGAGCTCACGGTACTGGGAGTACAGCAGCTTCAGGGAGCCAGCCACCTTCTTCATGGCCTTGATCTGGGCGTCGCCGCCGACACGGGACACGGAGATACCGGGGTTCACGGCAGGCATAACGCCGGAGTTGAACAGCTCGGTCTCCAGGAAGATCTGACCGTCGGTGATGGAAATGACGTTGGTGGGAATGTAGGCGGAAACGTCGCCGGCCTGGGTCTCAATGATGGGCAGGGCGGTCAGAGAGCCGCCGCCCAGGGCGTCGGACAGCTGAGCCGCGCGCTCCAGCAGACGGGAATGGAGGTAGAAAACGTCGCCGGGGTAAGCCTCACGTCCGGGGGGACGGCGGATCAGCAGGGAGATGGCACGGTAGGCCACTGCGTGCTTACTCAGGTCGTCGTAGATGACCAGAACATCCTTGCCCTGGTACATGAAATGCTCGCCCATGGTACAGCCGGTGTAGGGGGCAATGTACTGCATGGGAGCCAGCTCCGAGGCGGTGGCGGAGACCACGATGGTGTAGTCCATGGCGCCGCCCTGGGTCAGGTTTTCCACCAACTGCGCGATGGTGGAGCGCTTCTGGCCGATGGCAACGTAGATACAGATCACATCCTTGCCCTTCTGGTTCAGGATGGTATCGGTGGCGATGGTGGTCTTGCCGGTCTGGCGGTCGCCGATGATCAGCTCACGCTGGCCCCGGCCGATGGGAATCATGGAGTCGATGGCCTTGATGCCGGTCTGCAGAGGACGGGAAACGTGCTTTCTCTGAATGATGCCGGGGGCAGGCATCTCAATGGCCCGGTAGCCCTCGGACACGATGGGGCCCCGGCCGTCGATGGGCTCGCCCAGGGCGTTGACAACACGGCCGGTGAGGCCTGCGCCAACGGGGACGGACACGACTCTGCCGGTGCGCTTGACGGTGTCGCCTTCCTTGATGCCGTTGTCGGTACCCAGGATAACGACGGACACGGTGTCCTCCTCCAGGTTCTGTGCCATGCCGTAGGAGCCGTTGGGGAATTCGATCAGCTCACCGGCCATGCATTTATCCAGGCCGGAAACCTTGGCGATGCCGTCGCCCACCAGAATGACGACGCCGGTCTCGCTCTGCTCCAGCTTGGCTTCGTAGTTCTTGATCTGACTACGGATGAGTTTTGTAATTTCTTCGGGTCTTAATTCCATATATGCGTTCCTGCTTTCTACCGATGATCAAAGTACGGTATTTTTGAGCAGACTGCCCACGGCCTCCAGCCGGTGGGCCACCGTATCGTCCATACGCTTGCCGTCGTAGTCCAGGCGCATTCCGCCCAGGCAAGCCGGGTCGATCCGGTTTTCAAGCTCGATGGTTTTGCCGGTGATCCGGGAAAGGGTTTCCTTCAGTTTTGTGCTCTGGGCCTTGGTCAGGGGGACAGCGGACACTGCCTTCACCACCAGAATGCCATGATCCTGGTTGTACAGCTCCTGATAGGCCTTGCAGCAGTCGCCAAAATGGCGCATATAGCCCTTTTCTGTCAGAATCTTCATGAAATTCAGCACATAGGGATGGACTTTCCCCCGGAAGCTGTCATCCACGATCCGGCAGCGTTCCTCTTTGGACAGGTTGGGGGCTGCCAGAAGGCGCAGAAAGTCAGGCTCGGTGCGGAAGCTCTGATCCAGAACCTTCAGCTGGCTGAGAATCTGCTGGCAGACGGCCTCCTCCCGGGCCAGGGAATAGAGCGCCTGGGCGTAAACACTTCCGATCTGGGTCATGCCTGATCACCCAATTCCCGGATGAAATGATCCACAAGGTCAGCCTGATCCTTTGCGGTCAGGGCGCGGCCCACCACCTTGCCGGCAATGGCCAGGGCAAGGTCGGAGATTTCATCCTTGGCATCGTTCAATGCCTTCTTCTTTTCCTGGGCGATGTCGGCGGCAGCCTTGTCAAGGATGGCGCTTGCCTCGGCACGGGCCTGGCGGAGAATCTCCTCCTCCCGGCTCTGGGCACGCATCGTGGCCTCCTTCACCAGACGCTCGGAAGCGGCCTGGGCATCGGACAGCTTTTCCTGATACTCACTTCTCAGGGCGGCGGCCTCGTCCCTGGCGCTGCCGGCGGCTTCGTACATACCGTCGATCTCCTGCTGACGGTCCCGGATCAGCTTCATCACCGGGCCGAAGAGGAATTTCCTGGCCACGAAATAGATGGTCAGGGTGTTCAGCAGCACAAACAGGGCAGTCCAGAAGTTTACGCCAATAAATGCTTCAAACCGTTCCACTTCTGTTCGCTCCTTTCAAAATGGTTCTGAAAGGAATTACAGCAGGAACAGGATCAGCAGGGCGATGATCAGGGAGTAAATACCGGTGGTCTCCGCGATGGCACAGCCCATGATCATAGTGGAGCGCAGGGTGCCCACAGCCTCGGGCTGACGGGCCATGCCGTCCAGAGCGTGAGCGACGGCGTTACCTTCACCGATACCGGGGCCCACAGCGCCGATACCCATGCACAGACCTGCGCCGATAGCCTTACCGGCGATTGCGATTGCAGATGCTAATTCCATAAAATGTTCCTCCTAAAATGTTGTTTTATATTAATTTTTTATGGGTTTACGAAATCATGGCTCCCCTGCGAGGGGAGCTGTCGCCGTTCGGCGACTGAGGGGTGAAGCGTTGTGTCTTGCACCGACTCCAACCGGTAGCTTTCACCCCTCCGCCCCCTTCGGGGGCACCTCCCCTCAAGGGGAGGCTTTGACTTTACTCCGCCTGTGCCTCTTCGGGGCCGGGCAGGGAGCCGGAGATATAGACCATGGTCAGCAGGCTGAACACATAGGCCTGGACGAAGCCGGAGAACAGGTCAAAGTAGCAGGACAGGACGGCAGGCACACCGTAAGCCAGAATGGGCACGCCGGACAGGATGCCGAAGGTCTGCAGCAGGCCAAACAGGCCCAGCACGGCGCAGATCACGCCGAATACCAGAGGCAGCTTCTTTCCGTTCCGCTTCCACAGGAACACCAGACCGCCGCCCAGGGCGATCATAATCACGCTGACCAGCCAGCCGGTGGAGGTGATCAGATTCAGCACTGCCACGGAGGCGGCGCTGAGGGCGGCATAGATCAGGGTGGTGATAACGCCGCCGCCGGCCACGTTGCCGAAGTGACGGAAGGCCATGGACACGGGCTGAGCGATCTCGCTCACGATATTCATGGGGGTCATGACCACGATGGGTTCGGTGAAGCCCTTCAGCCAGCCCAGGAAGCCCAGGTTTTTGATGTTCTGATACCAGATGATCGCGCTGACCATCAATGCCCAGACCATGACGCAGCTGATGTCGGCGGTGGTGGACCGGAGGAAGCCGGTGAGGCCGATGAAGCTGCCGCAGAGGGAGCTGAGGAAGATGGTGCCGATGAAGGGGGTCCAGTGGACATTATGGGCGCCCATGGTTTCCACCACCATATCGGTGAGCATCATCACGCCCTTTTCCACCAGCACCTGCCTGCCGTCGGGACGCTTCTTCAGGTCCTTGCCCAGGCAGACAAAGGCGGTGCAAAGCAGCACCGTGACGATAAAGGAGGACACCATCGTCTGGGTGACGTTGATGCCGCCGAAAATCGGCAGGGTAAAGTAAATAAACGAGCCTGTAACTTCCAGTTCCATAACAGGTCAGTCCCCTTTCTTTCGGAAAAATTCTGCGAATGTAATGGTGGGCCGGACAAAGGCCAAAGGCAGCGCCAGGGCTACCACGTTGAAATATCCGCTCCTGGCGCAGAGAAACAGCGCCGCCGCCAGGGCAAGCATCCGGATGGGATAGGAGCCCTGCACCAGCTTCACGCCGGACTGGACATCGCCTCCCTCTGCACGGTCAGCCGCCAGTGTGGTGATCACCGCCAGCGAGAAGAAATGCAGCACCGCCAGCACGCCGCCGGTGATACCGCCCAGCAGCACGGAGGTGTCATACTTGCCCAGCAGGGCAAACACGCCGATCATCAGCCCAACGCCGATGCCAACGCCGATGGCGATAGTTTTTGTTTCCTGTAACGCAATTTTTCGGGAATCCATGGATAATCTCCTGATTATTCGTGTTCGTTGAAGGCCACCGGCGGCGGCAGATCCTCTTTTTTGTCTCTGGACATCCGCCCCAGAATCTGCAGGGAGCTGCGCAGTCCGCTGACCGCTCCGGACAGGCCCAGAATCAGACCGGCCGCGATGGTCCATTTTCCCCAGCCCAGGTCATTACAGAGCCAAACCCCAAGCCAGAGAAATCCCACCAGGGGCACTGCCACCGATATGCCAAGCTGGGTCAGCCAGACCAGCAAATTGATGTCCTTCACTGACGGCCACCCTGCTTTCCTTCAAGTCATAATATAAGCACAGTATACCCGATTTTCAGCTATGATGCAAGAGTAAGTTCACGAAAAAGGAATCGATTTTGGATTCTTTGCCAGGGGCAATGACAAAGTATCCGGCAGCTTCCCTCTTTTTTCCTGGCGCAAATGGAAAAAACATTGCTATTTCTGCCAAATTAAGCTATACTAATCTGAAAACAACAGATCATGCCGAATATGGCAGGGAGGTTTTATGAATAATATGCAATTCGCGGTGCCCACGCTGTTCGGTCTGGAGGGACTGGCCGGCGACGAGCTGCGCCGTATGGATTTGTCCGATGTCCAGGTGGAAAACGGCCGGGTTCTGTTCACCGGCGACGAGTACGCCATGGCAAAGGCCAATGTGAATCTGCGCACCGGCGAGCGTGTGCTGCTGGTGCTGGCTTCTTTCAAGGCAACCACCTTCGAGGAGCTGTTCCAGGGAGTCTACCGGACCAATCTGGAGGATTTCATCCCCAAAAACGGCGCCTTCCCCGTGAAGGGCCACTGCTTGAACAGCCAGCTCATGAGCGTGCCGGACTGCCAGGCCATCATCAAGAAGGCGGCGGTGCGCCGTCTGGGAGAGAAGTACGGCATCACCTGGTTCCCCGAGGACGGGGCCAAGTATCAGCTCCAGTTTTCCATTATGAATGACCAGGTAAATCTGTATCTGGACACCTCCGGCGTGGGTCTGCACAAGCGTGGCTACCGTGCCGTGGGCAATGACGCTCCCCTCCGGGAAACCCTGGCCGCTGCCATGGTTCAGCTGACCCGTTACCGGGGCCGGGATTTCATCTGGGACCCCTTCTGCGGCTCCGGCACCATTCCCATCGAGGCCGCCCTCATCGCCCTGAACCGGGCCCCCGGCATGGGCCGCAGCTTCGGCTGTGAGAAATTCGACTGGATGGACGAGGGCGTGTTCCGCACCGTCCGCAGCGAGGCCCTGGACAAGGAATTCCGGGGTGAGTACCGAATTCTTGGCTCCGACAACGATCCCAAGTGCGTCAGCCTTGCCATGGCCAACGCAAGAAAGGCCGGTGTGGGCAAGCTGATCACCTTCAAGGACGGCGACGCCACCAAGATGAGCCTGCCGGCGGAGTCCGGCGTGATCATCGCCAATCCCCCCTACGGCGAGCGGATGCTGGAGCGCCAGAGCGCCCAAAAGCTCTACCAGGCTCTGGGCCGCCATCTGAAGTATGCAGACTCCTGGAAGAAATACATCATCACCTCCGAGCCGGAATTCGAGCATTACTTCGGCAAGCGCGCCGACAAAAAGCGCAAGCTCTACAACGGCATGATCAAGTGCGATTATTATATGTATACCGGCGGCGAACGGAAAGCCCCCAAGCCCGGCCCCAAGGGTAAGAAGTAAATTACAGTTTGGCGAGCCAAAGGCTCCCCTTGAGGGGTAAGCGAAGCGCAGTCGCGGTAGTGAATGACAGCCCTGTGGGCTGTCAGAGCCGCGACAGGGTTGCCCGCAGGCAACTGGCCGCGAAGCGGACTGAGGGGTGAAAGGTGGCAATTACGCACCATTTCCGTCCCGTGGGCTTTCATACTAACTCTTAATAAAACAGCCTGACACTCACCGGCCTAAATTGCACCAGAATGCGTTCTCCTTCTAGGTGGGCGGCAGCCCACCGTTGTCGTCGGCCTTTTCTGGCACAATTTATCCTCGCTGAGTATCTAGGCCG